>VXOC01000287.1 GCA_009840215.1 Gemmatimonadota bacterium | reverse complement strand
CGCGTCCCATTCCGGCACGCCGGCCGCCCCGAGCGCATCTCGCAGCGCCTCTTCGTCGATAACGCCCGCCTCGTTCGCGAACCCTGGCGCCAGGTTGCCGGCCTCCGCGATCAACACCCTGAACGCCTCGCTCCCGACCACGCCGTCCAGGTATTGGTAGCCGCCGGCGTTCATGATTGCGACCTCGACCGCAGCCCTCCACTGAGGCGGAGCGTCACCCGCGAGCAACCCCAGAATCTTCTCGAACTTCCCGGGTCTTGCGGCCACCCCCACGGCCTTTCCGAGCCAGGCTGCCGCTCTGCCGATGGTCTGCGACGCGGCCTGCTCCACCTCCCACAGCAGCCGCACCTCAAGCTGGCGTGCGCGTTCCCGGCTGACCCCGAATTCCTTGCCCAGAACCGCGAGCTTTTCGGGCGCGCGCGCAAACGTGCGCCGGCGCGCAATAATGCGTCGCCGTTCGTCCATGCCCTCCAGGACGCCTGCGAATTCCTGGCCGATCTGGATCTCCGCCCGGAGGGATTCTGCCGCGGCAATGAACCCCAGGTTGCTTGCGGCATCACCGAGTCCGCTCTGTTCGAGAAGCGTTGCGATATCGATTTCCGCGAGATCCGCAAGGGTCTCCGCGCCGTGAAACAGGACGGCGCAACCGAGCAGACGTTCCATCGCATCGTGGTAGTCGCGGTCGGGGGCTGGGCTCATTTTCGGCGATAGGGGTCTGGAGTTGGGGGCTCCTAACATACCAGACTGTTGGCCATCCAGTCAACTAGCAGTCCCCGGAGGCCGTGCTTATGCTTCAGGAATGATCCAGCGCACTGCGGTCCGCACCCACACCTTCACCGAATCGGTCATCCGTCACATGACGCGCGTGGCGCGGCGGCACGGCGCGATCAACCTCGCTCAGGGCTTTCCCGACTTCCCCGCCCCCCGCCTCCTGAAGGACGCCGCCTGCCGAGCCATACAGGACGACGTCAACCAGTATGCCATCACCTGGGGCACACCGGCGCTGCGCACCGCGCTGGCGGCGAAGTACGCCGAATGGTATGGGCTCGAGGTGGACGCCGAGAGCGAGATAACCGTCACCTGCGGAGCCACCGAGGCGATGGCGGCGGTCATGCTCGCGGCCATCGACCCGGGTGAAGAGGTGGTCGTCTTCGAACCCTTCTACGAGAACTACGGACCCGACGCGGTACTCTGCGACGCGGCCCCCGTCTTCGTGCCCCTGTCGCCACCCGACTTCCGCCTCGACCCGGACCGCCTTGCCGACGCGGTCACGAAGCGGACGCGCGCGATCGTGGTCAACACGCCAAACAACCCGTCGGGGCGCGTCCTCGACCGTGACGAACTGGGCGCCGTGGCCCGGATCTGCAAGGAGCACGACATCCTCGCGATCACGGACGAGATCTACGAGCACATCGTCTACGACGGCGAACACATTCCCCTCGCCACGCTCCCCGGCATGCGCGACCGGACAGTCGTCATCTCCGGTGCGTCCAAGACCTTCAGCGTCACCGGCTGGCGCATCGGCACGATCGTGGCACCCGCCTGGCTGAACTCGGCGATCCGCAAGGTTCACGATTTTCTCACCGTCGGCGCCCCCGCGCCGCTCCAGGACGCGTGCGCGGCCGGCCTCGAATCACTCGGGGCCGACTACTACGAGGGTCTCGCGCGCGACTACCGGGAACGGCGGGACATCCTCTTCCAGGGGCTCCAGGACGCCGGATTCCGCTGTCGGCGGCCCGAGGGCGCCTACTATATCATGGCGGACTTCTCGCCGCTCAGCTCCCTTGACGACACCGCCTTCAGCACCTTTTTGGCGCGCGAGTGCGGTGTCGCTCCGGTACCGGGGTCCTCCTTCTATCACCGGCCGGAAGACGGGCGCAAGCTCGTGCGTTTCGCGTTCTGCAAGCGTACCGGGACGCTGGAGGGGGCGGTGTCGCGACTGCGCGGGTTCTTCGCGTGACGGCCGCTCCCCGTCCCCGCCTCCTGGCCGCCGTCTCGCGGCCGGGTGCGATCGTGGCCGGCATCCTGGCCCTGTTCGCGGGAGGCTTCGTACTCGTCGGGATTCTGCTCCCGGGAACCGTCGAGGTGACGCGCTCGGTCGAGATCGAGGCCGCTCCGGAAACCGTCTTCCCGCTGCTCGACGACCTCGGGCGATGGGCCGAGTGGACGCCGTGGGGCGAGGTGGAGTCCCGCCTCGAGGGCCCCGCGACGGGCACCGGGGCCCGCCGTGTGTGGGATGATCCCGAACTCGGGTCGGGGTCGCTGACGCTGGTGGGATCGCGTCCCCCGGCAGGTGTCGACTACCGGGTCGAGGTGGAGGACGGGGCGATCCTCTTCGAGGGCACGATCACGGTCGCCGCGACGGGCGGCGGGTCGGTCGTGACCTGGACCGAGCGCGCCGACCTGGGGTGGAACCCGCTGCTGGGCTGGACCGCCCTCACCATGGACGAGTCGCAGGGACGACAGCTGGAGGAAAGCCTGGAACGGCTGAAGGCACGTGTCGAGGCGGGAGCGGCGCGTTAGAGAGAGCCGTCCCGCCGGCAGCTACAGCCTTTCCAGCGCCCGCGTGATCAGCTCGTCGTTGGTTTCCGTCTGGCGCATGACCCGGAGCAGCTCGTCCATCGCCTCGGCGGGGAGCGACGAGGAGAGCTGGCGCCGCATGGCCCGCGACACCCGGAGCGCCTCGGGCGACAGCAGCAGCTCCTCCTTGCGGGTCGCCGACGCGCGCAGGTCGATGGCCGGGTAGATGCGCCGGTCCGCCAGTTCGCGGCTCAGCACCAGCTCGCTGTTCCCGGTTCCCTTGAACTCCTCGAAGATGACCTGGTCCATGCGCGACCCGGTATCCACCAGCGCGGTTGCGATGATCGTCAGCGAGCCGCCCCCCTGGTCCTCCTTGATCAGCCTGGCACTCCCCAGGAAACGCTTCGGCTTCTCGAGCGAACTGGCGTCGAGTCCGCCCGAAAGCGTCCGGCCGCTACCCTCCTCGACGGTGTTGTGGGCCCGGGCCAGCCGCGTAATGGAGTCGAGGATGATGACGACGTCCTTGCCGGCCTCGACCCGCCGCCGGGCGCGGGCCAGGGTCATTTCGGCGACCTGGCAGTGGCGCTCGGGGGTCAGGTCGAAGGTGGACGCGATGACCTCGCCGAAGCCGCACATCTCCATCTCGGTAACCTCCTCCGGGCGTTCGTCGACCAGGAGGATGATGAGTTCGCACTCCGGATGGTTCTTCTCCACACCCTCGGCAACCGCCTGCAGGATGGTCGTCTTCCCCGCCTTGGCGGGTGCGACGATCATCGCCCTCTGACCCTTGCCCATGGGGCAGAAAAGGTCCACGACGCGGTTGGTCATGTCCGGTTCGCCCGCGTGAAACCGCCCGCACTCCAG
>VXOC01000177.1 GCA_009840215.1 Gemmatimonadota bacterium | reverse complement strand
CTTCATCTCGTATGCTGACGCCGGTTACGGCCTGATCTTCGGGCACGGCTTCGAGTACCAGGACGCAGCGAGCCGTGTCGCCGTGGAGTACCCGGAGGTCACCTTCGTCATCTCGGGAGGGTCGCGGCCGTCCGACAACGTGGTGCCCCTCATCTTCCAGCTCAACGAGGCGTCGTACCTGGCGGGGATGGCCGCGGGGGCGGTGACGGAGTCGGGGATCGTGGGGATGGTGGGCGGCGTCGAGATCCCGACCGCGAAGGGGACGTTCGTGGCCTTCGAGGCCGGGGTGAAGGCGATGCGAGCCGACGCAACCGTGCTCGAGACCTTCATCGGGAGCTGGGACGACGCGTCGGCCGCCAAGGAGGCCGCGGCCGCGCAGCTGCGCCGGGGCGCCGACGTGCTCATTCACAACGTGGACGCGGCCAGCTTCGGCGTCTTCCAGTCGGTCCGGGAAGTGCGCGAAGGGGGTCGTGTGGCGTGGGCCTTCGGAATGAATCGCGACCAGAACGACGTGGCTCCCGACGTGATCGCCGGCAGTGCGGTGATCGATTACACGGGCATGTTCCTGCAGACCGCCGAGGCGTGGCGGGACGGCACCCTGGGCAGCGAACCGGTCTACTCGGGACTGGCGACGGGGACGGTGGAATTCGTGCCCAACCCGGCACAGGAGGGATTGATTCCGGCGGACGTGCTGGAGCTGATCGACCGGGCGCGCCAGGAGATCATCGCCGGTACCCTGGAGGTGCCCTCGATCGATTTCATCGAAGAGGAGGACCCGGTCTCGTCCCAGTGAAGGGTAGCGAGCGGCCCGTGGTGAAACTTCCGGCGAACACTCGGAGCGGGACCCGCGAGGGGCACGGCGGCAGCGAATCGCCGACATCCGCCGCCCGGTTGCGGGACGTCACCAGGCGGTTCGGGCCGGTTACCGCGCTGGAGGGCGTGTCCTTCGATCTCGTACCGGGCGAAATCCACGGCCTGCTCGGCGAAAACGGCGCGGGAAAGACCACGCTGGCGCGCATACTCGGGGGCCTCCTCGCTCCGGACGAGGGCCAGGTCGAGATCGGTGGCCGCGAGGTCGCGCTGAGGAGTGCGCGCGCCGCCCGTGCGCGCGGCGTCGCGATGGTGCACCAGCACTTCTCGCTCGTCCCCCGGTTCACCGGCTTCGAAAACATCGCGCTCTTCAACGGTGGGGCATGGACCGCGAAGGGGATGGCCGCCCCGGACTATCGGGACCGGGTGGAGGCACGCGCCACGGAGCTGAAGCTGGAGGTGGATCTGGACGTGGCGGTGGAGGCACTCGGCGTGGGGGCACGGCAGCGCATCGAGATCCTGAAGGCGCTGATGAGCGAGACGGGCGTACTCCTGCTCGACGAGCCCACCGCCGTGCTGGCGCCGCGCGAGGTGGACGGGCTCTTCGCCGTGCTCCGGGAGGTGGCGGGGGCGGGGACGGGGATCGTGCTGGTGGCGCACAAGCTGGACGAGGTGCTGGCCGCGGCGGATCGCGTGACGGTGCTGAGGCGGGGGCGATGGGTGATGACCGAGGCGGCCGCGGCGGTGTCGGCAAAGGGGTTGGCGGAGGCGATGGTGGGTGGGGTGGTGGTGGGATTTGAGGCGAGCCGACGGACGGTCCGGCACACCTCGCAGGACAGCGCGCGGGCCGGCGAGAGTGTGGCTGCGGTCGCATCCCTCCGGAGCGTCAACGTCACCCGCGACGGGCAGCCGGCGCTCCGGGGTGTGACCGTGGAGGTGCGCCGTGGCGAAGTGCTGGGCATCGCGGGCGTCGACGGCAACGGGCAGCGTGAACTGGCCCGTGTCCTGGCGGGGATCCGCACGCCCGACTCGGGCCATGCGACCCTCCCCGCGGAAGTCGGCTGGATCCCCCAGGATCGTGGCGGGGAAGGGCTTGTGAACGATTTCACAATCTCGGAAAATGTCGCCTTCGCTCTTCACGGGAAGGACACGTGCCGAAGGGGACCCTGGCTGGACTGGGCGGGAATCGAGCACGCGGCCGCCGACCTCGTGCGCGAAATGGACGTGCGCGCGACCTCGCCCGCGGCCGCCGCCGCCACGCTCTCGGGCGGCAATCAGCAGAAGGTCGTCACGGGGCGCGAGTTTCTCCGCAGCGGCGACCTCCTCGTGGCCGAGTCGCCCACCCGGGGTCTCGACGTGAAGGCCACCGTGGCCGTGCGATCCCGCATCGCCGCCCTGGCGCGGGACGGTGACCACCCCCCCGGCGTCGTCCTCATCTCGGCCGACCTCGACGAAATCCTCGAGCTCTCGGACCGCATCGCGGTGATGGTGCGCGGCCGCCTCGTACCGGTGCCGCGCGACTCGCACAACACCCGCGACATCGGCGAACTGATGCTGGGCGCGCAACAGAGCGGCGGTTCACGGTGAAACGGTCCCTCACCCCCGCCCTCACCGCCACCACCGCCCTCCTGGCCACCCTGGCCGTCGCGGCCGCCCTCCTCGCGCTCGGCGGCTACTCGCCCGGCGACGCCTTCGCCGCCCTCTTCCGGGGCGCCTTCGGTTCATGGGACCGCTTCGTCTCCTTCACCCTCGTGCGCGCCACCCCCCTGCTCCTCACCGGCCTGGCCGTCGCCTTCGCCTTCAAGGCGCGCGTCTGGAACATCGGCGCCGAGGGACAGCTTCACGCGGGGGCGCTAGCCGCCGTGGCCGTCGCGGTTGCCCTGCCCGGCGCTCCCGGCCTCATCGTCATCCCCGGCACCCTCGTCGCGGCCGCCGCGGCCGGTGCGACGTGGGCGTCCGTCCCCGCGGCGATGAAGACCCGGATGGGCGTCGGCGAAGTGATCACCACCCTTCTCATGAACTTCGTGGCCCTCTTCATGGCCCAGTTCCTGGTGCAGGGCCCCCTGCGCGAGTCCCGCGGCGTCTTCAACCAGACCGACGAAATCCCCGCGGCGGCCCACCTCCCCGACCTGATCCCGGGGACCCGACTTCACATCGGCTTCCTGATCGGCATCCTGATCGCGGTCGCGCTCTGGCTCTACCTCACCCGCACCCCCGGCGGGTTCCGGCTGCGCGCCGTCGGGGCCTCTCCGCGCGCCGCCGAGGTGAGCGGGCGGTTCCGCGCCCAGCCGGTCGTCTGGCTCGCCTTCCTCACATCGGGGGCCATCGCGGGCCTCGCGGGAGGGGTGCAGATCGCGGGCATCACGCACCGCATGTACGAGGGGCTGTCGCCCGGGTGGGGGTACACCGCGATCGCGGTGGCGCTCCTGGCGCGGCTCAACCCGCTGGCGGTCGTTGTCACCGCGATCGTGTTCGGAGCGCTGAGCGCGGGGGGCGGGGCCATGCAGCGCGATGCCGGTGTGCCGGAAGTCTGGGTACGGGGTATCGAGGCGCTGGTCATCCTCGCCGTGCTCACCGTGGACAGAAGCTGGCAGGCGC
>VXOC01000216.1 GCA_009840215.1 Gemmatimonadota bacterium | reverse complement strand
GAGCCGCACCACCCGCTCACCGATCCGCACCCCGCCCCGCTCCACCCGCCCGATCGCGATCCGCCCCACATACGACGAGTGGTCCAGCGTCGACACCAGCATCTGGAACGGCCCGCCCGCGTTCACGCGCGGCGCCGGAATGTGCTCGACCACCGCCTCGAAGAGCGGTGCCAGCCCGGTCCCCCTCGCCCCCGGCTCGCCTGCCACCCATCCCTCCCGTCCCACCCCGTAGAGGAACGGGGCGTCGAGCTGCGCGTCGTCGGCCTCGAGGTCCATCAGGAGCTCCAGCACCTCATCGTGGACCTCACCGGGGCGCGCATCCGACCGGTCCACCTTGTTTACGACCACCACTGGCAGCAGCCCCAGCGCGAGCGCCTTGCGGGTCACGAAGCGGGTCTGCGGCATCGGCCCCTCAGCGGCATCCACCAGGAGCAGCACGCCGTCGACCATGCGCAGAATCCGCTCCACCTCGCCGCCGAAGTCCGCGTGCCCGGGAGTATCGACGATGTTGATCTTGGTGCCGTGCCACTCGACGGCGGTGTTCTTGGAGAGGATCGTGATGCCGCGCTCGCGCTCCAGCGGGTTGGAATCGAGGACGCGCTCGCCCACCACCTGTCCCTCGCGGAAGACCCCCGCCTGGCGGAACATCTGGTCGACCAGCGTGGTCTTGCCGTGGTCGACGTGGGCGATGATCGCGATGTTGCGGAGACGCTTCATCCGGGTGGCCGGCAGTCCCGGTACGAATCCGCGCGCATCGATGGTGGGGCAAGGCGCCGGGCTGTTTCCTCCACGGTCCGCCTATCCGCCTCCGCCCGGCTCATCCGTGCGCGTGAAGGTCAGGGTGGCCACCGGGGCGCTGGAGAACGGATTGATCCCCCGCAGGCTTCGGATCGGCTGCTTGGGCGAAGTGTTGGCGTTCCCGGCCGTATAGGAGGTCCCGTCGTCGGTGCCCGCGTCGAGGGGGAACAGCACGACCCGCCGGACGTCCGCCCACTGCCCCACTCCATTCAGCAGCGTCAGTCCCGTCACCCCCGCGAACCAGTCGGGGCTGGGCGCGATCATGGAGACCAGGGTGACGTGGGGATGGTCCAGTCGGACCACGACATCCCGGATCCGCACGCTCCCGGGGCTTCCGCTGCCGGTGCCGTTGACGACGGAGAGCGCATTGCCGGGGATCTGGTCGTCGATCTCCGAGGTCAGGGTGCCCGTGGCACCGGTTTCGGCCATGCTTTCCATGCCCGGGCTCGAGGTCTCCCCCATCTCCCAGAAGCTCGCGCGGCTGCTGTGCACGGCCCCGATCAGCGGCGACCAGTGCGCGCCGCCGGGGAAGCTGTTCGGGTGCGTGGTGGAACTCCAGGTGGCGGTGAAGTCGATGCGGTAGGTCGCGGTCTCGGATGGCGGGTCGAGCGGACCCACAGCTGCGGAGAACTCGGTGGAGATGCCGTCCTCCAGCGACGCGGTGAGCAGATGCACTCCCGAGCCGTCGCCAAGGGTCCACCAGGACCACGCCGTTCCGTCGGAGAGGGTCGTGTCGGTGACCGGATCGGCCGACCCGTCGCCGGCCGCGGCCTCGAAGGTGACCAGCAGCCCCATGACCGGAGCTCCCGCGGCGTCTTCGGCGCGCACGACCAGCGGGTCCGCGAGGGTCTCGCCGGCCGCGCCGTCCTGGCCGTCGCCCAGGAATGCGACGAGCGCGAAGGGCAGCTGGTCGACGTTGACCGAGGCTGTGGCGCTGATGTCCTCGAAGGATGCGGTGAGCGTCCCCGTGCCGCCGCCGGTCGCGGTGACCTCACCGTCGGCGGCCACCGTGAAGATGGCCGGATCGCTGGCCGACCAAGTGACGGTCCCGGGGTAGCTGTCGCCGTTCTGGTCGGTGATCCGGGCCGTGAACCGGGCGGTGGCACCCACGTAGGTCAGGGTGGCGGATTGCGGAGTGATGGTGATCGAGGTTGGACGCGCGCCGGGGTCGGGCTCGCTGCCGTTGTCGCCGCAGGCCGCGAGGGCGAGGAGGAGCGCCGCGAGGAACGGAGCGGCGCGCCAGGCGCTTCCGGGCGCGGTCAGCCGGGTCGCGGAAGTGGGAGACTGTTCCGAAGGCTGTGGCAAGGGGAATCGTGTCGGCATGGCAATCACTCTCACTCTCCGCATTCGTGCACTCCAGTAGTCGTCGGTCGGCTGCGGTTCGGCCGATCGATCAAAGGCAGAAGAAATCTACGACGGAACGCTAGCCGGCGTCGGCGTCCTCAGGAGGCGGACAGGGGTTGACCTGTTCAACGACCGCGCCATCACGCCCGAAGCTCCCGCCATCGCGTATGTCTCCGTCCGCGTCGATGACGCAGTAGCCGAACCGGTCCTCGGTCACGTGCACATAGACGAAGTGGTTGAAGGAGCCTCGATCGTTGCGCGGAACCGTGCGTTCGTCCTTCCGAAAGGCGTCCGTCTCCCTCCCTCCGCCGCCGGTCACAAAATACCTGATGCCGTGCTGGGGCAGGAGGCGTGCATACAGGTGCTGATGAGCCTGGAAGACGATGTCCACGCCGTATTCGCGGAAGATCGGCTCGAGTTCGGCCCGCAGCACCTCGTCTTCGTCACGGCACCGGAACCGGAACCACATGCATCTCTTCGGCGAGTAGATGGGGTGGTGCATCGCGACGACCTTCCAGCTCGCTCTGGAACGTTGCAGCGCCCCGGCGAGCCAGCGGAGCTGCGGCTCGTCCGATCCGGTCTCCAGCTTCTGGTCCGATCCACTGAGGGTATTGGAGTCGAGGACGAACACCTCGACGAGCGGCGGTCCCTCCGCCGTTGGGTCCCGGCCCGCGCCCCCGTCCCTGCGCCAGCCGGGAAGCTGCGCCGGAATCTCGATCGAGTAGTAGCGAAGGCCGTTGCGGTAGCCGAATTCGGGAGTCGTCAGGTGGAACTGCACATCGCATCCGGACGACAGCCGGTAAGCGGATTCATCCCGGGGAACGGGCCTCAATCCCGAGTCCCCGCAGTGTTCCACGTCATGGTTGCCGAGCGCCGCGTGGATTCTCACTCCGAGGGAAGACACGCCCTCGTACACATCGAGGAACCTGTTGCTGATGGATCGGGCGTGTCCGTGCTCGTAGACGTTGTCCCCCAACAGGAAGACGTGGGAAACGGGCACAACCTCGGACTGCCGGCGGATCATTGCCGCGACGCTCCGGGCGCGATCATCGCCCGTCCCGGTGTCTCCCACGAAGACCAGCCGCGCCGCCCGCGCGGTGTCCGGTGGCCAGGTGCCTGGCGCCGTGGCCGCGCTGCTGCGGGTCGAGGCTCCGGTACAGCCACCGCTGGCGACCACCACCGTGGCGAGCACCAGCGCGCTCCAAAGAGCGCCCGCACCGCACCTGCCCCACCGGGACGGCCCGAGGAGCCATTCAGCGAGTCGCGTTGAAGAAAACAAAT
>VXOC01000353.1 GCA_009840215.1 Gemmatimonadota bacterium | reverse complement strand
GGGTTGATGCGGGGGGTGGTGGGGGAAGGGTAGCGAATCGTCAGAATTTCGTGCATATTTGCAATCAAAATGCAAATTTGCCGAAATACTGTCATGGCAAACTATCTGAACAGATCCCTGGAGCCGGTCCTCCAACGCGCCGTGACGGAGTTCCCTGCCGTCGTGCTGACCGGCCCCCGGCAGTCGGGCAAGACCACGCTCCTGAAGCACCTGTTCGGGAACGACTACGGCTACCTGTCCCTCGAACTACCCGACGTGCGCGCAGCGGCCGAGGAGGATCCGCGCTCGTTCCTGGCCCGCTTCCCGCCGCCGGTCATATACGACGAGGTCCAGTTCGCGCCGGGACTGCTCCCCTACGTCAAGGAGAGGATCGACGAGGACCGCGGCCGCTCCGGACAGTTCCTTCTCTCCGGGTCCCAGAACCTCCTTCTCAACGAGAGAGTCACCGAGTCACTCCCCGGGCGGGCCGCGATTCTCCATCTGCTGCCCATGTCGTGGCGTGAAGCGTGCGGCAACCTGCACGCGCCGCTGGCATGGGAGGCCGATTCCGGTACCGGAACGGGGAAGCCGTTGTCGCCGGGGGAGTTGTGGAGCCGGATGCTGCGCGGCGGCTATCCCGAACTCGTGGCGAATCCGGGGCGCGACCTGCAACTCTGGCACTCCAGCTACATCCAGACGTACCTCGAGCGGGACGTGAGGAGCCTTCGGCAGGTCGGGGACCTCGGCCGGTTCCGGAGCTTCCTGAGGGCGATTGCCGCGCGCACGGGCCAGTTGCTCAACCTGAGCGAAGTCGGCCGGGATCTGGGCGTGGCCGTGAACACGGCGAAGGCGTGGATTTCGATCCTGGAAGCGACCTACCAGATCATCATCGTCAGGCCTTATTTCGCCAACATCGGCAAACGCCTCGTCAAGTCCCCCAGGGTCTACTTCACCGATCCGGGCACGCTCTGCCACCTGACCGGCCTGAAGGACCCCGACCATGCCGCGTCCGGTCCGTTGGCGGGTCCGTTGATGGAAGCGGCAGTATTGGGCGAGATCATCAAGACGCTCACTCATCGTGGGGAGCGCCCGGAGGTGTACTTCTGGCGCACGGCCGCCGGAGCGGAGGTGGACTTCGTCGTCGAGGCCGGTGGCACGGTTGTTCCCATCGAGGTGAAGACGACAGCGACGCCGCGGCCCCGGATGGCTCGGGGGATCAGGAGCCTTCGCAGCGATTTGGGGGTGCGGTGTGGTCCGGGGTATCTGGTTCATGCGGGGGAGGGGAGGTTGCCGATGGGATTGGGGGTCACGGCGGTCGGGGTTTCGGAGTTGTAGGGGGTGGGCGGCGGCGACGCCGAAGAGAACCGGTTGCGGTATGCTGCAATTCGTTGGCGATTGTGGTAAGGACGCGATGCGTCGAGAACGGCCTTCATTGTGGTCCGGGTGTACATAGTCAGGGGAGTTCGGCCAGGCCTGTAGCTCCCGGCCGGCCCGGCTGACTTCGACATGTAAATCCTGGAACTATAACGGGCTGCGTCCCAGGAAAGAACGCGCATCGCAGGCAGATGGCGATGGAGCACCGGGCGGTGGTCGTGATGCTCGAGGCCGGTGGATGCCGCCTCTTCGCGGCCTGCGGCGAAGGGTAAGGGTGACACTGTGTCATCCCTATCCGATGACGCTCGGCACGGGCTTTTTTCTCGGATGCCTCTTTTCCGGTTCATCCTCATCTCTCATTGAACCCTCGTTGGACAACGTCTTACACCTTGCGGATACGGCCTCTCTTCACTAACCTATAGAACCGTTTCCTTGAAACACGGAAGAGGCGATGAGGGCAATCCGAAGAGTCGCAGAGATTGTAGCGACCTTGGCGATGCTGGCAGCAGCAGCCACGGTGATTCGCCCAGTGGCAGCAGCAGCCACGGTAGCCTCAACTATTCCCGCACCGGTAACGGCGTGTGCGGTTCCAAGCGGTACCGCGGCTTCGCAGGACGCCTGCGACTTTAACGACGGGGTATGGACCACGCTGGCTTGTGTAGGCTGCGTTGCATGCGTGGTCACGGTAGCGGGCACAACGAAGTGGGCCTATTTGGTCCGGATTGCGTGCGGCGCTCTCTGTGTAGCGTGCGGGGGGCTCCTACAGCATTGCCTCGACATCCTATGAGCAGCTGGTACAACCGAACCCCGATCATGTTGCTATCTTGGGGCACAGGGTTTGTCTGGGGCTTGGCGTCGCTGACGGTATCACACCTTCGTCAAGCGGACAACCCTATTCCTTGGGCGCTAATCGTTGGCTCTGCGGGGGTGGTATTTGCTGTGCGCGAACGTGCTGCCCAACAAAAGCAACGCCTTGTCGAATGAGGTGTCTTGGCGTGGTAATCGCAATGGCATTAGTTCCACTTCAAGCGGGGACGCAAGACGACGTACCGCTCCAGGCTTCCTTTCAGGAGGTGTTTCGCGTCGGCGGCCAAGCCGCTCCTGAATGGGCCATGTTCAGTGTCCCCGGGCGCGTGAGCTTCGATGGGGCTGGCAACCTGTATGTTTTGGACCCATCGAAGTTTGAAGTGCATGTAATCGACACCAAAGGTAGGCTATTGAGGACCGTCGGCCGGCAAGGTGAGGGACCCGGTGAGTTCGTTCAGCCGGTCAATTTGCTGGTGTGGCGCGACGGAGCCGTGGCGGTTGTGGACGTCGGGAAGCTGGCCTTCCAAGTCTTTGGCCCGCAAGGGACGTTTCAGCGGTCGGTCAGGATGGGGATACAGGGCATAGGCGTTGTGGGAAGGATGAACAGCATGGTAGCTACCATGGCTTGGATACCACCGCGCGGAGAGTTGGCCAACTTCTCTGCAAGGGATTTGGCGGATCCATCCGCAATGGTTAGGGCGGCTATAGCCAACGAAGTGCCCTACGAGCCGGAACTGCTGTGGGACGTGCTTCCCGACGGCACTATTGTGTATTCCGATTCCACCGCCTATGTCGTCAAGGTCGGCCTCGATGAGACACTCCGTCGGCCGATGGAACCAGAGAAGGTTACCGCGCGTATACGCTCGCAAACGAAATCCGGGAGTTTGATGCCATGAATGTGCCGGTATTGGTGGTCAGGAGGCTGCCAGCAGGCGTGAGATGAGAGGGGGAGGGTGGGCAAGTGGGATCCTCCCAGGCTGCGGTCCCTCAACTGGGACCCCCGCGGTCCCCACCGGTGCCCTCATATCGTCCAAACTTCATGCCGAGCGCTCCAGTGATACCATCCGGTGAGATTCCGCCTCCACGTCAGACCAGCCTTGGGGATGGCCGAACCCTTCAACCAGCTGGTCCGCCGCCTGGCCGCGAACGCGCTCTGGCTGAGCCCGGAGATCGGCGATTGTCACCTTGGCGGAACGTCCGTGAAATGGTTCAACGGCCCCCGCCCCCCACCGGTCGGGTAGGCGCATCGGACGGGGGCGCCGGGGG
>VXOC01000329.1 GCA_009840215.1 Gemmatimonadota bacterium | reverse complement strand
CCCCCCCGTCCCCCCGCTCCCGCCGCATCGCGTCCAGCTCGTCGTGGACCGACGCGATCATCTCACCGAGCATCCCCGCCGCGAAGCACAGCACCCCCACCGTGACCAGGAGCACGACCAGGTACAGGAGCGGCCGGAACCCCTGTCCCTCCACGAAGCGCAGATACATCGCCACCAGCCCCGTCACCACCCCGACCGCCATCAGGAACACCCCGGGCAGGCCGAAGGCCACCATCGGCTTGCGGGAGAAGCGCAGCTGGAACCAGACCGCCATCAGATCCAGCACCCCGCCGATGATGCGGCTCTTCCCCGAGTACTTCGGCTCGCCGGCGCGGCGCGGGTGCAGTTCGATGTCGATTTCGGTGGCGCTGAACCCCTTCCGGTGCGCGAGCACCACGAAGAAACGGTGCCAGTCGTGGCGCAGCCGCACGGCCTTGAGGATGTCGGCGCGAAAGGCCTTCATGGAGTTGAGGTCGCTGACCGGCACCTTGAAGATGCGGCGGCTGAGCGCGTTGTAGATCGAAGAGACCGCCCGCTTGTCGTACCGCCCCACCTTGCGCCCGGTCACCATGTCCCACCCCTCCTCGAGCTTGTCCAGGTAGCGGGGGATCTCCGCCGGGAGGTGCTGAAGGTCGGCGTCGAAGAGGACCAGATATTTCCTGTCGGTCGCCTCGGCGGCAGTGAGCAGCGCCTCGGTCTTGCCCAGGTTGACCCGGTGGCGCAGCACCCGCAGCCGGTCCCAGCCCTCCCCCTCGGTCTCCGCCAGCTCCGCGGTTCCGTCGGTGGAACCGTCGTCCACCAGGATGACCTCGCCGGTCAGCCCGAACTCCTCGAAGGCGGCGCGCACCTCGGGGATGAGGTGGGGGATGTTGGGCGCCTCGTTGTACGCGGGCACGACGAGGGCGAAGTCGTGGTAGGCGCGGGTCTTCTCCACGGGCGGCTACACGCGCTTTCTCATCCGGGCCGGAAGAACCCCCAGCTGGTCCCGGTACTTGGCCACGGTGCGGCGGGCGATCTTGATCCCCTCGCTCTTGAGGAGGTTCACGAGGGCCTGGTCCGTCAGGGGCCGGCGCGTGTCCTCCTCGTCGACCAGGTTCTTGATCCTGGCCTGGACGCCGCGGGTGGAGATGTCCCCGCCCATCACCGTCGGCAGCCCCCCCGAGAAGAAGAACTTGAGGGGATAGACGCCCCCCGGGGTCTGTACGTACTTGTCGTTGGCCACCCGCGAGACCGTGGACTCCGCCATCTCGATGTGCGCGGCCACTTCGCGCAGCGTGAGCGGCTTCAGGTGCTGCACGCCCTTGTCGAAGAAGTCGCGCTGGGCGGCGACGATGAACCGCATGACCTCGAGCATGGTTCGCCGGCGCTGCTCGATCATCCTGACCAGCCACTGGGCCGCGTTCAGCTTGGTTGCGATGAACTCCTTGCTGTCGCCCACGAACTTCTCCTTGTCCGCAACCACGTCGCGGTACGAGCGCGAGAGGCGGAGACGCGGCAGCCCGGTATCGTTCGCGAACACCATGTATTCGCCCCCGATCATTTCGACCACCAGGTCGGGAATCACGTACTGTTCGGGCTCGGCGGTGTAGCGGCTTCCGGGCCGCGGGTCGAGCGCGGCTATCTCGTCGGCCGCATCCTGGACCGCCTTGCGCGACACCTCGGTCTCGCGCGCAATGTCGGTCCACTGGCGGTTCATGAAGCCATCGAAGTGCCGGTCCAGGATACGCCACGCGAGCGTGTCCTCCCGCCCCAGCCTCGACAGCTGGATCATCAGGCATTCGCGCAGGTCGCGCGCGCCCACTCCCGGAGGGTCGAGGGATTGCACCACCTGCAGCACCGATTCGACCTCTTCCCCGGCCACCGGTGCGAAGAGGCGGTCAAGCGCGACGAATTCCGTCTCTCTCGCGTCGGCGCCGTCGATCTCGCGGGCCTCGGCGTACAGCTTCTCCCGTACCGGCGCCAGGGCGGCCCCCACTCCCGCGGCCACGTCCTCCAGGGGACAGGAGAGGAGCCCGTCGTCGTCGATGTTCCCGACGATCTCTCCGGCAATCTGGAGCTGCCGTTCGTCGAGTTGGAGCAGGCTGACCTGTTCGGCCAGGTAGTCGTGCAGATGGCGGGTCTCCACCACTACCGGTTCCAGGTATTCCTGCGGTTCGTAGGGGGTTCTCGGCCCGCCCGCGTCGAAGTCGTCCAGCATGACCTCTTCCCAGTCCACCTCGTCGTCCGGATCGTCCTGGCCCTCCTCCTCCACCTGCAGGTCCTCTTCGCTGTCGGGCTCGGACAACTCCAGGAAGGGGTTCTCGGAGAGTTCCTGCTGCAGCCGGGTCAGGAGTTCCGGCAACGGCATGTACAGGAGATCCATCGCCTGGTAGAGGCGGGGATTGGCCTTGATCGCCTGCTGAATCGTGCCCGTCCCGAGCATCCCGGACTTCATCCTGCTCACGGTTGTGCGACCCTGGAAGAGGGACCCGGCGCGGAACCTGCGCCGCTCGAATGCCGGGGGTGGCTGTCCACGGGCTAGTCCCCGGGACGCGGGAACCGCGACCTCATGCGCGCGGTCAGCGAAGGTCCCAGGTAGAGGTCGGCCACCTCGTCGTTCCAGACGAGCTCGGACACGGTGCCGCTGACCCGGATCCGACCCTCGTACATGATGTACGCGCGGTCGACGATCTCCAGGGTCTGTTCCACGTTGTGATCCGAGATGATGACGCCGATGTCGCGGTTCTTCAGCTCGGCGACGATCTCCTGAATGTCGTGGAGCGCGATCGGATCGATGCCCGCGAACGGTTCATCGAGCAGCATGAACTTGGGACGCTGTACCAGCGCACGCGTGATTTCCAGCCGGCGGCGCTCGCCCCCGGAGAGGGAAAAGGCCTTCGCGTTGCGCAGATGGCCTATGGAGAGCTCCGCCAGCAGCTCCTCCAGCCTCTCCGCGCGTTCCTTCCGGTTCAGGTCGAGCGTCTCCAGAATCGCCAGCACGTTCTGCGCCACGGTAAGCCTGCGGAAGACCGACGGTTCCTGCGCAAGGTAGCCGACCCCCATTCTCGCCCGCTTGTACATGGGTACGGAGGTCAGCTCGGTATCGTCCAGGAAGACCCGGCCGCCGTTCGGCGCGATCAGGCCGACCAACATGTAGAAGGTGGTGGTCTTCCCCGCCCCGTTCGGTCCCAGCAGCCCGACGATCTCGCGCTGGCGCACCTCGATGTCCACCTCCGACACAACCTTGCGTTTCTTGTAGATCTTCGTGAGCTCGCGCCCGACGAGCGTCGAGGAGGGGAGCACATCCGGCGCGGGATCGGTAACGGCGACGGCCTCCTCGCCGGGCGCGACCGGGGGGAAGCCGGCGGAGACCGTCCGGGGCGTCGTGTCGGGGTTCATGCGCGTTCTCCCGCGGGACGGAGGGCGGTGTTTCCACGGGCAGCCAGGGCCGCAAGGGGGGTGCCGGGGGAGGGGCGGGCGTAGCGGTCGGGGCCCGCGAGGTAGCCC
>VXOC01000238.1 GCA_009840215.1 Gemmatimonadota bacterium | reverse complement strand
CACCACCACCCTTCCCCCCACGTACACTCCACGCCCCGGCGCGGCAAATCCCCACACCTCCTCGTACTCGGCGCCCATCAGGTTCTCGGCGCGCACGGTCAGCTCGAAACCCGGCCTCCCCGCCCGCGCCCCCACGACCTCGATCTCCGCCGCCAGATCCACAACCGTGTAGGCGGGCAGCGTCACCGGCGTTGCGGGGAAGGTCGAGAAATCGCGGTCCGCGCGCTCGCCCGTGCGGCGCAGGCCCACCTCGAACCGCGCCGCCGCCGCGACCTGCAGGGATGCCGACGCGCCGGCCGTGTGCTTCGGCCTCCTCAGCAGCGGTTCGCCCGCCACGAAGGTCGCCCCCTCTCCCTCGTGGAAGCCCGCGTCCTGCACCTCGGTGTCGAGCCAGGTGTAGTTCGCCGCGAGCTGGACCGGGCCGGCGTCCACGACACCCTCCGCCTCAACTCCCCGGCTCCGCGCCTGCGCGACGTTGTGGTAGTTGGGGCCGCCCTGCGCCGGCGGCGAGAAGGTGTACTGAATCAGGTCGCGATAGCTCTGGCTGAACCCCGTCAGCGACAGGCGCGCACCGCCGCCGAGATTCTGGTCCAGCCCCGCCTCGAAGCTGGTCGAATGCTCGGGCTCGAGGTCGGGATTGCCCCTGGTGAACCCGGCCGCGTAGGTCTCGAAGAAGGTGGGCTCCTTGATGCCGGTCCCCGCCGCCGCGCGCAGGCGCGTCCGTTCGGCCGCGGATTGCCAGGCCGCGCCCATCTTCCACGTGGCCGCCGTGCCGAAGCGCTCGTTGCTTTCCGCCCGCACCCCGCCGTTCACCGCCAACCCGCCCCGCTGCCACGACAGCTGGGTGTACGCGGCGTGGTTGCGCCGATCGTTCTCGGAGTTGGACGCACTCGGCCCGTACTGGGAGAAGGACCGGCTGAAGGCGCGGATGGACTGCTGCTCCAGCTCGTATCCGGCGGCGAGCACGGTCCCGGCGCCCGGGCGCCAGATGGCGCGCGCACCGCCGCCCGTGCGGCGAATGTCGTTCAGGTTGGTATAGCCGAAGAAGCCCAGGGTATCGGCCGGGCCGTCGGGGGCGTCGTCGCTGCCGCGGTCGGTCTCGTTGACGTCGAAGGTGAAGCGGGTCTCGAAGGCGTCGCTCCAGCGGCGGCCCGCGTCGAGGTGCAGGGTGAGGGCGTCGCCATAGGTGTAGGCGTTGCGGTCGACGAGGGCGCCGGAGCCGTCGGTGGGAAAGTTGAAGCGGCGGTCGTCGTAGCGGACGCTCAGGGTGGCGTCGGCGCGGGGTCCCAGCCGTCCCTGCACCCGGCCGGTGAAGGTGGTCCGGCGATGCTCGTTGTTGTATTCGAGGATGCCGTCGGTGTCGTTGCGCCCCAGGGAGAAGGCGTAGGAGAGGGCGTCGGTTCCTCCCGAGAGCGTGCCCTGCCAGCGGCGGGTTGCGAAACTGCCCGCCTGGAAGGACAGGCTGCCGGTTGCCGGGCCCGCACCCCGGCGCGTGAAGATCTGGATGACCCCACTTACCGCGTCGGAACCGTACAGCGCCGAGGCAGGTCCCCGGATGATCTCGATGCGCTCGATGTTGTCGGTGGAAAGCGACCCGAAGTCGAAGGCGCCGCCGGGTTCGTTGACGGGGACGCCGTCGATCAGGACCTGGACGTAGTCCGACTCGCCGCCGCGCAGGAAGACCGAGGTGACGGCCCCGAAGGACCCGTTGCGGACCACCGCCATGCCCGGCACGCGCCGGAGCGCGTCGGCGACGTACTCGATCCCGGCGCGCCGGAGTGCGACGCCCTCGATGACGGTCGCGTGGGCCGCCACGGTCCAGGCGGGTTCGGCCCAGCGGTTGGCGGTGACCACGAGGCCCTCGAGTTCGATGGGATCCTGGGCCCTGAGGTGGGCTGGCGGGGGCGCGGCGACCAGGACGAGGGTGGCGATGGTGGCCGAGACGGCGGGGGTGGCGCGGTGTTTCATTCTGGCTCTCCCTCCCCGCGCGGAGAAAAGGGAGATGCCGCGGCACCGGGCAGCGGTGAGGTCCCCCGGGTCAGGGGCCGTTGTCACCGGCTGCCGCACCCTCGCCTCCCCGCGGAGGCGTTTGGCGATCCGCGGGCGTCAGGCCGCGGACAGCGTGTGGGTGCCGGACGGGCACGTCTCCTGGCTCGAGGGCGCCTGGCCCGCCTTCCCGGGATCTCGGGTGGATCCCAGTGGCGTGCCGGGCAGGCGTTCCGGGTGTTCCCGGGCCTCTCACAGTGGCGGGGCCGCGCCGGACTTGCACCGGCTTCCGTTGGCCCCTCCGGCCGAATTGGGTTGTGGTGAGGATGGTAGCCGGGGTGGGGTGAAGGGTCAAGGGGACGGGGTCGCGGACGCGCACGGCACCGACGGCAGGATTTGCCGTCCGGTTACGGCCGATCTCCGGCGCACGCGAAGCACACGGGATCGGTCACGTTGCAGATCAATACAGACCATAATAGCTTACTATCCAGATGTTATCGTCCATTATACCGGTCACAACAATGCCAACTCCCATCCAGGGCACGATTCCGCTCCCGGTTCTGCGCCTCCTCAAGAAGCTCGGCCACGACATCAGGGACGCCCGGCTTCGACGCCGCATCCGCACGGTGACGCTGGCGGAGCGGGCATTGATCAGCCGAACCACGCTCCACAGGATCGAACGCGGCGACCCCGGCGTCTCGATGGGCAACTACTCGACCGTACTGTTCGTGCTCGGTCTGCACGACGGCATTTCGGAACTCGCCGACCGCAGCCGCGATGTCCTTGGGCTCGACCTCCTGGAGGAAGGGCTCCCGCAGCGCGTCCGGGTGCCTCGCCGGAGTGCCGGGCGGGGACGGATCGCGAGGCGGTAGGTCCCCCGCCATGGAGCGCGAGATTCTGGTCCACGCGGACATGGAGGGGACGCCCATCCTGGTGGGGCGTCTGTGGGTCCGGGTGCGCAACGGTCGTGAGAGTGCGTCCTTCGAATACGACCGGGCATGGCTGCGGCGCCCTGACCGCTATTCGCTGGAGCCGGCGCTTGCGAGTGGACCGGGCGCATTCCACACCCGCAAGGCGCTCTTTGGCGCGATCGGCGACTCGGCGCCCGACCGGTGGGGCCGTGTTCTTTTGCGCCGCGCCGAGATCCGGCGGGCGCGCATGGAGCAACGGGCACCCCGCACCCTCTTCGAGTCCGACTTCCTGCTCCTCGTTGACGACGAACTTCGCGTTGGGGCGCTGCGGTTCCAGGCCGACCGTGACGACTCTTTCCTGGCTGAACCGCGACCCGGCCGCGTTCCGCCGCTCGTCGAATTGGGCCCGCTGCTTTCCGCCTGCAACCGCGTAACCCGACGGGATGAACTGGACGAGGACCTGCGGCTTCTCATCGGCCCCGGATCGTCCCTGGGTGGCGCCCGCCCGAAGGCGGCGATCCGGGATCGGGACGGCGGGCTGGCGATCGCGAAGTTCCCCCACGCGAATGACGACCGGGATGTCGTGCTGTGGGAGGCGGTGGCGCTCGCGCTGGCGAAGAAAGCCGG
>VXOC01000229.1:18257-30457 GCA_009840215.1 Gemmatimonadota bacterium | reverse complement strand
CGAGGATGGTGGCCGCGGTGAAGATGGCGGCCAGCGCCGGGGTGGGGTGGGGGACAATCCCGGGACGGTATCGTGTGAAATTCAAAGCAGTCCTCGAAACTCCTCTGCCGTAAGTCCGGCGTCCTGAACAATTCGGCCCATCGTGAAAGCGTTCACGGGGGTGCTGCGAGGGACCGTGACGATTCGCTGGCCGTCGGTCAGGACGATGTCCCCATGCCAATGGCGTTTTCCAACGCCACGTCGAGGTACTCCCGGACGGCATCGGTGATGTTCGCGAGTGCTTCCTCTTCAGTCTTCCCCTGGGACACACAGCCGGGCAAGCCTGGAACCCAGACGGAAAGCCCCTCTTCGGATTCGTGAAGCGCTACGCGGTATCTCACATCCGACCTCCTGTCCGGGCTCCGCTCCTCTCTGACACTCGAACGATGAAGGGCTGCCCGCCGGAAGGCAAGAGCGTCTTGCTACCCCCCGCCGCGCAACAACCGCCGCACCTGCGGATGCTGCACATCCATTTCATCCGTCCAAACCCCGAGGACCTCGTCCGCACCGATGTCCATCACCCGGAAGTCCTCGGGAATCTCCACGCTTCCCAGCCAGTTTCCGTCGGGACCCAGCACCAGCCATTGCACTGGTCCGCCCGCCTCGCTCAGTCCTCGAAACGGTCGTAGCCAGATCGCCCCGGTCGGGTCCACCAGCAGGGCCGCGTACGCAGGCCGGGTCTCGGGTGAGGGCATGTCCTCGATGGCCTGGACGAAGTGCGGCGGGAGCGAAGCAACACCCTGCGGCAGCGCAATGTCGAGCCGCGCACTCCGTTCGGCTTCCACCTGTTGGGGCGTGAGCGCCAGCGGGAAATCGGGGATGCGGAGAATACGCACGGTATCGCCGTCGGGCGTCAGTTCCTCGACCTGCATCCGGTCCGAGGCACCGGTGTAGATCCGGCCCTCGTAGGTGTCGACGAGTGCCTCCTTCTGGAAGAGCGGCGGCGCGCTCAGAACTTCGGCGACATACTCCTCGCCGCCCGGGGTCGAGCCGATGCTGTCCCCCCGGACCCCCTCCAGATCATACAGCACGAGTGCCTCGGGACTCCGCACCACGCCGTACACCTCCGCGAAGTCCATGATCGCCTGCACGACCAGGGTCTCGTCGCGCAGATGGTGGAGGTTGCGCGCATAGTCCTCGAGCCGGGTGGTGCGGAGGTGTTCCAGGCCGGGCCCGAAAAGGGCGATGCGCGACCGGATGTCCCGCGCGATGATCGAATCGCCCACCCGTTCGATCTGCTGCAGGTTGCTGAACTCGCCGGGGCCCTCGCCGTCCCCGCCCGCCGAAGCCAGGAACCTCCCGTCGGCCGAGAACTTCCGGATTTCGTTCGAACCCTGGTTCGCCACGACCAGGGACCCGTCCGACAGACGCCTGATGCCCCTGACAAAGTAGAAGTTGTGCGGATCGCCGGTTCCGGATTCGGCGAGGTCGAGGAGGGGTTCAGGGTCAACGTACCACCGTGCCGAATCGCCCCACGCGGGCCCGAAGGACTCGACGATCGAGATGCCTGCGCTGTCCCGCTGGATCGCTTGCGGCGGAGGGTCGTCGGAGGGTGCGCAGGCGTGGAAGACTGCAGCCGTGGCCGCGAACAGGAGACGCCGGGAACGTCCCGGGAATTCTGTCGAAGGCGTGGCACTCATCGGGCGAAGATGGAATGTCGGCTTGACCCTCGTCAACGCCCGTGAGCGAGGAGCTTCAAGAATGGATTGAATGATACTATTATAGTAGCATAATGATATCATACACAACTCAAGGAGGTGGAAGGAATGCCCGACCTGGTCATCCGCGGAATCCCGGACGAGTTGCATCGAGAGCTCAAGACGTCGGCGGAGAGGAACCACCGCAGCCTGAACGGAGAGATCCGGGCGAGGCTGGCCGCCTCGGTCCGCCCGGGACAGGTGGACGCCATCGCACTGCTGGAGCGGATCCAGCGCAGGCACCGCGCGCTGGGCCCCGTCGACCTGGCGGAAGCCACGCTGCCCCGTCTGCGCGACGAGGCGCGCACCCGGTGGTCAGGCGGCGAGTGAGGCGCGATGAGCGGCCGCTCGGCCCCCGCATGAACCGGCACGGCCGATGATCGTCGTCGACACGAACGTCATGGTGCGCCTGGTGGTGGGGGGACGCGCGGGGGCGGAGGCGGCGCAACTCCTCCTGCACGATCCGGAGTGGGCCGCGCCCGCGGTCGTTATGAGCCGGTTGCGGAGCGTGTTGCTCGGTCTGGTGCGGCGGCGGTCGATCACGCTGGACCAGGCGAGGGCCATGTGCGATGACACCGCCCTGGTCCTGGGCGGAAGGATCGTGGCCGTTTCGTCAGCTCGTGTGCTCGAAACCGCGCAGGAATGCGGGGTGTCGGCCGAGGATGCGGAGTTCATCGTCGCGGCGCGGGAGTTGGGGGTGAAGCTGGCTACGGGAGACCGCGCGATCCTGGCGGGGGCGCGCGACGTGGCGGTGTGGGTGGGTGGGTGACTTGAAGGCCGCCGTCTAACTCTAACCGCCTGCTCCCACCCCACCCCTCCGCAGCCTGAACACCAGCGGATGCTGCTGCCCGAGCTCGTCGATCCAGCTCCCCAGCACCTCGTCCACCCCGATATCCCAGATCCGGACGTTGGTCGGCACCGTCACACCGCCCAGCCACGTGCCGTCGGCGTCGATCACCTGCCAGTCCAGCGGCGTGCCGCCTTCGGTGATCCCCTCGAAGGGCCGCAGCCAGATCGCGCCGGTCGGATCCACCAGCATGTCGCGGTACGCGGGCCGGGTCGCGGGCGCGGGCAGGGACTGGATGGCCTGGCGGAGCATGGGCGGAACGCTTCCCAGGCGTTCATGCCGTTCGGCCTCGACCAGTTCCTCGCTGAGTTCGAGCGGGTAGTCCGGGATCCGCAGGACGCGCAGGAGTTCACCGTCCGGTCCCAGCTCCCGTACCTCCATCAGGTCGGCGGATCCATAGTAGATCCGGCCATTGCGCGAGTCGACGATGGACTCTCTTGGGAAGAGGGGCGTTCCGCTGAAGGACACGTTGTCGGTGTACTCCTCGCCTCCGGCAGCCGTGCCGATGCTGTCCACCAGGGCACCATCCAGGTCCAGGCGCAGAAGCGCGTGCGGAGTGCGCACGATGCCGGGGGCTGCCGGCGGCGGTTCCGACGTGATGGTCGGTACGACCAGCGTGCCGTCATCAAGGGAATGGAGGCTCCGGACCTTGACGTAGTGCAGGCTCATCGTGCGGACGTGGGTGGGGTCGGGGGCCGGACCGAAGACGGCAATGTCACCATCCGAGTCGAGCGCGAAGATGGAGTCGCCGACGAGTTCGATCCCTTCAAGTCTGCCGAATTCCCCCGGTCCCTCCCCCTGGCCGCCGACCGACGCGATGTGGTCGCCGAGTTCGGAGAAGAGGCGGATTTCACCCGTGCCGGAGTTGGCGACCGCGAGGGTGCCGTCGCCCAGCCTCCGCATGCCCCGGATTCGGAAGAAGGTGTAGGCGTCGGCAGGTCCCAGTGCGTGCAGATCGAGCACCGGCTCCGGGTCCAGGCGCCACGCGGTCGAGTCGGTCCACACCGGTACATGGGCTTCGACGATGCGGACGCCGGCGCTGTCGTGCCCGGTGACCGGGGGACCGTCGTAGGGGCGGTCGCAGGTGGCCACCAGGGGGAGCAGGAGGAGCGCGAAGATGCCCCGCGAGAGCGCGGGCCGGGGGATGGAATGGCCGGTGTTCATGCGGTGGATCGTCACCCGTTGAGCGCTTCCAGGACCCGGTCCGCCGTGAACGGCATGTGGCGAAGCGGTCGTCCCGTGAGCGCCGCGAAGGCGTTGGCCACCGCGGCGGCCGCAACCGGCACACCCGGTTCGCCGAGCCCCATCGGAGCTTCGTTCGAATCGATGAAGCGCACCTCGATGTCGGGCATGTCGGACATGCGAAGGATCGAATAGTCGTGGAAGTTCGACTGTTCCACCCGTCCGTCGCGGACGGTCAGCCGCTCGAAAAGCGCGGTGCTCAGCCCGTTGACGATGCCACCCTCAATCTGGGCGCGGGCGTTGCGCGGCTGCACGACGACGCCACCGTCGGCGGCGCACCAGAAGCGATGCACGCGGATCCTGCCGGTGTCTTCCTCGAGTGAAACCTCGGCCACCCCGGCGGCGAGCGTCCCGCTCCGTTCGACGAAGGCCACGCCCCGTGCTCGTCCGCCCGGCGGCGCACGCCCCCAATCGGCCATTTCGGCCACCAGGTCGAGGACGGCGATCCCGCGCGGTGACCCCCTGAGCAACCTCCGCCGCAATTCGACCGGGTCGATGCCTTCGCCGCGGGCGATGTCGTCGATGAACGACTCGATCGCGAACTTGTTGGGCCCGTGCCCGACGGCCCGCCAGTGCTTGGTGCGGACACCGTGGCTGGCCGTGCGCATCTCGATGCGCTGGTTCGGGATGTCGTAGTACTGGATGCCGATCCCCGACGCGAGCAGGCCGCGACCGTCGCCGACCACCGTGTGGGTCCACGCCGCGAGGTTGCCACCCGCATCCACCCCGCCGGTCAGCCGCTGCAGCGACATCGGGCGGAAGGCGCCGTACTGGAGGTCGTCCTCGCGGGTCCAGATCAGCTTCACCGGGCGCCGCACCGACCGTGACAGCTGCACGGCCTCGACGATGTAGTCGGCCATCGTCCGGCGGCCGAGTCCGCCGCCCAGGTAGCAGGGATGGAAGGTGACCTGCTCTACGGGAACACCGAGTTCGCGCGCAACCGCGGCGCGGGCCATGTCCGGCGCCTGCGTCCCGGCCCAGACCTCGGCGCCGTCACCCGCCGGGTTCACCGAAGCGACCGCGCCCAGCGGTTCCATCTGCGCGTGATAGACGTAGTCGTTGAAGTAGTCGGCCTCGTAGCGTGTGGTCGCGCCGTCCATTGCGGCCCTCACGTCTCCACTCTCCGAGAGCGGACGTCCCTGGCTCTCCCCGTCCGCGATCCCCGCATAGGCTGCCAGCGACGCCACGCTGTCGAACCCATCCGCCTGCGCCGCTCCCCACTCGATCTCCATCGCGTCGCGCGCGGCGAATGCCTCCTCGACCGTCTCGGCGACCACGCCGACCCCGTAGCCCAGCGTGACGGTCCCCACCACCCCCGGCCGCCCCCGCACCTCGGCCTCGTTGAACGACGCCGGTCCCGCCTCGTGAACGGGCGCCCGCGCGATGACCCCGTACAACATCCCCGGCACCTGCACGTCCAGCGCGTAGACCGCGCTGCCGTCGGTCTTCGCGGGGACATCGTGGCGCGGCACCGAGTGCCCGATCAGCCGGAAGTCCGCGGGCGACTTGAGCTCCGCTTCGCTCACTTCGGGCAGCTCGTCGGGGATCTCGGCGAAGGCCGCCACCTCACCATAGGAAATCCGGCGCCCGCTCGCGGCGTGAACAACCACACCCGGCTCGGTCGCCAGTTCGCTCACCGGCACGCCCCACTCGCGCGCGACGTTGTCCAGCAGCACGCGCCGGATCTGAGCACCGGCCAGCCGCAGGTTCATGTAGTACCCGCGCACCGCCATGCTGCCCGCCGTCATCATCGATCCACCGCGGCCGCGGCCGCTCCAGCTGCGCCCGTACACGCCGGGCTCGACCGGCGAGTGCTCGATCCGGACGCGGTCCCAGTCGGCGTCCATCTCCTCGGCAAGGATGACGGGGAGCGCCGTCATGGACCCCTGGCCCATCTCGGCGGCGGGATTGTAGATGAGCACCTGGCCGTCGGTCGCGATCCGAACCCATGCGCCGAAGGGGTGTTCCGCCGCGGGCGAGCCCGGTGGGTCCGCGCCCATCAGGGCATCGAGGGTGTCCGGGGTACGGGGACGGCGTGCGGCCAGGCCGGCCGGGCCGAAGACCACCACGAAGGAGAGGCCGCCGCCGGCTTTCTTCAGGAAGGATCTGCGTGACTGGGAGGCCTCGCGGGGCGATTGGCGTGCCTCGCCGCTCGGCGGGTGGTTATCGGGGGACGACCGGTTCGTCTCGCGGGGTGGGGACTGCGAGCGCGTCTTCATCGTGTCCTCCCGGCGGGTGCCGCGGTCACGGCGGAGGCGCGTTCGATCGCGCGGATGATCCGTCCGTAGGTTCCACAGCGGCAGAGAATGCCGTCCATGTGGTCGACGATCTCGTCGCGGGTCGGCGACGGGTTCGCCGCCAGCAGACTCGCGGCCTGCATGAGCTGGCCGGACTGGCAATAGCCGCACTGCGGCACCTCCTCCTCGATCCATGCCTGCTGCAGCGCGTGGGACCGGTCGGGCGAGAGGCCCTCGATGGTGGTGATCGCCCGCCCCTCGACCCGTGACATGCGCAGCCGGCAGGATTGCACCGGCTCTCCGTCGAGGTGGACCGTGCAGGCCCCGCACTCGCCGACGCCGCAGCCGAACCGGGTTCCGGTCAGGCCGAGTCGCTCGCGAAGGACCCAGAGGACCATTGCGTTGCCGGGAGCGTTGCTGGTGACGGGCTTCCCGTTGAGGGTGAAGGTGGTGGGCATGAGACGCCTCCCGGGAGTGAGGGGGATCCATTCCCTCGGAAGCTGGCAGGCCCGCTACCCCTTCGGCAACCGCTCCCGCCTCTCGTGTGCCTCGATCCTGCGCTCGAGGTCCCGCTTCTCCGCTTCAAGTTCCTCCCTGCCGGCGCCTCCGCGGCCAAGGAGCCTGACGGCCTTGTAACCCACCGCCGCCGCGACCCCGAGAACCGCCACGATCATCCCGATTTCAATGATTCCGAGATCGAACGGCATCGCGATTCCTCCATTCTTTGTCCAGTGATTCTGTGTGATATTGTTTTGGTATCGATTTGATATCAACGCCTGCGCTGCGGTCGCCGAGCGAGCGCGGTGTCATAGATCGCCCCACAATGCATGGTAGGTGTGCCGCGCCAAGATGTGAAAGGGGCGGACCGCCGCGCCTGGCGTGCCCAGATAGAAGCAGTCGTTGCTCGAGCGTAATCCGCTCAGAGGACTAAGGACGCCGAGCGAGAAGAACCCGACCCGGGTGGTGCTCGCCGAGCAGGGGCATCGAGCGCTCCTAAGGGTGTCGCGGGCCTGCCGTGGCGTCGGCTTGCAGCACCGTGGACCGGCTCGCGATCCGGCGGCCGCGCCGCCGTACCCGCACGTTGAGGTGTTGGAGTCCTCGGAGCACGCCGGATGTGCGATAGCATGGCAGTCGAGTTCCGAACCGGATGTCCGCGTACCGTTCGAGAAGCACCTCGAGCGCGATTCTTCCCTCCAATCGCGCTAGCGGGGCGCCGAGGCAGTAGTGAATGCCAAGGCCGAACGAGATGTGGCCCTGGTCTGACCGCGTGATGTCCAGCTCGTCGGGCCTGTCGAAGCGCTCCGGGTCTCGGTTGGCGGACCCGAGCAGGCACGCGACCCTGCAGTCGGGTTCGATTCGACGGTCCCCGATCTCCACTTCAGTCGCGGTGAAGCGGGCATCCACCTGCACCGGCGCGTCGTAGCGCAGCAGCTCTTCGACGGCACCCTCCGCCAGATCCGGCTGCGCGCGCAGGATCTCCATTTGGCCGGGGTGCAGCAGAAGCGCCCTCAGGCCGTTGCCGATCAGGTTTGTCGTCGTCTCGTTTCCCGCGACCAGAAGCAGTCGCAGCATGACCTTCGTCTCGTCGGTCGTGAGCTGGTCGCCCTCTTCCTCGGCTTCGACCAGGCGGGTCACCAGGTCGTCCCGAGGCTCCGTGCGGCGCTGCTCGATGATTGCGCCGAAGTACTCGGCAAAGTACCGCTGAGCCTCCAGCACCCCCGTCATCTCCTTCTTCGTCAGAACCGGTTCCACGACGCGCACGTAGCGATCCGACCACCCGCTGAAGCGATCCATGTCGCTCTCGGGCACGCCGATCATCCTGGCGATCACGATCGTCGGGAGCGGGTCGGCCAGCACGGACATGAGATCGAATTCGCGCGCGCCATCGACGCTGTCCAGGAGCCTGTGGGTCGTGGAGCGGATGTAGCCTTCCAGCTCCGCCACGGCCCGAGGCGTGAACGCCCGGTTGACGAGCCGTCGCAGCCTGGTGTGATCCGGGGGGTCCATCGTGAGCATGTGCCGGGAGACCTTGCTGCGCGAGAACCTGGACCGCTTTTGGACATCGCCTTTCGTGAAGTCCTTGCTGAAGTGGATGTGGTCGCGCAGCACGCGGTCGATGTCATCGTAGCGGGCCACCAGATACTGGTTGGCGAGGGCGCTCCAGTGCACGGGATCCCTTTCCCGCAGCCTCCGAAGGGTCGGGTACGGATCCGCGATGTAGCCGGGGGACAGGGGCGACCAGGCGACGCCGCTGCGCGCCCATTCCCCGGCCAGCCTCGCCCTGCGGACGATCGATGTCGCCAGTCCGGTCATCGCCGTGCTCCGGACAGTACGAGGTATTTGTGCAGCCTGTACGACAATTCCAGTTCGCTCTCCTCGAGCAGTCGGAACGCGATGGGGGTGAGCGTGGCCACCCAGCATGACCGGTCTGCGACGACGGTCATGTCGCTCTTTCGGCGCCCATACAACGCAGCCGGATCCACCGCATCGCCCGGGCCGCACTGGCGCACGCGCGCGCCGGATGCATCGAAAGCCGAAGCCTGGCCGCCCACCATCAGCTGCAGACCCGTGGCCGGTTCATCCGGGCTGGAGAGCGTTTCGCCCTTGGCGTATCCGTAGGGCTCGATCCACTCCTGAAGCTCCTCGAGCATGTCTTCGAAGTCCGCCTGACGGTTGAGCTGTCGGTCCAGCCCCTCGGCGACCCGCTCCAGGAGAGCGCCACGGTGGGCACTCGCGTCCGTGTCCTCCCTGTACCGCTCGATCACGACGTCCTCGCATCGCTCGACGGCCCGGTCCAGGTCCTGTTCCAGGATCAGCCAGCGCCGGACTTCATCCGGGAGATTCTTCGACACCTGGTTCTCCAATCGATCCCCGGCGCCGACGAGAACCACCAGCCATCCGGCCGCCTGTGCCTTGCCGAGGAATCCGCACAACGCCCTGACGGCGGAGAAGTCGAAGCCCGTTACCTCGCGGATGTCCAGCACGATGCACACCGACCGCGAGGCGACCAGGTCTTCCGTCAAGTCCTTGAAGAGGGCGAATGCGCTGCCGAAGAACACGTATCCGCGGAGTTGGCACACCCTGCCGCGGGTGCCCGTTTCCTGCAGGATCGCCCGATCGGGAATCGACCGGTTCCGTCTGCTCCTCTGATCGCGGACGGTGGATCGCTCGGCGATTGGATTCAGTCGGCTGAGTCGGAACACGAACAGGACGATCACGGCCAGCATCCCGGTGACCACGGCTTCCAGGAAGCCGAAGAACAGGACGCCGAAGAAGATCACCAGGACGATGGCCAACTCGGTCCCGGGAAGCTGTCTGGCGCTCCGCACGCCAAAGTCGTTCAGAATCCGGATTCCGGTGTGCAACAGAATTGCGCCCATGACCGGCGTGGGGATCCAGCCTATGATCGTGCTGCCGTACACCAGTGCGAGCCCCAGCACCGCGCACGTCACGAGACCGGTCAGACGGGTGTCCGCGCTGACACGCTGATGCTGGAGCGTGGGACCCAGGTTGATGAACGAGGCCGGCGCACCGGAGAGCGAGGTCGCAACCGCGGCCCCCCCGGCGACCGTGAACTCGCGATCCCAGTCCACTTCCCTGCCGGAACCGAGCTCGAGACCCCCGAGAATCAGCACCATGGATACCACGTTCAACAGGACCACGACCAGCAGCTCGGGAACCAGGGCGGCGATCGACGGCCATGATATGCCCGAGATCGCACCGAGCTCGAATGGGGGCCACATGCCGCCGCCCCCTGTCGGCACCGACAGCAGCAGACCCGCCTCCCCCGCTTCGCTCGGCGACGTGCCGACGCCCAGCAGCACGATATGAAAGAGTGCGACGGCAGCCACAGTGCCCGCTGGGACAACCACGCGGTCGCCCCAGCGTCTGCTGGCCAGAAAGAGACCGGCCGCGAACGCGAGCCCGGGCGCCCAGACGGCGATGGCCGAGGGCTCGAACATTTCCAGAAACGGTCGTGTCCGAGGGTCGATGCCGATGAGGGGCAGGGCGAGCAGGCACAAGATTCCGCCGGCACCCGTCAGGAAGCCTCCCGACACCGGATAGGGGACGAAGCGAAACAGGCCGGTGGCCCGCAGGCGTCCGACGGCCAGGAAGAAGATTCCGGTGGCCGCCGCGCTCAGGCCGAAGATTGCTGCCATGGTGACGAGCGCGGGCTCGCTGGCGACGCTCAACGTCGGCGCCATTCCCGCGAACACGGCCATCGACGCCAATGGGGGCTTTGCGGTCGCGCCTCGGTATCCGCTGAAGAGCGCGGTCAGGCCGCATCCAACGAGGCTGCCGAAGATCAGCAAGCCCACTCCCTTCACCGCAACCGGGGCGAGCGCGCCTACGAACAGAGCCGTACCCAGCGCGAACAGAACGCTGATCCGGTTGACGCCCGCGACGGAGCCCATGACCAGGGCCGGGAACAGCTTGTGCGAACGAGCGTCCCGCGTCAGCTCCCTCGCCAGGCCACCGATCCCCTTCATCTCGGCCCCTATCGGTCCCGGAGTGCGGTCCCGAGCGCATCGTCGATGTGGCGCGCAAGACTGGTCACGTCGGGATGGTCGAACACCGCGGTGTTGGACACCGTGAGCGCGCCCCCCAACTGCTGGTTCAACCTGTTCCTCAGCTCCACCGCCATGAGGGAGTCCATCCCGAGGTCGAAGAAAGCGGTTGTCAGTGGGGGTTCGGACGAGAGCCGCAGCACCGACTTCACCTCCCGGCGGAGGAACGCGGACAGTTCGGCCAGACGGTCTTCTTCGGGCGACTCCCGCAGCGTCCTGAGCAGGTTGCTCGGCGCGTCCGCCGAGTCGGACGGGCGCTCCACCCGCTCCGTGCTGCGGGCAAGCAACTCGTCGAGGAAGGGAGGTGGGGAGTCGAGGCTCCTGGCGAACACCGACCAGTCGGCAACAGCCACCGCCGCGGTCGTCGGATCGAGCCGCACCAGATGGTCGAGCGCCCCGATCCCCTGGCGCGGACTGATCCATCCGACTCCGTGCGATTCCAGCCGCCGAGCGATGCGCTCGCGTTGCTCCTCGGCCTCGCCCACTCCAGACCACGCTCCCCACTGGATCGACTGGCCGGGGAGCCCCAGCGAGCGTCGGTGACCGGCCAGCTGATCGAGGAACGCATTGGCTGCTGCGTGGTTGGCCTGACCCGCGTTGCCCAGTACGCCCGCCATGCTTGAGAAGAGGACGAACAGATCCAAATCCCGGTTGCGCGTCGCTCGGTGGAGATGCCACCCGCCCAGTATCTTGGGCCACAGAACCTCCCTGAACCGCTCCCAGCTCTGGTTGACCAGGGAGCCGTCAGACAATACCCCCACGCTGTGGATGACGCCGGCCAGGCGCGGCAACGCGGTGTCCATCCGCGCCAGCATAGCGTCGAGGGCGGCGGTGTCGGACACGTCCGCGAGTTCCACCACCACCCTTGCGCCGCGGCGTCGCAGGCTGCGAATGGCATCCTCGGCGTCGGAGTGGGGAGGCCGGCGGCCGTTCAGCACGATCGTGCCCGCACCCCGGTCGGCCAGCCATGCCGCGACGGCACATCCAATTCCGCCCAGACCGCCGGTGACCAGGTAGGTCCGGTCGCCCCGGAGCCGCTCCCCCGCCAGCGGCGGGGCGGTCAGGACGATCTTTCCGATGTGCTTCGCCGACCGCATGAAATCCATCGCCGAGCCCACCTCGGCCAGCGGCCAGCGGGTGTGGACCAGGGGCTCCAGCTCCCCCGCAGCGAGGCGGTCCATCACTTCGCGAAGCGCGACGCCGAGGCGGACCGCGTCGTCGTCCTTCAGCGCGTCCAACGCCATGATGGAGTACGCCACGTCCGGCCGCTCCGCCGCCATCCTCTCCTCGCTCCAGATGTCTCGTCGGGCGATCTCGACGAAACGGCCTCCGCGCGACAGGCACGAGAGGCTGGCCTCGATGAATCCGGGTCCGGTCAGGCTGTTCAGCACCACATCGACCCCGGTGCCCCCGGTGGCCTGGAGGATCTTCGCTCCAAAGTCGGTGCTCCTGCTGTCGAACACATGCCTCACGCCCAGCGAGCGGAGGTAGGCGCGCTTGGGCGCGCTCGCGGTCGCGATCACTTCCGCCCCCGCCGCACGCGCCCACTGGATCGCCGCCAGCCCCACGC
>VXOC01000229.1:0-18247 GCA_009840215.1 Gemmatimonadota bacterium | reverse complement strand
GGCCCTGAGGCCGAGGTGCCTGCGCCCCGCCGCGGAGGCTCAGGGCAGACCGACCGCCCACTGGATCGCCGCCAGCCCCACGCCCCCCGCACCAGCATGGATCAGCACCCGGTCGCGCGCCTCCAGCCGAGCCAACTCGAAACAGATCGCCGCCGACACGAACACCGTGGGCACCGTGGCGAGCGCCGACGCCGACAGATGATCCGGCGCTCTCGCCAGAAGCTCCGCGCGAGTGGTCACCTCCGGTGCAAAGGTCCCGAAGCCCAGTCCGACGACCCGGTCGCCTGGAGCGAGTCCGGCCACCTCCGATCCCGTCTCCACGACCCGGCCGCACAGCTCCCGCCCCAGTAGCCCGGATCCGAGGGCCCCCATGGCGCGCAGGACATCCCGGAAGTTCAGCCCCGCGGCCTCAACCGACACGCGGACGTCACGGGGACTCAGAGGGCGCGAGGGAACGTGGTCGACCTGCAGGTTCGCCAGCGAGCCCCCCCGATCGCGCTCCAACCTCCAGCCCCTTCGCCCGGGCAGCTCGAGGCGAGGTGTTCCGGCCCGGGCCCGTACCAGGCGAGCGACCCGGCGGCGCCCCGCGCGGTACGCGATGTGCGTCTCCGGGTCGGGCGACAGCAGTTCGTCAGCGAATGCGGACGGTATGCCCGTCTCCAGGGGGTCGAGGTCGACCATGCGCGGCCTCAGATGGGCCGCCTCCCTACCCGCCGCCTTGCCGAACCCCCATAGCAATGCGCCGGCAAGATGCCCGTGGCGTTCGCGCTCAAGCACCTGCGCCCCGCGGGTGACGATCCAGAATCCCCGCGAGGGCGTCACACCCGTGTCCAGAAGGCCCTGGGTCAGCCCCAGCACGCTACCGACCACCCGTTCGGAATCGGTCGCGAGCTGCTCCGTGGTCGCTTCCGGTCCGTGGCCCTCCAACGCCGCGAGGTGCACCACCCCCGCGAGCGGCTGGTCTCTGGGCAGGGCCTTGATCAGCGACCGCCACGACGCACGCGCTTCGGCGTTGACGGACACCCTGGTCACTCCGGGCCGCGATGCCGGGCCGACGGCGTCGTCCGATGCGCCGCCGGCCAGCACTACGGTCTGGCCCCGTGAGGCCAGTCGCCGGGCCAGATCCGCCGCCAGTTCCGTCTCATTGGTCACCAGCACCCACACGCCGGGGGAGTCGGTCGCCTCGGCGGGCCGCGTGGCCAGGATCACTCCCCGATCCCACACGTTGGGCTCGCGGGGATCCCCCTCTCCCAGGACGTGCCCGTCGACGAACCCAGCGTCCCGCAGCGCCCGCATCCACGTCTCCGGGTCCACAAGCGCGTGATCCGACCGGTACCGGTCCGCGAACCGCCACCAGCCTTCCAGCTGGCCGAAGGTCAGATCCTGCCAGCCTCGACGACGCAGACTCTCGAGCATGAGCAGCTGTCCCGAGGGCGCGAGCAGGCGGCGACAGTGGGCAAGAGACTCTGCCAGGTCGCGAGTTGCGTGAAGCACGTTCGACGCGATCACGAGATCGTGGGCGTGGGGGTCAAAGCCCTGAGCGACGGGATCGCGCTCGATGTTCAGCACACGGTACCGCATGTCGGCTTCTTCTCCGCCGAAGCGCCCTTGGGCGTTGGAGAAGAAACCCGCCGAAATGTCCGTGTAGCAGTAGTCGAAGCGTCCGGCCGGAAGCCTTGCCCTCACCCACTCGGTGGACCCGCCCGTGCCCGCGCCCACCTCGATCACACGCAGCCGCCGCCCCTCGGGCAGGCGGGCGCGCAGCGCGGCCACCACATCGCTCAGCATCCGGTTCGCCGCTCTGGTGGCCGGCGCGGTCCGATAGAGGTCCGCCGCTCCTCGGCGGCCGTCCGCGAAGAGGAGTTCAAGGGGATCGACGCGTGCCCGCAGCACTTCTGCAAGCGCGTTTCCGCACCGTCTCAGCAGGGCCAGTTCGATACTCCCGGACGGGTGCCGGTCCTCCAGACTCGCGGCGAAGGAATCGGGATCGGCCAGGGACTCGTGGGGCGGCGGATCGCCCGCGCCCACCGTGACCGTCAGGCGCCCGTTCGCAGTACGCTCCAGAACGCCCCCGTCGGCCAGCAGGTCCAGCATGCGGGCAAGGAGCCGGACATGATTCGGCGCCACCCGCAGTCTGTGCCGAAGCTCGCGGGCGCTCACATCCGCACCCCGCTGCCGCTCCCACCCCAACTCGTCCAGGGCGGCGAGCGCGTATCCCCGCGAGAGCCACTCCAGATCCTCAAGAAGCACTTCCCTGGCGGTCGGCTCGACTCCGTCGCGGATGAGATACTCGGAGTAGGCCGCCGCATCGGCCGCGATTGTGTTCGGAGCGGGCAGGAAGTCCGCCGAACGCATGTCTCCAGCAAGCGGACCGTCGCGCCAGACGACCTCGTACAGCGTGTCGCGCAACCCCTCGCCGGCCCACAGCGCCGCCGGGGTTGCCCGCTTGAACGTGAAGCCGTCGACGACTCCGAGCATCTCCCCTTCCGCGGAGTAAAGCCGCAGGTCCGCCTTGAGCGCCTCCTGGCTCCGTCCGTTGGCGTCATCTGCCGCCGCAACCCCGCCGTCTCTCATGCGCACGTGGCACCAGACCCGGTCGGGCAACTTCCCCGCCAGCCAGAGGTGATCCCAGCCGAAGGGCAGGTACGTTTGCCTCACCTCGCCGCCGGCCTGGTTGCGCGCGGCCAGACCCGCCTGGAAGCAGCCGTCCAGGAGCACGGGATGAACGTCCAGCCCGGCTTCGGCCAGTTCCCTCGACAGGGCTACTTCGGCGAGCGACTCCCCCGGTGCCGCCCACACTCGGCGGAGCACCTGGAATGCGGGGCCCAGGTCGACTCTCTTGCGGGCCTTGGCACGGTACAGGGACGGGACATCGACCGGCGACATCCTGGCCCGCAGGTCGCCCAGCTCCACCGGTGCCTCCGCGTCCGGCGGAGGGGCGCCACCGCTCACCGTTCCAGACATGTTCCGCACCCATCCTTCCTCCCCGCCTCCCCGGCTGTAGGTTTCCACCCTTTGCCCCTTCCCCCCACGGGACGGGCTCATGACCAGCTCCACCCGCCCATTGTCGTCCTCCCCGTCCGACGGCAGAATGAGCGGGACGTACAGCTGTGCGTCCTCGACGGCGATCGACTCGGCGCCCTCGGCCATGAGGGCGGAGGCGGCCATGGCCGCGTAGGCCGCACAGGGAACCATGACGCGGCCGAAGACGAGGTGGTCGCCCAGCCAGTCCGGATCGCCGCCTGTCAGCTGCGCTTCGAATCGCACCTCGCCGGTGGGCGACTCGTGGCGGGCCCCCAGCAGCGAACGGCCGTTCACGGGCGAGCGGCGGCTGTCCCGCTTCGGCGCCTCGATCCAGTGTCGCCGACGCTGGAACGGGTAGCTTGGCAGCGAGATCCGCCGCCGGCTCTCGCCGTGGAACAGTCCCGTGAAGTCGATACCGACCCCGCCCGTGTACGCCCCGGCGGCGGCCGACACCCAGGGGTCGGTTTCCGTCTCCGCTTCGGAGGACTCTGCGGACGGCCTTTGCAGGCTGGAGAGCACCACTGGAGGGTCCGGGTCGTCGGTGCCGTCCGGCCAGGCCAGCGCGGCCATCGGACCGAGCACCGAGTGCGGGCCGATTTCCACGATCACGTCGACCCCCAGCCCCGCCAGCGTTTGGACACCCTCAGCGAACGCGACCGGCTCGCGCGCCTGTCGTCGCCAGTACTCCCCGTCGAGCAACTCGCCGGGCGCCGCCACCCGGCCCGTCAGGTTGCTGACCAGCCTGGGGAAAGCGGGCACCCCCTGCGGGACGCGGGCCGCAGTCGCAAGGGCATCCAGCACGGGCTCCAGCAGGGCGCTGTGATATCCCTGCGTCGTGCGAAGCCGCCGCACGCGGGCCTGCCCGGCCTCGAAGTGCTTCGCGACCGCCTCGACGTCGGCGGCGAGACCGCTGATCACCTGGTGCGCGCCGTTGTAGGCGGCGACGCTCAGCCCGGGACCTGCCGTTCCCTCATTGTATTCCTCCAGCGCCCGCGACACCTCCTCCGGCGCGGCAAAGATCGCTGCCATCGCCCCCACGGCGGGCAGCGTCTCGATGAGCCCGCCTCGCGCCGCCGCGAAGCGCAGGCCGTCCAAGAGCGTGAACACGCCCGCGGCCTCCGCCGCCGCGAGTTCTCCCAGACTGTGTCCCAGGACAACGTCCGGGCGGACCCCGAAGCTCCGCCACAGGGCAGTGAGCGCGCACTCCAGGGCGTAGATTGCCGGTTGCGTCCACGCGGGATTGTCCAGCCTCGCCACCGGTCCCTCCCGCCCGGACATGACGTCGAGCAGTGAGGCGCCACGGTCTTTGCGCATCAAGCGGTCGCACTCGTCGAGTACATCCCGCGCCACCGGCTCGGTCTCGTACAGAGCATGCCCCATGCCGACCCATTGGCTGGCCTGCCCGGTGTACAGGAAGGCCACCGTCGGCACGCCGGCGGGACCGGTGGAATTCGACGGCTCCGCCACTTCGGCCAGCCCCCTGCGCAGGGACGCCAAGTCGTGGAAGGCCACCCCCGCGCGGTGCGCGAAGTGGCTCCGGCCCGCCCCCGCCGTCCACGCCAGGTCCGACAGCCGGGACCACGTATCCGCACCATCGCCGGATGCCCCGCTGAAGTGCCGCTCCAGCCGCGAGAGGTGCCTTGTCGCCAACTCCTGCAGTGCGGCGCCCGACCTTGCGGACAGCGGCAGGAATCGGCTTCGGCGCTCGCAGCGCGTCCGCTGTCCCGTGGTCGCGCCCCCCGCCGGCGCGTCGCCGAGGAGACCCCGGACCGTGCGCCTGCCGCCCGGGGGCCAACTCGCTCCGTTTGAGGCCACCCGGCCCGGCGCCCCTTGGGATTCCACGATCACGTGCGCGTTGGTTCCCGAGAACCCGAAGGAGTTGATGCCGGCCCGTACCGGGCGCCCTGGGACGGGCCGCCATTCCACCGGCTCCGCGACCACTCTAATCGGCAATTGGCTCCAGTCCACCCGCGAAGTCGGGTTGCGGAAGTTCAGGTGTCTTGGAAGCGCGCCGCGGTTCATGGCCAGCACGACCTTGATGAGGCCGGCGACCCCGGCCGCCGCCGACAGGTGACCGATGTTCGTCTTTACCGAGCCGACGAGGAGCGGCCTTTCGGACTCGCGTCCCTGGCCGTACACCCCCGACAACGCGCGCAACTCAATCGGGTCCCCCACCTTCGTGCCGGTCCCGTGCGCCTCCACGTAGTCGACGCTCGACGGCGGCAGCCCGGCTCGCCTCAGCGCCTCCGCGATCACCCGTTCCTGGGCCGGGCCGTCGGGTACCCAGAGGCCCTCGCTGCTGCCGTCCTGGTTCACTGCCGACCCCCGGATCACGGCCCATATCCGGTCTCCGGCCGCGCGCGCCTCCTCCAGCCGCCGAAGCACGACCACTCCGCACCCCTCGCCGCGCACGAAACCGTCCGCCGCCTCGTCGAAGGTCCAGCATCTCCCCGTCGGGGACAGCATCCCGGCCCCCGCGAAGGCTTCCGTCGTTGGCGGGGCCAGAAGCGCGGAGACGCCGCCCACGAGCGCCAGATCGGCCTCTCCCCGCTGCAGGGCGACCACCGCCTGATGCACGGCGACGAGCGAAGACGAGCAGGCGGTGTCGATCGCGAGGGCGGGCCCGTTCAGTCCCAGCACGTACGCGATGCGGCCGCTGGCGGTGCTGAAGCAGTTGCCCGTGATCGCATAGAGACTCGGAGCAACTCCCCTCACGCGCGGGATCATCTCTCCGTAGTCGTTGTTGCTGATCCCGACGTAGACTCCGGTGGAGCTCCCCTCAAGAGGCCCGGGGTCGATCCCGGCATCCTCCAGGGCCTCCCACCCCGTCTCCAGCAACAGCCGCTGCTGGGGGTCAAGCAGCTGGGCCTCCACGGGCGCGATCCTGAAGAACTCGGCATCGAACTCGTCAATCCCCGACACGAACCCGAAGTGACGGAGCGCGGCGTGGTCGATCGCGTTCCGGCAGAGCTCCGCGTGGCGTCCTGGTCCCGAGTTCGGGCAGCCCTCGGCCACAGCAATCGTGCCCGCTTCGAGCCGGTCCCAGAACTCATCGAGGTCGTCCGCGCCGGGGAAGCGGCAAGCCATGCCGACGATGGCGATGGCTTGCGGGGGCGGGTCCCCACAGGCAACCGGAAGTCGAGAGCCGACCGTCTCCACTGGTTCTCTGGTGTTCATTCTGGTGCACTCCTTGGAATCAACCCTCGCAGGCTCAGGAACTAGGCCCGACCGTGATAACCAGGTACGCCAGGTCCGAGGATTTGATGAGCGATTCGCAGGCCGTATCCCGGTCCGCAACTGACGGGCGGGATCGAGCGGCTCGGGATTCCATGGGTCGATGAGTTCGACGCGGTATGCGCCACGGTTTGCCTCGGCGGGGAACAGGCGTCGCTTACCGCCATAGCAGTCGCGGAACGCCAGGAGCAGATCGCCCGCCGAAAGCAGGCGCGTCGACACTGCTGTCGCCGACATTCCGGAAGAAGTCACTACCGCGCCGCACCCTCCCGCGAGTTCGCCGATGGTTTCGGCCGCGAGATCGTGGGTCGGCGTGACCGTGAGCGTGTAATCGCATCAAGAGATCGGGTCCTTTGTTCCTCGGATCGTCCGGCGATCGCGGTCGCTGAAGTAGGTGCACTGCGATATCACGTCGCCGTGCTGCGCTCCGGCCTCGGCGATCTCGATATGCTGCCGCGTGGACGGCTTGTAGGGGGACGGACCCGTCCCGTACTGCTCGGACGGGAACTCGAGGGATTGCGCCCGGTTCAAGTCGTAGCGCGAAGTCGCATCGACGAAACGCATCACGTACGCCGCGCGATGAGACAATTCGCCTTCGCCGAGCAGGACGCTGCGATGGATGACGCTCTTGTTGAACAGGAGCGCGTCCCCCGGTTCGAAGTCATCCTCCACAGCGTGTACGTCGAGCAGTTCCTTCATCGTGGGGGAGTTGAGGATCCCCAGCCTGAGATCGAAATAGTCGTCCACGCCCGTCCTCCTACCGGCCCGTTCCCGGGCCTTGAGCGCCTTGACGATCGCAATGTCCGCCGGGTAGACGAAGTCGCCCGGCAGCACATGCTGCGGAATGTAGGCCATGCCGCCCCGCTGTCCATTCGCATCGATGGGATGAAGCGGTACCCAGAGCGAGCACGCGAACTCCTCGGCGAACTGGTAACCAAAGCTCCGCACGTCGACATGCCACGGGAACCCTTTCTTGACGTTCTTCTCGATCTCGAAGGATACCTCGAAAGTGAGAAAGAGGTCACGCCCGGTCAGGTCCGTAAGTGTCCGCCGGAAAAAGGGGCGCTCCAGCAACTCGAAGATACCCGTTTTGTCAGCCGCAAAGCCGTATCGCTTCGAGCTGAACACGGACTCGGATCCGGAGCGGTCCTGAACTTCCATTCCGCGGGTCGATTCAACGTTGACGCGATCGAGCAGTGTGCCGACCACGTCGGCGTTCAGGAATCCCTGCAGCTTGACGAAGCCATCGCGCAAGTAGCGCTCTTTCTGCTTCCCCGTGACGGTGAAGTCGCTGTCGAACGGATGTGTCATCAATCCTCAATGGCAATGGCGGAGCACCGGTTGCGCAGCGAGGGCTACCGGACCGAAAGTGGTTGCTCACCGCACCGAATAAAGTAGGCAGGGCAAGCCTTCTGTCAATGATGCGCCGATAAGCGTGGGAATCTTCGATAGGGGAAGAGCTCCGAGGAGATTGGCGTATGAGGCCGGGGCACGTCCCGGCTTCCCCGAAGGAACTCTGTTCGGCCCGGGTTTCCTTTCCCTCGGCTGAATCCACCGTTTCCAGTTTACGTATCCGGTGTTACCCACACTGCGTCGCGCGTTACTCGGGAGGACTCGTGAACGCGGGATGGCAATTGCTCAACCGGGAACGGAAGGCCGAACGAGGTGCTTGACCCCCCGCGTGCCGTGGGTGAGATTGGCGGAGGGTTGCCAATCCCGAAGGAGGCAAGCAATGAGCAAGCCGGAGATCGCGTCCCCCTCGACTCCGTCCCTGGCCGAAGCGAACACCGACGAGGCCGCGATCCGGCGGGCGCGTGTCGACTTCGCGGCGGTACACCGGATCGTCGTGCACGAGAACCTGCACGAAGGCACCTGGAACCACCTCAGCTGCAAGTTGCCGGGTCGGCCTGGACACCTGCTGATTTCGCCCGGCCGAACGCATTTTTCGCGCGTTACGGCCAGCAATCTCGTGGCCGTGACTCCCGACGGGCGCTCCGTGGGTGGGGAAGGGCGGCTCAATGCGAGCGCGTGGGCGATCCACGCGCCCATCCAGCGTGCTCGGCCCGACATCGCGTGCGCGCTGCACGTCCACCCTCCCTTCGGCACGGCGCTCGCCTCCATCAACGGCTGGACGCTCGATGAACGGGGCAGTCAGAACGCGGCGATCTTTTACGGGAACTGTGCGTACTTCGGGTACGAGGGGATCGTGACCGAGGCGGACGAAGGCGAGCGCATGGCTGAGGCCCTGGGCGACAAGCGAGTCCTCTTCCTCGCAAATCACGGCGTGCTCGTCGTCGGCGATACGATCGCGAAGACCATACGGTGGCTCTACCAGCTCGAGCGCGCCTGCATGAACGAGATGCTGGCGCTTCAGGCCGGCCGGAAGATCCATCCGATCCCCGTCGAGGCCGCGCGATACAACGCTGACCTGTCCGTTTCCACAGTGGGTGGGGCCGGCTACCTGGACGGCATGAAGGACGTGCTCGACGCCGATGGCCAGGACTACGCCACCTGAGACAGGGCGCGCTCGGCGATGTGGCGTCCGATGGCCAGGCAGGCGGTGGCCGCGGGGGAGGGAGGCGTTGAGCACGTTGGCGACGCGAGAGCTGGCGAGAAAGTGCGCGGCACTGCTTCGATCTGGACATCGAGCCTGCGGACTCCCTGGCGGGACCCTCCTGGCCGCTTTCCTGGCGATACCGGGCGGCCTGACCAGCCAGCTCCGCCCTATCCCATCCTCCCCCGACTCCCCGATCGTCATTCCCCGCCTCTCGGGCGAGATCGTGCTGGACGGCGTCGTCGACGAAGCGGCCTGGGACGCACTCGCGCCCTTCGAGATGACCATGCAGCAGCCCAACTTCGGGGGCGCGCTCACGGAGGCGACCGACGTGCTGGTCGGACACGATGACCAGTACCTGTACGTCGCGGGACGCATGTGGGACTCGGACCCCGGCGCGATCCGGACGGGGACGTTCTACCGCGACCAGTACAGCGGCGACGACGTCCTTTCCGTGATCATCGACAGCTACAACGACTACGAGACCGCGGTGTGGTTCACCGTGAATCCTTCGGGAGTGCGGCAGGACCGGACGGTGTCGAACGACGCCGAGTTCACCTACGGCATGCCGGTGAGCTGGGACTGGAACTCGTACTGGGACGTGGTCACGACGCAGACCGACGAGGGATGGTTCGCGGAATTCAGGATTCCGTTCTCGACACTCGGCTTCCAGGCCACCGGGGACGAAGTGACCATGGGCCTCATCCTCTACCGGGTCGTGGCCCGCAAGGACGAGCGTCAGACCTTCCCGCCGATCGAGCCCAAGTGGGGACGCCTCGCGTTCGCCAAGCCTTCGATCGCGCAGCGAGTGGTGCTGAGCGACGTACAGCAGTCCGCGCCGGTGTACATGACCCCTTTTGCGCTGGGCGGCTTCAAGCAGAACCCGGTGCTCGCCGAGCCGCCCGAGGTGCCGCAGGCCGAATGGCTGAGCGAAAGCGACCCCACCACGGAAGCGGGGCTCGACCTCAAGTACTCGCCCACCTCGAACCTGGCGCTGGACCTGACCCTCAACACCGACTTCGCGCAGGTCGAGGCTGACGATCAGCAGATCAACCTGACGCGCTTCGCCCTGTTCTTCCCCGAAAAGCGGCAGTTCTTCCAGGAGCGCGCCTCGACCTTTGACTTCAACACCGGCGGGATGTTCAACCGGCTCTTTCACAGCCGCCGGATCGGTCTGGACCAGGGCGAAATCGTGCGCATCTACGGGGGGGCGCGGGCGGTCGGGCGTTGGTCCGGCACCGATTTCGGCTTCTTGAACATGCAGACCGCCCCGCACGGCGATCTGTCGTCCGAGAACGTCGGTGTGTTTCGGCTGCGCCAGCAAATCATCGACGAGTTTTCAAGAGTCGGCGCAATGCTGACTACGCGCCTGGGATCGAGCGGCCGCAACAACACCGCCTACGGCCTGGACGCCGTACTGCGGTGGTACGGCCACGAATACCTGATTCTCCAGTGGGCCCACACCTTCGACGAGGCGGTCGATCAGGCGGGGGGACTGGAGTCGGGGCTCGCAAGGGTCCGGCTGGAGCGCCGCCGGGACGAGGGGTTCTCCTACTACGCCGAGGGGATACGGGCTGGGGAGGACTACCTTCCAGGCCTCGGGTTCCAGCTGCGGAAGGACTTCACCTACGGCGGCGCCCAGCTGCGCTATCGCCAGCTGCGCGACGACGCATCGCCGCTTCTGGCCCGCGCGCTGCAGATCAGCACGGCCCAGTACTTCCGCAACGCCGACCGGACCGCCGAGTCCCACGAGATCAAGCCTGAACTCGAGTTCCAGTTCCGGGACGGGTCGAACCTGACCGTGGGGGCCCTTTCGAGCTTCGAGAGCGTGCGCGATCCGTTCCCGATCTCGGACGTGGTCGTTCCGGCGGGGGAGTACTGGTTCCACGAAGCTACGTCGATGCTCCGGTTGCCGCGCAGCGACCTCTTCCGGGGCGAATTCGAGACCTCGGTCGGGAGCTTCTACGACGGCAGCCGCGTCAGGCTGTCGGTGAAGCCCGTCTGGATCGTCTCGAAGTACCTGGAGCTGGAGACGGGCTACGAGGTGAACCGCTTGGACTTCGCCGACCGGGGAGTCGCCACTACCGCCCAGCTGGGAAGCCTGAGGGTCAAGACGGCGCTGAACCCCAAGGTGTCGATGAGCACCTTCGGCCAGTACAACAGTGCCACCGACCAGACGAGCCTGAACGTGCGCTTTCGCTATCACTTCCGCGAGGGCACCGACCTGTGGATCGTCTACAACGAGGGCTTCTACAACGAGCGCGACAGCGGTCTTGGGCCGAGGCGTCCGCTGTCGTCGGGGCGGGCGCTGCTGGTGAAGTACTCACATTCGTTCGCGAGGTGAGGCAAGGGGGCCGCGAATGTCGGGCCCGACGCGGTTTTCCCGTTCGGGAATGTGATTTGTTGTGAACGAAGCCCGACCGTGGTCCTGTTGTATGTGCCTGGCCGCCTCGTCGCGGCGCCGACTTCACGCCACCGGTCGCGCGCGCCCCGGCCGACCATCCCGGCCGGGCGGCCTCGCCGCCCTCATCCCGCGTCCCGTGGCGGCCTTCCAGCTGGCCTCGCCCGACCTCGTCGCGGTGGACTTTCATTGGCACACCTAGCCGCTCGCGCGGATTTGCCCACACACCGCTACATTTCACCATTCCAACGACCGGCCACCCAGGACACGAAGGACACCATGGCCAAGTACATGTTTCGCACCAGTTACACGCAATCCGGCCTGAAGGGGCTGCTCGCGGAGGGCGGCACGGGCCGAGAGGCCGCCCTGCGCCAGACGATCGAGGGCGCCGGCGGCACCCTGGAGGGATTCTACTACGCCTTCGGAGATTGCGACCTCTACCTGATCGCCGACCTGCCCGACGAGACGGCGGCGACGGCGCTCTCCCTGAACATCGCCGCCGCGGGTGCGCTCACGGTGGAGGTGACCGTGCTGCTCACTCCGGAGACGGTCGACGAAGCGGTCGGCAAGTCCATTCCGTACCGGCTGCCCGGGGCCTAGCAGCCCCTGGAAAAAATCCCCCCGGCATTCGAGCGGCGATGCATCCAGGCTGGACCGCTTCGCTCACGTGTTCATACTGTAATGAGAACATTACAATATGTCATGTACAGTATACATTTTTCCTCCCCAAGGCTACGCTCTGCGTTGCTCCTCGGCCCAATAGCCCTGCTATTGGCCTCTCGTCGCGCCTTGCCAGCCCGGCGCCTCGCCGCTCTCGGTGCTCGGGCGGTTTTATCCACGGACTGCTAGAGGTCGCTCGCTAGCGCGGGCCGCCCGGCGCCCGCGACCCGCGCGGCAGGGTGCCACGGTCGGGCCTCGGTTCTCCGGCGGCCCGGGGCAGGGTATCCACTTCGACATCGGCTGCGGCGGCCGCCCGCGGGAGCGAGGCCCGAGCCTCGAGCCGCCTGATCGCATCCGCGACCGCCTGGCCGGTGGGGTTTCGACCGCCGAAGTTCGTAAGGATCGCGCGCAGCCGTGGCAGCGCTTCCACGGCGTGGATTTCGGCGAGCGCGTTCGCCGGGTGCTCGGCGGAGCGCCAGCGGATCGAGTTGCAGAGCGCCTCGATGATCTCTTCCCGGTATTCGCCGTCGTACGCCTTGAGACGTGCGAAGTCGCCGCCTGCTGCGCTGAGGAAGGCGTCGACGAGTACGCCTTCACCCAACTGTCTCAACGCGTCGGCGACGTGGTCGCGGATGGGCCGTCCGTCGTCGGCCGCCTTGGTGTCGCCGAGTCTGCACACGAGGGGACCGATCGCCTTCGCGTCACCGATTCGGGCGAGCGCCTCGATCGCCCGCGCGACGAGCGCGGTGTCCTTGTCCTCTAGTACGGAGGCGAGGGTGGGGCCGGCTGCGGGGTCCCCCAGTCGTCCGAGTGCGGCGGCGGCGTCGCGTCGCGGCTCGTTCCCCTCCCAGATCAGGTGCCTGTCCCTGATCTGGCCACCGGGCGCGCGCAGGCGCCGCATGTGGATCCTGACATCGTCCTCGTACGCCTTCCCCTCGTGGCAGAGCTCCTGCAGGACCTCGGCGAAAAGGTCGAAGAGGGTACGGAGACGTCCGAGATCCTTGATCGTTCCGGTGGCCTGGAAGTGGAGTTCGTCCACCCCGGCCGGGAACTTGCTGAGCATCCCCTCGTGCGCCTTCACCGACAGGCGGATTCGCGGCAGGTCGTCGATGAGCCGGCGAATCTTCTGGCTGTCGAAGAGTCGCCGGACGCGCCCGGGCGCATTGCCCTTGATGACGAAATCCCGGTCGAAGCGCGGATGGCCGACCTCGATGTCCTGCATGCCCAGCGCCTTGCCCAGATCGCTGAAGAAGGTGGTCCGATAGATCTCGAACCTGAAGCGCTCCGGGTTGAAATAGGGCGCGCGGAGCCTGGTGTAGGTGGCGCCCGAGTTCGGGTCGGAGAGGGTGTCGAGCGTGATGATCCAGTCATCGGTACGAGCCTGAACGGCTGATGGCCTGAAGACGCTTCCATCGTGGAACTGCCCGCCCACCTCCCGGGCAAGTTGCCGCCAGATCTCCTCGCGGCTCGCCCCGAAGAGGGATTTGAGCGCGCTCATTCGGCTTTCTCGCAATCACTCATCGCAGTCGCACCACCGGGTGTTTCACCCTCAGATCGTTCTTTCGTTGCAGGTCATGTACCGTTACGCACAGCCAGCGATTTTCGTCAACCGAGTAGGTCACGCGCAGGCGGGGCGACGTGCCCCTGCCGGCCGGGTTCAGCGGCAGCGCGGGGTCCGCCTCGTTGAGGCACAGGCAGAACGCGCGTTCGCCGGCGGTCGTGGGCACGAAGTAGCGGGAACCGTTGGGCCGCGCGGTCCAGTCGACCGGACGCCCCGCCACGCGCCCGACCTCGCAGATGAAGAGGTTGATGTGCCGCTGGCCGTCGAAGCCGGGGGCGTAGTAGCGGGTTACGAAGTTGTCGGCCGTGGGGAAGCGGGTGCCGCCGGGGATGAGGAGTTCGTACTCGGCCCCCTTGTCGTCGTCTGGCAGGAGCCGGATCGCGTAGTCGTGGTAGATGAAGTCCTCCACGTGCGCTCCGCCCGCGAAGATACAGGCCCCCCGCGCGACGGCCTCGAAGGGGAGCCACTCCCGCACCTTCTCGCGCCCGAGCACGTCGCCCACGACGTTGCGCACTTCGGGCAGCAGAGTGGACCCGCCCTCGAGGATGACGTCGTCGATCTCGGCGGGGAGCACGGCGTGGCGGGTTCGCAGCTCGGTGAGCAGGGCGTCGAGCAGCTCCCGGATTCGCGCGTACAGCCCGTTTTCGGCGAGGATGTCGCTCAGGACGTGGTAGTCCAGCCGCCCGTAGGACTCGTTGCGGAAGGTGAAGTCGCCCTCGCTCCCCGCGCTCGCCAGCAGCTTGACGCGCTCGGCCTCCCAGCGGAGCGCGACCTCCCACTCGGGCCAGTCGTGCAGCGCCGACGGGACCAGGCGCTCGAGAATCCAGCGGTCGATGTCGTCGCCCCCGATTTCGACCGCCTGCTTCGCCAGCACCTCGGCCTGGCCGGTCTCCACCGTCCGCGCGCCGTGGGTTCTGACGACCGCAGACTCCATCGTTCCGCCGCCGAAGTCGAAGGCGACCAGCGTGGTCGCGCGTCCCACATCGACGCCGTAGCCGAGCGCGGCCGCGACGGGCTCATCAAGGGTGCGGAACGCGATCCCTGACGGCTTCCCCCGCAGGCGCGCCCACAAGCGGTCCCACCAGCCGCGGCGCTTCACCCGCCGGAGGATCGTCTGCAGCTCGGCCCGGTACGTCTCGTAGAAGCCGCTCGGCGTGGCGATGGTGACGTCGGTGACCTCTTCTTCGAAGCGCGCCTCCAGGGTGCGGACGACCTCGCGCAGAAAGAGCGAGGTGACGTCGTACGCGGTGAAGGCACGGCCGCCCACGCGTGCCATGGTCCGGCCGCGCTCCATCCCGAGGTGGCGCTTGAAGCCGCGCGCGAATCCGGTGGCCCGCCCGTCCCAGTTGTAGGTGACGGCCTCCTGGCCGATCAGGACCTTCTCGCCCTGCTCGTCCATGACGCACACGCACGAGGGCATGACGGGGGTCTGCGTGACGGGTTCCAGCTTCGCGAGCTCCGGCAGGTTGACGACGTGCGGCCGCCCGGAGCGGTCCTCGCAGATGGTCGTGTTGGAGGTGCCGAGATCGATGGCCCAGTGGGTTGGCATGGTGAGGAAAGTGGAAGCGGCGCGTCCGGATGACAACTGTAGTTGGCAGAATGGAAACCGGAGTTTACGATGGTTTCGAGCGCTGGACGATGGCTCCCGTGCGCACCCCGGGTCTACTGAAAATGACGCGTCCCCCAATCATGGTCTTCATAACGGTTGCCATCACCGGCCTGGCCACCGTCGCCTGTGGCGAGGTCGAGCCGGCCGTCGGGTCGTTCACGGTGTCCGGGACCGTGACCGATGTCCGCAAGGCGGGCCTGGCGATCCCCGGAGCGACCATTCGGCTGGAGAGCGAAACGACGACTTCGATGGTCACCGATTCCCTCGGGCGGTTCCGGTTCGCGGATGTGCCGGGGGGGAAGGTGCGGTTCATCGTCAGCGCTCCGCCGGGCTACCGGCACCCGGTGCCCATCGAGCTCACGGCGGATTCGGACATCACCGTGGATCTGACGCTGGCCCATACGGGAATCCCGCCCTTCAGCGGTACCGTCTGGGTGACCCCGGACATCCTCGGACCCGAGGACCCCTCGTCATTCGGCAGCGTCACCCATACCGGGCGCGGGATGCGGGAGATCTTCGACCGGCGGGCCGACGCCTGGATCACGGTCAACGCCTATCTGTTCGACGTGCGGTTCGGCGAGCGGACGGTGGAGTGGCAGTTCAATCCGGAGTTCGGCAGTGAAGAGGCGACACGCGCGGAGATCGACGTCTTCGCTCCGGCGATCGGACGGCTGCCGGCCGCGCTGCTCTCGAACCTCCAGGAGGTGGAGGTCAATGCGGGGGAGGGGCTCTTCGGGGGCAACCCCTACAACGGAAGCATCCTGATCCACACGGAGGACAGTTCGACGAGGCTGGCCATCGACGAAGGGTTTCTGGAAGAGGTGCTGATGCATGAAGCCGCGCACGCCTCGCTCGACATGGAGCACAGGGACGCGCCCGCCTGGTTGGTTGCCCAGCAGGCGGACGGTGTTGCGATCTCCGGCTACGCAGAGGAGTTCCCCGGCCGCGAGGATGTCGCCGAGAGCATCCTCCCGTACTTCGCGGTCCGCTACAAGCCGGAGCGCCTGAGCGCTTCGCTTCTCTGGCTCATGACGATGACGACGCCGAACCGGTGGGACTACTTCGATGAGCAGGAGCTGGACATGTCGCCGTATGGGCTCCAATCGGGTGTGGTGTTGGTGGCGCCGCAGACGGTTGCGCTGCCGGTGCGGGGGGACGTGGGGCGGTTTGAGGGCCCGCCGATTCCGCCCCGGCGGGAGGGGCGATGAGCGGGGGCGAATCCGGCGCGGACCGAAAAACTCCGGACAGTGGTGGACGCGGGACCGGTTCGGGGGTGCCGGCCGGACTGCTCGCCGGGCTGGTGATCGCCGTTCTGGCCCTCCCCGGCGTCGGTTGGCGCTGGTACCTCCATGGAGACTTCAACGTTGTCCACGCGCTCTTCACCCTGTTCTTCTCGACCAATCTGCTGATCTGCTACTGGGAGATGTGCCTGTACTTCCGACGGGACCACATCGGGACCCGCGCCGAGCATTGGCGCCGCCGCCGGCGTGAAACCGGGCGAATCCCGGCCATCGAGTTCCTCACCAGCCGGATGCCGCTCCGACGGTTTCTGTCACCGATGGTCGGGGGGGATGTCTGGAGCGCGTACTCGACGATCGACCCGTCGTATTCGGACCGCGGCAGCCTCGCCTTCAACGTCGACATCGGCAACGGTTTCGTGACGCCGCTCCCGACGCTGTTTCTCTATGCGGCGTATACCGCCGGTTTCGTACCGGCGGTGGTTGCAGGGATCGTCGGTGCCATGCTGTTCTGGCAGTGGGCGTACGTGTCGTCGCTCTACTGGGTCGGCTTCTTCGTGGCCGGGAGGCAGGGCCAGCACCATGTCTCCAGGGGCGAACTGGTTTTTTTCGTTGGCGTGCTGAACGCCATCTGGGTACTCTTCGGGGTGTTCGGGATGTATGTGTCGATCCGGCTGATTCTGGAGGGGGGATATGGGATTCTGGGGTATTGAGCGGAGGTCTGGCCGGGGTGCGCCGTGTGTGGCGACCGGCAGACGTTTTCGCGTGCCGGTGGCTGTCACGGCGGTCGGCGCACTCATCCTGTCCCCGGTCGCAGGTCCGGCTGACGAGCTGAGTGGCGCCCAGCGTGGTCCGCCGCCGGAGACGGCGCAGATTGTCGCGAGGATAGGCAGCGAGCCCCTGCTCACGATCGGCAACAAGCCGGAGGATGCGCTCTTTCGGGTGGTAGGTGTGGCGCTGGTGGAAGATGCCCTGATCGTGGCGGAGTGGAGTTCGAGAACGCTGCGCTACTACGATCGAGCCACGGGCGAACTGCTCCAGACGATTGGCGGGGAGGGAGAAGGACCGGGAGAGTACGAATTCCTCACGTCCTTCCGTGTGGTCGGAGACAGGCTGTACACGTTCGACCCGGGGAATCGCCGACTGACCGTGCTCGACCGGACCGGGGCCGTGGAGAAGACGGTGACCATTCAACCCTGGGGAGGCTATCCCTACCCGGATGTTGCAGGGATCTTCACCGACGGGTCGATGCTTGTCGCTTCCTCACGTCAGCCGCCCATTGGAGTCGAGGGCCCTACGGTCATGCGAGTCCCCCGGATCCTGGCCCGGTATGACAGTACCGGCAGCTTCGTGGACAGTCTTGGCCACTACCTGGGGGGTGAAGGCCTCGTTGTGCCCTATGGGCGAAGCGGCTCAGGGACCAGACGTTGGCCGGGACCCTTCAACCGGGCGGCCTATGCAGCGGTCCTCGGCGACGAGTATTACATCCGGGACAACATGGAATTCGCGATCCCGTTCTTCGATCAGACGGGAAAACTGGTTCGCGAGCTGGGGTCCGGAGCCAGCCCGGAACCGAGAGCGGTGACACGTAAGGACCATGATCGCTTTGGAGAGCTGGACGGGGCCGAGGGCTGGGAGCGTCCCGAGTTCTATCCCTACCACGGCGGCATCAGCGAGTTGAACGGGTTGATCTGGGTCCGTCAGTACCACTGGTGGGAGAGCCCCGGGGAGAGGTGGGCACTGTATTCGACGGATGGCGAGCGAGTGGGGGAGGTTGAGAGTTCCGAGAATCTCTTTGTGGCCGCGGCGGACGACGATGTGGTGGCCATATTGCGCTACAACGAGCTGGACGTGGAAATTGTGGAGTTGCGGCGACTGGTCGGGTGGCGTTGAGGCAGCACCCGATGTCGGTGCGGGGGTGGCGGGAGCAGGCTCGCGCGGCGGGCGTGCCGGGTGAGGTGGTGGG
>VXOC01000109.1 GCA_009840215.1 Gemmatimonadota bacterium | reverse complement strand
GATCGGTAAATGAGACAGGTGGTGGATCATACGGCGCAGACGTTGGGGGCGTGCCCGGATTGCGGGGCGGGGCAGCTGGCGTTCGAGGAGGGGTGCAAGCGGTGTTATGTGTGCGGGTTTTCGGAGTGTGGGTGAGGGGGGTCCCAAAATGTCAAGTGCCGTTTACATAATGTAACCTGTACTTGTCCATCATATGTCTGAATACGTCCGCTTTTGGCCCCCCGGCGACTCCCGGTAGTTCAGCGACGACTCGCGGTCGACCTATCAGCGAAAACGTGAACGACGTTGAGGCGCGCAAAATGGGCCTGCGACTGGTGTATTCGTAGAGACAGGCGAGCGAACAGGTTGGGGCGAAAGGCACTCGACCGGTCTTGAAACGCACGGGTCCCCTCAGAGGTGGAGAGAGTTGAGAGCGACCGTGCTCGGAGGTTACCCTGGTAGTCGTGCGCGGACGCAGGTGAAGGCGGCCACCATCGAGAGGCTGCGAGCACGGGCCTCCCCAGAGACTCGGTCGCGAACGTCACCCAGCTGTTGACGATTGACGAGGATTACCTCACCGACCGGACCGGGCGGGTTTCCCGGAGATTCATGGGGCAGGTCGAGAACGGGCTAAGGCTGGTGCTGGGACTGTAAGCTCGGCTTACGTGAGTCGTCCCAGGACGTAGCCGAACGAACGTCAGCCATACTGCCACATATAGCATATGGCCATACGGCCCGAACTCGTCGGCATGAGGATGCCGTGCGTGTCGAATCCCTTCGAACGCCAGTTCGCTTTCAGTCGCCCGCGCCCTCACCGCTGCTGGCTGAATCTCCCATCCTGTGCCGCACGTAGCTCTCGAGCACGCGGTTCATTCGCGTCTGGTAGCCCCTTCCCGAAGCCTTGAAATAGGCCAGAACGGAGCGTTTGACCCGTATGGTGTGATCTGGTCGGTGCGATCGGGCTCGACGAGCTCCGCCCGCGTCCAGAAGTCTTCGTCCAATTCGGGGATGTCACTGAAGTCAATGTCCTCGTCCCTCACCGCCGCGATCTGCTCGGGGGCGAGGGGGCTATCGTAGCGTGCGCTCATGGTAGGCCTTCCTTTCCTTGCGCGATGCCGGGCGGGCGGAGATCAGACGGATACGCCCATGGCGCTCGGTGTGAGCGACCACGATCAACGCCCCGGGCTCCACTCGGCCGATGCTGATGTTGCGGTCCTCCCCGTAGTCGCGGCGACGGTCGGGCAACGTGGCGACCGGGCCCTCGAAGATTCGCCTGGCGTTAGTTTCGCCGCATCCACCGAACGATGAGGAGGCACGGCCAATGGCGAGCATCACGATCCGCAATCTCGACGACGACGTAAAGACGCGCCTTCGCGTACGCGCCGCCGAGCATCACCGTTCGATGGAGGAGGAAGCGCGTATCATCGTGCGCGACGCCGTGACTGACCGCCACTCCGGTCCCCGGAATCTCGCGGCGTTCACCAGGGAGTGCTTCGCGTCTGTTGGCGGCGTCGAACTCGAACTTCCCTCGCGCGGCCCGATGCGAGAACCCCCGGATTTCTCTTGAGCGGTTCGATTCTGGTCATAGACACGAACATCGCGTCGGAACTGATGCGCCCTCAACCGACGGCCGCTGTGGCGGCCTGGATCGCCGAGCGCGATGCGCAGGACATGTATCTGACGGCCGTGAGCGAAGCAGAACTGCTCTACGGAGTGGCGATCATGCCCCACGGAAAGCGGCGCAGCGCGCTGGAGGCCGCGATGACTCGCTGGCTGGATCGTGGTTTCAGGGAGCGGATCCTGCCGTTCGACAGTGCCGCGGCCCGAGTCGACGCGGAGATCGCTGCCGGACGCCGTCGGGCGGGCCGACCAATCGGCGAGGCCGACTGCCAGATCGCCGCCATCTCCCGCTTACGCGGAGCGGTTCTGGTCACGCGCAATGTGCGGGATTTCGAGGGTACGGGACTGAATGTGATCGATCCCTGGTCGGTTGGCCCATGAGAGGACCGGCGGTCCGCCGACCGTATGCCTGCAAGTCGTTCGGCCCGCTGTGCGCCGCCAGTTCGGCTCCCCCGTGGCTGGTGATCGCAAGACGAGCACCTACCCCCCCGCCCGCCTCCGATAGTCCAGCGGCGGATCCCGGTCTCCCACCAGCGACACATACTCGAAGTCGCCCCCCACACTCTCCCGATACTCCGCCGTCGCCGCCGCCAGCAGCTCCGCATCCACGAACAGGTCCACCATCGTCATCGCCAGCGTCTTCGCCGCCACGATCATCCCCTTGTTCCCGATCGACATGCCCCCGGCCGCGATCGCCTGCCATGAGTGCGCCGGCGTTCCCGGCACCCACGTCGCGGTCACGATCCCCACCGTGGGCACCACCCAGCTGACATCGGCCACATCGGTCGACCCGCCCCCCTTGCGCGGCATGTACGGCTGCACTTCGGCCGCGCTCTCGAGCGGCATCGGGTTCACCAGGCTCTGCTGAACAATCTCCGCGAACCCCGTCTCGGCGTCGTCATACGCGACCCCGCCCACCCGCTCCAGGTTCGCCTGCGCGCGCCGCTGCAGCACCTCGTTGCTCAGCATCGCGTACAGCCCGTGAATGACCTCGTACTCCATGCGCGTCCCCGTCCCCATCGCCGCCCCCTCGGCCGCCTTCACCACACGCTCGAAGATCGACCGCACGAGCTCGACCTCCGGGTTGCGCACGTAGTAGTAGACCTCGGCGAAGTCCGGGATCACGTTCGGGGCGTGCCCCCCCGCGGTGATCACGTAGTGGATGCGCGTCTCCTGGGGGACGTGTTCGCGCAGCATGTTGACCATGTGGTTCATCGCCTCGACCCCGTCCAGCGCCGACCGCCCCTCTTCGGGCGCGCCCGCCGCGTGTGCCGAGATCCCGTGGAAGCGGAACTTGGCTGACTTGTTGGCCAGCGAGGTCGAAGGGCTCGCGTTGTTGCTGCCGCTCGGGTGCCAGTGCAGGACGGCGTCGACATCGCTGAAGAGGCCGCCCCGAACCATGTAGACCTTGCCCGCGCCGCCCTCCTCGGCGGGTGTGCCGTAGAGCCGGATCGTGCCGGGCGTCCCCGAAGACGCCAGCCAGTCCTTGACCGCGAGCGCCGCAGCCACCGATCCCGTGCCGAAGAGATGGTGCCCGCATGCGTGACCCGCGCGCATCTCGAACAGGGGCGTGGGCTCGGGGCTCCGGTCCTGGGTGATTCCCGGCAGCGCGTCGAACTCGGCCAGGATGCCGATGACCGGCAAGCCGGAGCCCCAGCTGGCGACGAAGGCGGTGGGCATGCCGGCGACGCCCGCCTCGATGTCGAAGCCCGCGTCGGAGAGGTGCGCCTGGAGGAGGGCCGAACTCTCGACCTCCTGGTAGCCGACTTCGGCGAGGTCCCAGATCCGCTGGGCGGTGGTCGCGTAGGCGGCCGCGTTGGCCTCGACGTGCGCGAGGACGGCGTCGTGGGGGGACTGGGCGGAGGTGGGGCTGTATCATATAAACATCACCCTGCCCACGAGACGTAGAGGAATGTGGGTTAGAGGAGTGGGGGTGGAAAAAAAAAA
>VXOC01000098.1 GCA_009840215.1 Gemmatimonadota bacterium | reverse complement strand
AATGATACGGCGACGCCCGAGATCTACTCCCGCAAGAGCTGCGGCAGCGTCAGAGCTGTCTTCGAGAGCGTGGTGGGGGTGGTCGGCGAGTGGGTGGCGACGGGGGATGACTTCACCCCGCGGAAAGCGGCGCCCCCTCCACGATGTGTCGCTGAATGGCCTCCTCCCAATGCACCATGAAGTCGTCGAACCCGTCGGCGAACTCGCGCACGAAGTCGTCCCCATCGGATGAGAGGGATGTCATGCGATACCGCACCGAAGCGCGGCTTCGTCCGTCGCCGTCAGGCGTCACACAGACGTCCACCATGGCCACGTGGTGATCCGGGAGGACATACACGAACGACGCGAGGCCGCTGTGGGGATCATGTCGCGTCTGCACCCAGGTTGCGGTTCCGACGCCCTTGCGCGTCTGGAACACGGCGCCCTCTCCCACACCGGGCTCGACCGGATGCACGTACCGCGGGTCCCACCCGGCAACCCATCGCCGCTCACCCTCCGCGTTGAAAAGCGGGAATGCGTCTGCCGCGGACAGAGCCATGCGCACCACACCTGCTCTCTCGATGTGGATCCGCCTGTCAGCCATGTCGCCACTCACTTCAGGGGTGGAGGTTGTGGAGTCTGCCGAGTACGCCAAACCTACCCCAAGCTTGGCCCTCCGGTGGCCAACCTGATCTTGCCGGAACGGCACCCACTCGAACGATGCCTGCGTCGTCCAGCGCAACCAGAGTTTACAATATGTCAACCATGGTTTACATGCGGAGCCCGGGAGCGGGGTCTGGCCGAGTGAGCGTCCGGCTCCGTAGGATGACCGGAGTCCGTGGACGCCAGTCCGGCGCCTCGCCGCTGCCGGTTGTCGCGGGGCGTCATTCATGGACTCACCAGTCCACCAACCCAAGGGCCAGCATGATTCCCTCACATCGCGGATCCACAAGTCCCCTTTCCTTCGCTCCTTCTCGCGTCGCGGCAATCACCCTGTCCCTGGTCCTCGCCGCCGCCTGCGACGACTCCAACCGTATCGACGTCCCCACCATCCCCCTCTCCCCCGAAGGCGTCAGCCCCGCCGAGTGGTCGTCCCATCAGCGCACTTCCCACTTCGTGGCCGCATCCGACGGCGTCCGGCTCGCGGTCGACGTGGCCCTGCCGACCGGCTACACCGGCGAAGGCGATGCCGCGACATCCTTCCCCGTCGTCTTCCGCTACACGCCCTACCACCGGACCTCGATCGATCCCGCGACCGGCGCAGTCTCCCTCGCGCCCTTCGATTTCTTCATTGCGCGCGGGTACGCGTACGTCGCCGCCGACATGCGGGGCAGCGGCGCGTCCTTCGGGTGGAACGACGTGATGACGCCGATGATGGTCGAGGACGCGGGGGTCATCGTCGACTGGATCGCGGCGCAGCCGTGGAGCGACGGCAACGTGGGGATGTTCGGGGGGTCCTACGAGGGGTGGTCGCAGTTCGCGACCGCGGCGGCGAAGCCCGAGGCACTGAAGGCGATCGTTCCGGTCCACACCGGGTGGGACGCGATGATCGTGCAGCCCGGGGGGATCTTCAGCTACGCCTTCACCGAGATGTGGACGGCGATGACGGATTTCATCAATCACAACAACGTCTTCCCCACCTTCCCCATCCCCCCCGTCACCCCGGTCCTCGACGAGGACGGCGACGGCGAGCTGCGGGACGAGATCCCCCTGGACGCGGACGGCGACACCTGGTTCACCGACGACTATCCCTGGCCCGTCGATCCCGCGAATCCCCCGCGTTACGCCGACGGGGCCGAGCGCACGGAGCACGCGTACTTCAACGCAACCATGGAGCACATCGCGCACCCCGACGGCGCGCCGGGCAACTACGACGCGGTGACCAGCATCCGGTCGCAGCGCTTCCTGGACACGCCGCGCGAAGCCGACGGGATGACCCCCGCGGACATGAACTGGGGGCTCGTTCCCGATGTCATCGAATCCGGGGTGGCGATCTACAACTTTGCGGGCTGGTGGGACGCCTTCGCGCGGAGTTCCTTCGAGGTATTCGCGACGCTCGAGGGGACGAATCCGTCGCGGATCATCGCGTGGCCGATGTACCACCAGGGGATTTCGCCCGCGGCTTCGACGGGGATCGGGGCGGACCCCACACGGGACAACGTCTACACGCCAACGTACCTGGGCGAGGCGGTGCGCTGGTACGACCGCTGGCTGAAGGGCATCCGCAACGGCATCGACCTTGAGCCGCCGGTCCACATCTTCGTGCACAACGAGGGCTGGCGATCCGAGGAGACGTGGCCGCTGGAGAGCGAGGTGAGGCTGCGGTTCCATCTGACCGGGGACGGCACGCTCGACCGGGAGCCCGGCCAGCCCGGCAGCGACGAGTACACCGCCGACTTCACCCACGACGCCTCGTTCGGGCCGCCGCTCGACGCCTCCCAGATCTCGGTCGCGAACGCCATGAAGGGGAGGGCGCCCTTCAACGCGACCTCGTTCGGTCATTCGCGCCAGCAGATGTTCGGGGTGCCGGGGGACCTTCCCTACCGGACCGAAAAGGCCGACCAGATCCTCACCTACACGAGCGTGCCGCTGGAGGCGGACATGGAGGTTACCGGTCATCCCGTGGTCAGCGTTTCGGTTTCGTCCACCGCCGACTACGGGGACCTCTACTTCTACCTGGAGGACGTCGACCCGGATGGGAACGCGGTTCTGGTCACCGAGTACCAGCACCGAGCGGGATTCGACCGCCTGGTCGACAACGACCTGTTGATCCCCGGCAACACCGGGATCGATGTGAAACCCGAACTGCCCTGGCACGGTTTTCGCGAGGCCGATTACACGGAGCGGGTCTTTGCGGAGGGGGCGCAGGTGCGGGTGACGACGTCACTCTACCCGACATCGTGGTTGTTCCGGGAGGGACACAGGATTCGGCTATCGATTGCGGCGGCGGACTGGCCCGTCTTCGACCTGCATCCGCGGCTGTCGCCGGAGAACCGGCCCGGTGCGGAGGACAACATCGTCCCCACGATCACGATTCACTGGGGGGGCGAGGAGGGGTCGTACGTGGAGTTGCCGGTGATTCCGCGGTAGATGAGCCTGTCGTCATCCGCCAATCGTTCGGACCCGGAGGACGACCTGTCGTCCGCTGGCGGGTCCGGCCGGGCTCCGGGGGATCACCTGTCGGCGCGAATCAAGTCGCTGATCCGCTCGGTCCCCGACTTCCCCATACCCGGGATCCACTTCCGGGACGTGATGGGGCTGGTCGAGGATGCTAATGGGTTCCGCGAGGCGACGGCGGCGCTGGCGGACCGGTTCCGTGACGCGGTGCCCGAGGTCGTGGTGGGGATCGAGGCGCGCGGCTTCATCTTCGGGGTGCCGGTCGCGCAGGAACTGGGCGTGGGATTCGTGGCCGTGAGGAAGGCGGGGAAGCTGCCGGGGGAGGTGAGGAGCGTCGACTACGCGCTCGAGTACGGGACCGCGACTCTGGAGATGCAGGTGGTGGCGCCGATCGGGGAGGGGACGCGGGTGCTGGTGATCGACGATCTGCTCGCGACGGGGGGGAGTGCGGGGGCCGCGATCG
>VXOC01000247.1 GCA_009840215.1 Gemmatimonadota bacterium | reverse complement strand
GCCACCATCTCCACGACACCCCGGTCCAGCCCCTCCCCCACGCGATGCAGCGGCGGAATCGAGATCGGCAGACGCCCCGTCACCGCCGCCGCCCCCGTCACCGCCCTCGCGGCGGCGCGTTGCGACACCTCCCAACCGCCCCACGCGACCATGTACGTGCCCGCGTCCGGGAAAGCCGCCAGCAGGTACGGGCTCCCGAACGAGACGATCGCCACGCGCGGGCCGCCGAGCCCGTGCACCCGGTCCACGAAGGCGCGGAACGCGGCGGGAACGCCCACCGACCCCACCCCGGAACGCGGCGGCACATACGCGGCCACGACCACCGCGTCCACGGCGCGGGCGGCGTGCAGGAGCGAGTCGTAGACCGGCCAGGGTGTGTCCGGGCCCACCCGCGCGGTGGACATCCCGGCGGCGAAGGGACGGAGCGTCGCGTCGAAGGTGCGGCCGGCCAGGAGCGCGTCCGGCCGCGCGTACGTCACGCTCAGAATCCTCGACCCGGGCGCCACCGGCAGTACGTTGTCCCGGTCGCGCACCAGTGTGAGCGACGCGGCGGCCGCCCGTTCAGCCATTGCGCGGTGCTCGGCCGTGCCAACACGCGTGGCCACCGTGGCCGGATCCACCTGCGCCCCATGCTGAAGCCCCAGCCGTGCCTTCGCCTCGAGCAGCCGCCGCACCGAACGGTCGATCCGCTCCCGCGTGATGCGGCCCGACTCCACCGCCGCCGTCACCGCCTCGATCGTCACGCCGATCCCGTCCGGCGCGAGCACCACGTCCGACCCCGCCTCGAGCGCGACCACCGCGGCCTCGCCCGCCCCGTACCCGTCGGTGATCGCGCCCATGCGGAGCGCGTCGGTGAAGAGGATGCCGTCGAAGCCCATCTCGCCGCGCAGCAGGTCGGTCATGAGCTCGGGGGACATCGTCGCGGGGCGGTTGTCGCCAAGCACGCCCGGCACCGCCACATGCGCGGTCATCACGGCGTCCACCCCCGCGTCGACAGCCGTGCGGAAGGGGACGAGTTCCACACGGTCGAGACGCTCGCGGTCCGCCCCGATGACCGGCAGCTCGATGTGCGAATCGGTGCGTGTGTCGCCGTGGCCCGGGAAATGCTTGGCGGTCGTGAGCGCGCCGCCGGCCCGCGCGCCACGGATGAAGGCGGCGCCCAGTCGGGCCACCACGCCGGGATCCTCGCCGAGTGAGCGCGTGTTGATGACCGGGTTCTCGGGGTTGCTGTTCACGTCCAGCACCGGCGCGAAGAGCCAGTGCACGCCCACCGCGCGCGCCTCGACAGCGGTGATCCGGCCGTACTCGAAGGCCAGCTCCTCGTCTCCCGCGGCCCCGAAGGCCATCGTCGGCGGGAAGCTCGTCCCCCCGCCCTGGGCCAGGAGCGACGGGATGGCGTAGCTGTGGTTGATCCGCATCCCCGGGCCGCCGTTCTCGAAGTCCGAGGTGACCAGGAGCGGGATCCGGGCGCGCGACTGGAGACGGTTGAGCTTGGCGACATAGGCGTCCGGCACGCCGATGGAGATCGACACGCCGCCGAGACCCTGCTCGACCCACCCGAGGAGGTCCTGGAAGTCCGGGTCGCTCTCGGAGGCGTAGCCGCCGGGGATCCAGGGGATGACGAGCTGGGCGACAGCCTGACGTAAGGTCTGGGTGGCGTGGTTTTGGTCGACCCCGCGGCGGGCAGCGGGGGGGTGGGAAGGGTTGGGGGAGCGCGGGGCGGGCGCGGGCACGGGCATGGCGGACGGGGAGGTGGCCGCGCCGGTGCAGGAAACGAGGGCGACCAGAAGGAGCAGGGGCGCGGACCTCACCTCCCGTTGTCCCCTTTCGCCTCGATCATCAGCCCGTCCCCGATCTCGAAGCCGGCGATGCGCGTGGGCGCCTTCCCCGTCACCGCGATCCGCCCCAGAATCGCGTCGGCGGCGGCACGTTCGGCGACCGGAATCCCCGACCATGCGGTCAGGTAGGTCCCCACTTCGGGAAACTCCGAGAGCAGGTATGGATTGCCGAAGGCCACCACGATGTGCGGCCGGGGCGAACGGGCCAGCATCTTCACGAACCGGACGGCCTCCTCGGGCAGCGCAACCGACCCCGACGCGGTGCGCACCCCCACGTGCAGCGACACGACGGTGAGGTTCATGCCGCGCGCGCGGGACAGGATCCGGTCGTACTCCTCCCTCGTCGTCTCCGGTTCCACGTACGCGGTCCGGAGCCGCCGGTAGGTCTGGCGCAGCCCCGCGTTGAAGGCCCGGCCGCCGCGCAGGTCGTTCGGGCGCCGGTACGTGACCGAGTACACGTTGGCGGTCGGCGTCCCCAGGAGCGGGAGGAGTTCGCGCTCGTCCTTCAGCACCGTCACGGAACGGTTGGCCACCTCCCGCGCCACGGCCAGGTGCGACCGCACGCCCACCACCGCGCGCATGCGGTCCAGATCGACGATCCGCTGCCGCTGCAGCCCCACCCTCTCCTTCGCCGCCAGGATGCGCAGCACCGAACGGTCGACGCGCTCCTCGCTCAAGCGCCCGGAGCGCACCGCCTCCACGATCCCGTTACGGGCCGCCTCCAGGTCGGGTGGCATGAGGATCACGTCGGCGCCGGCCTCGAGGGCCCTGACAGCCGCCTCGCCGCGCTCGTAGAGGCGGTCGACCGCGCCCATGTCCATCGCGTCGGTGAAGACCAGGCCGCCGAACCGCATCTCGTCGCGGAGCAGCTCGGTCAGCACGGCGGGGGCCAGAGTGGCGGGCGTGCGCGCCCCGGTCATCTCCGGCACCGTGATGTGCGCGGTCATGATCGCGCCCAGCCCCGCCTCGACCGCGCGGCGGAAGGGGAGCAGCTCGACCGAGTCCATGCGCTCGCGGCTCACCCGGATGACCGGCAGCGAAATGTGCGAGTCGACCCCGGTGTCGCCGTGGCCGGGGAAGTGCTTGGCGGTGGCGATCGCACCGTGGTCCTGCAGGCCGCGCACGAACGCCGCCCCGAGCAGACCCACCTGCTCCGGATCCTCCCCGAAGGAGCGCACGTTGATGACCGGGTTCTCGGGGTTGTTGTTGACATCGAGAACGGGCGCGAAGGGGACGTGCACCCCGATCGCGCGCGCCTCCAGCGCGGTGACCCTGCCCATCTCGTAGGCCAGCCCGGGGTCGCCGGACGCGCCGAGCGCCATCAGCGCCGGGAACCGCGTCGCGCCGCCGAGCCAGATGTTGGTCGGCGCGTGCACCACCCCGTCGAAGCGGAACCCCGCGCCCGCCTCCAGGTCGGCGCTCACCAGCAGGGGCAGATCGGACAGCGACTGCAGCCAGTTCAGCTTCGCGGCCACCTCCGTAGGCGATCCTACGGAGATGATGATGCCGCCGACCTGGTGCTCCTCGACCATCGCGCGCGCCCGCTCGCCGGCCGCAGAGCCTTCCGGCGCGAAGTCGCCCAGGAGCCAGGGCATCATGAGCTGGCCGACCTTTTCTTCCAGCGTCAGGGTTTCGAGGGTCCGCTCGGCCCAGGCGCGGGCGTCGTAGTGGGGGGGCGGTGGGTGGGCGGTGGGTGCTGGTGGGATGTCGGAGTATGTGTTTTGTGGTGTCT
>VXOC01000150.1 GCA_009840215.1 Gemmatimonadota bacterium | reverse complement strand
CCCCCCCACCACTCCCCGGTACAGCAGGCGTATCTCGAGCGGTCCACCCCTCGTTCCGTCCCCGGCGGGTACGTCCCGGTTGTACACCAGCCCGAAGGTGATCCGGCTTGACGAGGCGCCACTGTGCGGCACCAGGATCTCCGGATCCTGAGCCCCGGCGGCCTGTACGGACCCGGTTTCGGCGGTGGCCGGTCTGGTGAAACTGTCGCGTCCCTTGCGGTAGTAGCGGTAGCCGGCGACCACCGTCATCGATCTCACGAACCGGAACCACGGTGCCAGCTCGACGAACTGGTAGTCTCCGGGGTCCCAGTCCAGCTGAAGCTGGGAGGACGCCGGGGCGAAGGTGAAGTCGGGAGAGAAGACGCGTCGCTCCGTGGTTCCCGGCAGCTGGATGCCGTAGCGGAAGTCCGCCCAGAGCCCGAAGCTGTCCGTCCAGCGACCGTTCATCCAGCCCCGCACTTCCACGTCGATCTGTGCGTCTCCGGTTGCGGCGTCCACGAAGTTGGCGGGGTCGTCCTGCGTCCCGGTGGGGAGACGGACACGCGCACCCGCACCCGCGATGACGTGACGCGGGCCGTCGGGGGTGCCTGATTCCAGCAGCTGCGCGTCCGTACGCACCTCGATGTCGCCCAGTCCCCAAAGGGGCCGCCAATGCCCCAGGGGATGGGCCGCGCCGATGCCGTAGGCCGGATCGGTGACCATCTCCATGATGTCCTCGGGGGAAAGAAAGGCGTTGGCCAGGGGCACGGACCCCGGGACGCCCGTCACGCCCGCCGCCTCGAAGGCCATGGCCAGTGCGGCGAGGCGCGCCTGGAGCGCCATGCCGGCCGCGGACTGGCCGAGCGGTGCGAACAGGGTTCCATACATGGCCGAAAGCCCGCCCTGGAAGCTCAACGCGTCGTCCAGCACTGCGGTGGCGTCCAGGCATTCGGGCGAGGACGGATCCGCGGTGCAGACCATGTCGCGAAAGGCGCCGAATGCGTCGATCGATCTTCCGAGGCCCGACAGGAACCCCGACGCCGCCCCGTCGCCCGGTCCGAACCCGGCGTTGGCGCCGGTCGAATCGGCCAGGAAGTGGAAGGTGAACTCGGTCTCGGGCTGGACGGCGGGAACCGTTACCCCCGCGGTGAGCCAATCGAAGATCCCCACATCAAGGGATACGGGCACGCGGGCGGTGTTCTTCTCCATGAACGAAGCCATGGTCCCCAGGCTGATGCTGTAGTCGTCGCCCAGCGCCTCGCGCACCGCTTCCTCAACGGGACCGAGCAGCGGGAAAACCCTCGCCCCCGCCTGGCCGGAGAAGGGATCGCTCAGGTCCTCCAGCCCCTCCCTGACCGACGACCCTCCCGTCCACGTGCGGTACCGGGACGAGAACGAGGAATATTCCCCCAGGATTTCAAGCCGGAGCTTGCCCCGCGGGACGAGAGGCGAGTACGGCTCCTGGGCGGCCGCGAACCCGGGTGCGAGCGTGGCGCAGAGAAGCACTCCCAGCAGCCCGTGAACCAACACGTCCGGATACGCCGCCGGTCGAATGCCGTGGTTTCTTTTTCGACGGGCTGCTCGGTTGATTGAGGTACGGTGCACGGCGCATCCGGGTTGTCGTTGGCCCCGCGTTCGGACGGCCGCTCCGCGGGGTTGCAGGAGACAAGATAATGCCGCCCGCGCGGCTGGCGAACCGCGTGGCCAAACCGGCGTTCGGCGCTTGACAGCATGTGGTCCCGCGTCTAGGGTACTAGTCCCGTTCGGCGCGGCTCGGTCCCTTGGATGTCGTTCCCGGAAAGCCGGGTTGCCGCGAACGAGCAGGCCCAGCGGGAATAGCTCAGTTGGTAGAGCACCACCTTGCCAAGGTGGGGGTCGCCGGTTCGAGTCCGGTTTCCCGCTCTGATAGACCGGTTGGCAGTCCCTGGATGAATCCGTTCGAAGACCGGTCGGGATTGTTCCACGGACTGCCGGGGGGCGACGGCCGTTGCCGGGCGCCCCCTTCGTGTCGGCGCCGTAGCCAAGGGGTAAGGCAGAGGTCTGCAAAACCTCCATTCGGCGGTTCGAATCCGCCCGGCGCCTCTTCTCCGTCCGACATGCGGTTCGTTGCCTACGGGATCAGCCGCCGCGGCTGGGGCCGCAGCAGGAACACTCCCTCGTACATGCTGGTCACGATCACCGTGCCGCTCTCGAAGAAGGGGTACGCGGTCCATGCGCCCACGAAGCCGGGTGGGTCGCCCTCGTAGGGTGTGGTGTCGAACCAGCCGATTTCGACCGGCGCTTCGGGATCGCTGATGTCCAGGAGACGGAAGCCGGCCTGGTAGTTGGCCTGGTACATCCGGTCCCCCTTCACGTAGAGATTGTGGTCGGTGGCGCCGGAGGGCCCGTCCACGCTGCCGACCAGAAGCGGGTCGTCCAGCTCGCCGATGTCGAAGATGTAGGTCCGCGTCTTCGGCGTGGTGCCCACCAGCTCGTCGAGTTCGTCGTCCAGGTAGTAGTAGCGGTGATCGTCGGTGAGCCATCCCTGGTGCACGTAGGCGAGCCCGGGGTAGGTGGCCGTGCCGATGGGCGTGGGCGCCTCCTTGTCGGTGACGTCGATGATCCTGAGCGCGGTCTCGTTGGATGCGAAGCAGAGCTGCCTGCCGTGATAGCGATCGTCCGGGCCCCGGTAGACGACGCACTGGGCGTCGTGCGTGCGTCCCTGGTAGATGAGTCCCTCGGTGTCGGTGAAGCAGCCCGCAAAGACGGGTGATTTCGGGTCCCGCACATCCACCATGTGGAGCCCGCCCCCGCAGGTCTGGCCGCCCCCGCTGGCCCCCACGGGGAATGCGAAGCCGCTCTCCGGGTCGAGGACCAGGTTGTGGGCGCTGGCGATGCCGTCGTAGACCGCGTCGGGCTGGAACCGCGACGGTTCGGCGGGCGCATCCCGCAGCCGCGTGAGGTCGAAGACGACCAGGCCGTGGTCGCCGGCCCCGTCGCCGGTGAAGAAGAGGTGGTCGGCGTAGACCTTGAGGTCGCGGGCGCCGCTGGGGTTGGCCGGGACTACGCCGACGTACCTCGGGCCGGCGGGATCGCTCACGTCGACGATCGCCGCCCCGCCGCTCCGCCCCACCAGCGCGTATTCGCGTCCCGTCTCGGGGTCCGTCCATCCCCACACGTCGCTGACACGCTCCCACGGTTCGCCGCCGATCGCCGAGGTCGGCAGGAAAGCGAGCAGATCCACGCCCTCGCAGGAGAACCCCGCCGCCGCGCCCTCGTCGCAGCGCACCTCGCCCTCCGTCACGGCATCCGGGCCCGGACCGGGGCGGAGCCACTCGGGGTCGCTCCAGGGTCCGCCCGGATCGCGGCGGAAAACCAGCGCCGCACCGTAACCGCCGTCCGTTCCCGGAGCGCCCACGACCGCGGCGCTCGTGCCGATCGCGACCGCAGATCCAAGGGCCGCGTCCGGCCGGGCTTCGGGCGCGTCGAGAGCCGCGGCCTGCCAGTCGCCGTCGATCAACATGAAACGGTGCACGCGGCCCGCCCCCGACCGCGCCCGCGGCCCCCCCCCCCCCAACCCCCGCGCCCGGCGGGGGGGGGGGGGGGGGGGGGCGGGGGG
>VXOC01000241.1 GCA_009840215.1 Gemmatimonadota bacterium | reverse complement strand
GGTTGGTTGTTGTGTATTATTTACAGCCACCACCCTGAGCGGCCCACCACTCCCCCCCTCGATCTTCATCGGCAACGCCACGACGCCTGCGCCCGTCGCCGGCAGCCGGTCCAGGTTCGTCAGGTTCTCGAACCCCACGATGTTCTGCTCGTACAGAATCACATGCGACCGGAAGTCGCTCGACTGGCCGTAGTCGATGCTGGGCGTGTCGAGCCCCACCGCCGCGACCCTCCGATTGTCCACCAGCCACTGCGCGGCCTCGGGCCCGATCCCGGGAAAGTGCAGCTCCGGCACCGCCTCGGGCCCGGTGAGATCCGTGCCCAGGTAGGCCGCGCGGTCCCCCCAGCGCGACGACCACCCCGTGCGGATCAGCAGCGCCGTTCCGTCGGCGAGCTCGCCATGCTCGGCCTCCCACGCGGAGAGATCCTCGACCGTGAGCTGGTAGTCGGGATCGGCGTCGGCCCTGGCCGAGACATCGACCACCGACGCCGTGGTGATCAGGCTCGACAGCGGGATCTCGTCCGCCGTCATGCGCCCCTCCGCGAAGTGGATGGGCGCGTCGAGGTGGGTGCCGCCGTGTTCGGCCGATGAGAAGGCGTACGACGCGTAGAAGAACCCGCCCTCGGTGTGGCCGTACGCCAGTTCGGTGAGCTGGAAGCCGGCCGTGTCGGTGGGCCAGTAGATGGTGGAGGGGCCGAAGGCGTGGGAGAGGTCGATCCACTCGCCGGCGGCGCCGGTGAAGACGGCAGTGTGGTCGGGGGGCGGGGCATCCTGCAGGCATCCCTGGGCCAGGAGGAGGCCGGTCAGCGTGGTCAACGCAGTTGTCGCTCGGGTCATCGTACTTGATCCCATGTAAACTCTACTTTACTAAATGTCATGTCTGGTTTACTAAGCGCCTCCGCACGGCCCCATGCACGACGCCCCTACTCCGGCAGCCGGAGCGACACCAGGCCGTACTCGCCGTCCGGCAGGCGGATCGCGACGGCCACGTACTGGCTGCCTTCGTGCATGTAGGTCATCGGCGCGGTAATGGTGGAACCGGGGAGCTCGACGGCGCCCAGCTCCTCGCCGGTCATCTTGTCGACGGCGCGGAAGATGGGTGCGGCGCCCCGTCCCTCGCCGTACATGAGAAGGTTCCTGGTGACCAGCTTGGTCGCGTGCGCCGGGGCGCCGGTGTTGCCGATGTCGACGCCCGCGAGCGCGGGGTGGTCCCGAATTCTGTCCGGGGTGGTCCCGTTGGGAATCTGCCAGATGTGGTCGCCGGTGTTGAGGTCGATCGCGGTGATGGTGCCGTAGGGCGGCTTGACCAGCGGGAGGCGCTGGGGACCACGGGCGCCGCCCGGACCGAGCGTCACCCAGGCCACGTTCGCAGTCGAATCGCGCTCGACGCCCGGGAAGAGCCGGGGAGCGCTGCAGCCCCGCGTCGAGGCGACGTAGAGAATGCCGGTCTCGGGGTCGACCGCCGCTCCGCCGGGGATGTTGGCGCCGCCGTTGGCGCCCGGGCAGTGGATCGAGGGGCGGTCGTCGCCGACCGCGGGGGGATTGAAGAGCGGACCCAGCCGGTAGTCCCCCACGATCTCGAGCGCCTCGGCGCGCAGCTCGGGGGTGAAGTCGATCAGGTCGTCCTCGGTGATGCCCTGCATCTCGAAGGGGGCGGGCCGCGTCACGAAGGGCTGGGTGGGGGACAGCTTCTCGCCGGGGACGTCGGACTGTGGCACGTCGCGCTCCTCGATCGGCCACACGGGCGTGCCGGTCTCGCGGTCGAGGACGTACGCCCAGCCCTGCTTGGTCACCTGCACCAGCGCCTTGATATCACGTCCGTCCACCGTGATGTCGACCAGGTTGGGCGCGGTCGGGTTGTCGTAGTTCCAGACGTCGTGGTGCACGGTCTGGAAGTGCCAGCGGCGCTCGCCGGTCCTTACGTCGAGGGCCAGGATGCTGGTCGAGAAGAGATTGTCGCCCGGGTGGAAGCCGCCGTAGTAGTCGACGGGGGGCGGGTCGGTCACGACGTAGACGAGGCCGAGTTCGGGGTCGGCGGAGAGCGGGGCCCACGCGGAGACGTTGCCGGTCCACTTCCAGGCGTCGTTCTCCCAGGTGTCGTTGCCGAATTCGCCCTCCTGCGGGATCACGTTGAAGGTCCAGAGGTGCTCGCCGGTGCCGGCGTCGTAGGCGAGGATGTTCCCCGGCACGTTCTCCTGGAGGTACTGGTAGTACCCCTGTTCGTGGGAATTGCCGACCACGACCACCCCGTTGACCACGATCGGCGGCGACGAGTTTGTGATGTAGCCGACCTCGAAGGGGATTCCCTCGGTAGGATGGTGGTCCCAGCGGCCGAGGTCGCCGAGGAGGTCGACGGTGCCGCCCTTGCCGAAGGAGGTGATCTTCCGCCCGGTCGCCGGATCGAGCGCGTGCATGAAGAAGGCGGGCGTGACCAGGTAGATCATGGGACGGCCGTCCACCTCCGCGTAGGCGACGCCCTTGCCGTAGTTCTTCCGCATCGAGTCCTCCCACCGCTTGGTGGTGGGCTCGCGGAAGGTCCATAGGGTCTCGCCGGTGGCGGGATCGATCGCCACCGCGGTCCGCCGGCTGCCGGCCACCGAGTAGAGCGTGCCATCCACGTAGATGGGCGTGGCCCGCAGCATCTCGCCGCGCGAGGGGCTGTAGTTGTCGGCGCGCCAGATCCAGGCGACCTCCAGCTGCTCGAAGTTCGACGCGTCGATCTGGTCGAGGGGGGAGTAGCGGGTGCTGGCGGCGTCGGCGCCCCAGTAGCGCCATTCGGACTGCTGGGCGGAGAGGGCTTGCGTGGCCAGCGCGGCCGCGACGGTGAGGAGGGCGGCCGCCCGAATCGGGGTGTTGGCGCGGAGGATGGTCCGCGAGGGGAGCGCCGGATCGGCGGTAGTGGCCCGAAGTGTCGATTTCACATGGTCCTCCAGGATGGATCCGGGATGAGCAGGGGGATGATGGGTCGGGTGAGGCAGGGATGAGAATACGCAGGTGCGGGGTGGCGGGGCCAGTGGTTGGAGGGCTCGTGGTCCGCGGGGCGAATGGCTGACGGGCGGACCTGGCCCCGCAAGGCACTCATGCGGGCGGCAGCTCGCCGTTCAGCTCCATGTAGACGCGGCCGATGGCGCGCGGGGCCTGGCTGGAGCGGAGGGACCAGGTCTCGAGGTCGCCGAAATCGGCCCGCTCGACGGCTTGCTCCAGCGTGAGACCGGCGGTGTGGAGCCGGGTGGCCTCCTCGATCACCTGGACGAGGGCCAGGCGGTAGGTCTCCAGCTCCTCGGCGAGCACCTCGGGCGAATCGACGAAACCGTGGCCGGGGACGAAGATGTCGACATCGAGGGCCTGCGCGGCCTCGATCATCGCGACCCATTCGCTCGGGTAGGCGGAGCGCATGGCGGGGAAGACCCGGTGCAGGTAGGCCTCGCTCATGAAGAGGATCCTCTCGGCGGGGAGGTGGACCACGAGGTCGCCGCCGGTGTGGGCGCGGCCCAGGAAGAGAAGACGGATCTCGCGGCCGCCGAGGTGGAGGGTTTCGGTGGTTTCGACGAGGTGGGTGGGGACGATGACCTGACTCTTAT
>VXOC01000087.1 GCA_009840215.1 Gemmatimonadota bacterium | reverse complement strand
CCTCCACCCCCGCGGCCGCGATCGCCTCCCGGGCCACCCTTGCCGTCACCCTCCAGATCTCCTCCGCGTCGTGCTCGACCCACCCGGGACGCGGAAAATGCTGCGCGAACTCGGAATATGCCCGGCCCAGCACGTCACCCTCCGCCGACACCACCAGCGCCGCCGACCCGGTCGTCCCCTGGTCCAGCGCGAGCACCGCGCCACCGCTCATTCGCCCACCTCCTCCGCCCCCTCCTCCAACAGTGCCTCCTCTTCCGACAAGACCGCCTCCTCAGCCAATCCCCCCTCCCCCCCCACCGACACCGGCACAATCGCACCCGGCCGATACTCCAGCCCCACCCGCGGCAACACACCCACAAACGCAGCCACCGACATCCCGACCACCGTGAAATAGTCCCCCTCCACCCGGTCGACCAGCGCGGCCCCATACCCCTGAATCCCGTACGAGCCCGCCTTGTCCAGCGGCTCCCCCGTATCCACATACCGCTCGATCAGGTCCCGCGTCACGGGGCGGAAGGTCACCCCCGCCCGGGCCACGCGCGACTCCATCTTTCCGTTCCCGGCAACTGCCAGCCCGCTATACACACGGTGTGTACGACCCGCGAGCGAAGTCAGCATCTCCACGGCGTGGACGGGCCCTTAGGGCTTCTCCAGAACCCGCCCATCCAGTACCACGACCGTGTCCCCGCCCACCACCAGCGCGTCCGGGTTGCCGGCCACGACCTCCGCCACCTTCTCGCGCGCCAGCCGCTCCACATAGTCGTGCGGGGACTCGACCACACCAATGCGCTCCTCCACCCCGGCAGGGACCACCCGGAAGGACAGCCCCAGCATGCGCAGCACGTCGGCCCGGCGAGGCGACTCCGAGGCGAGTACGATCGGCACCCCGTTCGAGCCCGTCATCGCTCGATCACCAGCGTGACGGGGCCGTCGTTGACCAGCCCGACCTCCATCATCGCGCCGAATTCCCCCGTCTGCACCGGGTCCGGCAGAATCCGCCCCAGCGCCTCCACGAACGACTCGTGGAGCGGCACCGCGATCTCCGGCCGCGCCGCCTTGATGAACGACGGCCGCCGCCCCTTGCGCGCGTCTCCGTAAAGTGTGAACTGGCTCACGACGAGCGCCTCGCCGCCGATGTCGAGCAGGGAACGGTTCATGCGCCCCTGGTCGTCCCCAAAGATTCGAAGATTCGCCACCTTCTCGGCCATCCACGCCACCGTATCGTCGTCGTCCCCGTTGTGGAACCCGGCCAGCACCACGAGCCCCGGCCCGATCGCGCCCACCGTCTCGCCCCCGATCCGCACCGACGCCTCCGAGACCCGCTGCAGGACGACCCTCACTCGACCGTCACCGACTTGGCCAGGTTGCGCGGCTGGTCGACGTCGCAGCCGCGGAGCACCGCCACGTGGTAGGCGAGCAGCTGCAGCGGCACTGTGGCCAGGACGGGCATGAGCGCCGGAATCGTCGAGGGGATCACGATGCGCTCGTCGGCGTGGGCGGTCACCTCGTCGTTCCGGTCGTTGACCACGGCGATGACGCGCCCGTGCCGCGCCCGCACCTCCTCGATGTTCGACAGGGTCTTGGCGTAGACCGTGTCCCTGGGCGCGAGCACCACCACGGGCATGTTCTCGTCGATCAGCGCGATGGGCCCGTGCTTCATTTCCGCAGCGGGATAACCTTCTGCGTGAATGTAGCTTACCTCCTTCATCTTGAGAGCGCCCTCGAGGGCCACCGGGAACTGGTAGCCGCGGCCCAGGTAGAGGAAGTTGGGCGCGTCCCGGTACATGCGGGCGAGCTTCCGGATCTGTCCGTCGATCTTCAGCGTCTCTTCAACCTGGCCGGGCAACTCCTTGAGCGCCCGGACCATCTCGCGCCCCTCCAGGATCGACATGGTGCGCCGCCGCGCCAGGTAGAGGGTGAAGAGCGCCAGCGCGACGATCTGGCTGGAGAAGGCCTTGGTGGAGGCGACCCCGATCTCGGGTCCCGCGTGAAGGTAGACGCCGAAGTCCGTCTCGGCGGCGACGCTGGAGCCCACCACGTTGACGATCCCCATCGTTCGGCAGCCCCGCCTGCGCGCCTCCCGGAGCGCGGCCAGGGTGTCGGCGGTCTCGCCGGACTGGCTGATCCCCAGCACCAGCGCCCCCGGGCTCAGAACCGCATTCCGATACCGGAACTCGGACGCGTATTCGACCGTGACCGGGATCCGGGCGAGTTCCTCGAGCATGTAGGCGCCGATCAGGCCGGCGTGCCAGCTGGTGCCGCAGGCGGTGATGACGATCCGGTCCGCGGCGAGCAGGTGCTTCTCCGCCTTGGCCAGGCCGCCCAGCCGGGATCCCCCCTCCTCCTCCAGGAGCCGGCCCCGCATCACGTCGCGCAGCGAGGACGGCTGCTCCCGGATCTCCTTGTACATGAAGTGGTCGTAGCCGCCCTTCCCGATCTCTTCCGCGCTCCACGTGACGATCTGCGCCCCGCGCCGCACCGCGCGCCGCGCCGGGTCGAAGGTGCGGTACCCTTCCCGGCTCAGGACGGCCGAGTCGCCGTCGCGAAGCCGCACCACGCGCTGGGTATGGGCGACGACGGCGGCCGCGTCTGAGGCGACGAAGTACTCGTCCTTGGCACCGATCCCGAGCAGAACGGGGCTGCCGTTGCGTGCGACCACGATCTTGCCGGGGTCGCGCGAACTCACCACCGCGATGCCGTACGTCCCCTCGACGCGGGCCAGCGCGGCCGCCACCGCGTCCTCGAGGCGGTCCGTGTCGCGGAACGCGAGGTCGATGAGGTGGACCAGCACCTCGGTGTCGGTCTGGGAGCGGAACTCGTACCCCATGTCGCGCAGCCAGGGCCGCTGGTGGGCCGCGCTCTCGATGATCCCGTTGTGAACCAGCGCGATGTCCTGCGAGGGCGACAGGTGCGGGTGGGCGTTGGCCTGGGTCGGGGGACCGTGCGTGGCCCAGCGGGTGTGCGCGATCCCGCAGTGACCGGATGGGAGCCGGCCGTTGAGGGAATCTTCCAGTTCGGAGATCTTGCCGGGCTGTTTCTCGACGGTCAGGGCATCTTCGGGGGACAGGATCGCCAGCCCGGCCGAGTCGTAGCCGCGGTATTCAAGCCGCTTGAGTCCCTCCAGGAGTATGGGACCGGCCGGGCGGGGGCCCACGTAGCCGATGATGCCGCACATGTCAGGTGGCTGCCACGGTCCGGAGAGTGCTGCGGGCGCCGTCCACCAGCGAGCGGGCGGATGCGGCCTCGCGGGCCTCGGCGATCAGCCGCACGACCGGCTCGGTGCCGGAGGGCCTGACATGGAGCCAGCTGGCCTCGGTTGGCCATTCCAGGCGCAGGCCGTCGCTGCGGTCGGAGTCACCCGCCGGGAGGTGGCGGACGAGTGCCGCATAGGCGTCGTCCAGGCGCTCGCGCGGAAAGCTCACCTTCTCCTTCACGATGCGGTACGAGGGGAGACGGGCGATCCGTTCGGAAAGGGGGACATCGGCCTCGTCGGCCAGGTATTGGAGCAACAGCGCGGCCCCCACCGGTGCGTCGCGCGTGTGGTGCAGCGCGGGAACAATCACGCCGCCGTTCCCCTCCCCCCCCACCAC
>VXOC01000185.1 GCA_009840215.1 Gemmatimonadota bacterium | reverse complement strand
CGCCTCCCCCCCACCGTCCACCGCGTCCCCGGCAGGGCATCCTCGAGCTGCTTGATGCGGGTCTCGTTCAGGACATCCGGGTTGTACTCCGTCACCCTCGTGCGGGTGTGGTTGAAGGCCAGGCTCAGCTCGGCGTCCCCCCCCGACCCGCCGGGAACGAACGACGCCACCACGTCCACACCCTGGGTGCGCGTGTCGAACTCGTTGGTGAAGAAGCGGAAGTTCGCCAGGTTCTTCGCACTGGTGATCCCCTCCGAGATCAGCTGCTCGGCCTCGGCCTCGGTCAGGGCGAAGACCCTGCTCAGCGCCAGCCGGTCCGACACCGCCACGCGGAAGTAGTCGGCCGACAGGGAGAACGCGCCCGCATCCACGACCGTGCCGAGGCTCGCGTTCACCGATTTCTCGGCGTTCAGCGGACGCCCTCCCTTGATCGCCGCCACCGGCGAGGTCGACGGGATGGTGCCGTTGTTCACCAGCTCCTGCAGATCGCGATCAAACTGGGTGGACACGTTGAAAGCGTTCTGCTGCCCCGGGGTCGGGGCCCGGAAGCCGGTGCTGGCGCTGCCGCGGACCGCCAGCGCGCTCGTGAGGCCGTAGCGCCCCGCCAGCTTCCAGTTCGCGGTCGTCCCGAAGTCCTCGAAGCGCTCGATGCGCGCGGCGCCGCCCAAAGTCCAGCGGTCGTCCCGGGCGCGCGCCTCCAGGTCGCCGTAGGCCGCGAAGTTGGTCCGGTGCCAGCCGCCGGCGGCGATGTCGCTGAAGCCCGGAAACCCGTTGGACCCCGAGCTGAACCCCTGCGCGGCGAAGGGGCCGATCTCCCACGATGCCGTCTCCCCGATCCCGATCTCGAAGTGCTCGTCGCGGAACTCGGCACCGCCCGCCACGTTGACCATGCCGTTGACGCGATACGAGATGTCGGCGTTCACGCTGTATTCCGTCTGCGCGTACACACCGGGGTCGAAGGAATCGGGAGACTGGGGACCCAGCGACGCGTTCACCGTGTTGTAGATGAAAAAGTCGACCAGGTGCTGGCCGAACCCGCCGCTCACGTCCCACTGGAGCCCGGCGCGCGTATCGCCGCGCAGCCCCGCCACCATCGACGCGTCCCGCGCATCGCCGCCGAACTGCGGCGTGAAGCCACCCTTGAACATCTCCTGGAAGGTGAAGCAGTTGGGGTCCTTCAGCACGCGGGCCAGCGCGACCGGATCGGGGACGTGGTCGACGATCTCGACGACCGGGCAGCCCGCGGAACCGTCCAGCACCCCGTCCTCTGCGTCGAGCACGTCGCCCACCAGCAGCGTCCGGCCGCCGTCTATGCTGTACACGCCCGCGCGCGTGTTGGGATTGCGGTAGAAGAACCCCCCCGTCACCGTTTCGCCCGCGTAGTTGGCGTGCCCGTAGAGCTGCAGCCCGTCGCCGAAGAAGCGGCCGAAGTTGCCCCACAGCTTCAGGTCGTTGTCCACGTCGTGCGCGCCCCAGATCTGGGCCGGGTCGCGCACGTGGGTGTTGCCCGCCGCGATCAGCGCGGCCGCGTCCGCGCGCTGCACGCTGCGGCTGGTCGGGTTGGAGGCCCCGTACTCGGCACTCAGGTTGGCGAAGCCGTTCCTGCCCAACGGCAGCCCGATGTTGCCCGACAGGGTGTACGACTCGCCGTCGCCCTCCCAGTAGGTGCCCGTGCGCACCGCGAAGCTGCCGCCGGAGGGCGCATCCTTCAGGGTGAGGTTCATGACGCCCGCGATCGCGTCGGAGCCGTATTGGGCCGACGCCCCGTCGCGCAGGATTTCCACCTGGCGGAGCGCGATGGCGGGGATCGCGGAGATGTCGGGCCCTTGGGCGCCGTCCGCGAACCCGCCCCCGATCCACATGATGATCGAGGCCCGGTGGCGGCGCTTGCCGTTGATGAGCACGAGCGTGTGGTCCGGGGCCAGGCCGCGCAGGCTGGCGGGCCGAATGATGCGCGCCGCGTCGCCCACCGCCTGGGGGTTCACGTTGAACGACGGGATCACGGTGCGCAGCAGGTCGTTCAGGTCGGTGTCACCCTGTTCGACGAAATCGCGCGCCGTGATGGCGTCGATGGGGACGGCGGACTGGGTGGCGGTGCGTGGGCGGGCCCGGCTCCCGACCGCGACCAGACCTTCCAGCGCCAGGGCCGACTCGTGCAGCTCCACGTCGAGGTGGGCGGACCGGCCGTCGGCGATGGTGACTTCGCGAACCTCGGTCGTGTAGCCGATCAGCGAAACCTCGACGGTGTGGGTCCCGGCGGGGATGCCGGTGACCTCGTAGTGGCCGTCCGGGTCGGCGAGCGCGCCCAGGTTGAGCGTGGGGATGCCGACCCGGGCGCCGGGGAGCGTGGCTCCGGTGGCCACGCTGCGCACGGTGCCCTCGAGTGTGCCCTGGGCGGCGGCGGGGTGGGGGGCCAGCGCGAGAACCATCACGGCCGCCACGGTGTATGACCGGTGTGACATTGCAAGTCTCCAGCAAAAACTAATATTGTCGTTATATTCTCTCCTCCCTCACACCCCGGAAAAGGGAACACGATGTCACAAACTGCACCAGCGCCGACGGTTCCGCCTCCCCCTCGTCCTGCCGTGCGACTGTACGGGCTCCTCCTCGCCCTGACCATCGCCGGGGGATGCCAGCCCGACACCGGCTCCACCCCCGACGCCTTCGAGGACAACCTCTGGACCCTGTCGGAGCGCGAGCTCAGGATCGGATCGGTCGACGACCCCGACTACCTCATCGGGTTCATCGCTGGCATGGCGTTGGGACCGGACGGATTGCTGTACACGCTCGAGTGGGGAGAGGGCTCGATCCGCCGCTGGACCCCGGACGGCGCCCCCGCCGGCACCATCGGAAGAATGGGAGAGGGTCCCGGCGAATTCGAGCAGCCCACCGGCCTGGGCTTCTTCGGCGACTCCCTGTGGGTCTGGGACATGGATGCCTACCGCGTCAACTACTTCGACCTGGACGGGGAGTTCCTCGGGTCGGTGTCGCCCAAGGTCCAATTCGGCAGCGCCGGACAGTCGCCGCCACGCCCGGGCACACCATTGCGCGACGGGACCTTCATCGGCACCTCCCCGGCGTGGTCGCATGCGATTGCAAACGGCACGCTGACGGAGTCGCTGTACGCGCACATGGACATGGACGGCACCATATTGGCAGAGATCTGGGCCATGCCTCTGGAACCGCGTGACCAGTTCGCGATCATGAACGACGACGGAATCGGAGGCCGGTTCGGGAACCAGCCCTTCGGGGACGGCTACAGTGCGTCGATCGGCAACGATGGCCTGCTCGTGCTCGAGGCCCGGGCCTGGACCGGCACCGGAGACCCCGCCGTCACGGTCACGAAGATCGGCCTGACCGGAGACACCGTGTTCACCGCGCCCGTGCCCTACGATCCGGTTCCGCTCTCCGCCGAGCGCTTCGACTCCGCAGTGGCCGCGATGACGGAGGACTGGAGCGGTTTTGGCGAGCCCGTCACCGAAGCCCGGATCCGCGAAGCGATGTACCGGCCGGTGTATCTCCCGGCGGTAGCGCGGCTCATGCGGGCCGCCGACGGCACCATATGGCTGCGGCGATTCGACCCGGTCGAAACGGAAGACGGAGAATCGATGACCGAGTCGTGGG
>VXOC01000029.1 GCA_009840215.1 Gemmatimonadota bacterium | reverse complement strand
TGTAGCGACCTGCAATCATAATCGCTTTGGCCTGCATTCATCGTGACTTTCGGCCCGAATTATGTGCGTCTATCGGCAGGGCCAAACCCGGATTACGTGCGAACGAACCCGAATTGCGTGCAACCAGCCTGCAATCATCGGGCCGAACCCACATTGTTTGCGAACAGGTCCGCGCGGGACGGTCCAGACCTTGCGCAGCGCCACTCTCGCCGCGCTTCCTGCAGGTGCCGCAAGGACGGGGGTCCTACCGGTTCGGGCGTCATATCGGCAGTCCCGCCTTGCGCATCATGGTGGCGAGCTCGTCGGTCCGTTCGGCGTCCAGCCGGCCCTTCAGGAAGCGGCGAATCTCGGGAATGCGGGCGTCGGTGAGCTCGGACAGCGCCTTGGGGCCGTACCCGATCCGGGCCAGACGGGCATCGAGATCGTCAAGACCCGCCGAGATGGTCTCTTCCACGATGGCGCGCGTGACCTTGTCCGCACCCATCCGGTATGCATCGGCAAAGGCCCTGTCCAGATGCTCGATGTATTGCAGGGGCGTGGAGAGACGATCCGCCAAATGCTCCTGTGCGGCGTCCTCGAAGACGTCTGACGGCTCGACCCCGTCCTCCAGGCACTGTTCCAGGATCCAGGACATGAACTCGCGGCGCTCGTCGCCGATGCTGCTGAACTCGAACTTCGATGTCCGGTGGCCGATCTCTTCCATGGTGGCGCGGCGCAGGTCGTTCTGGAGGCGCGGATGTCCGACAAGCACGATGGACAGCGTGCCGCCTCCGGCACTGATGACCTCCCGCAGCCGCTTCAGCCCGTTCAACGTGCTGACGTTCAGGTCATGGGCCTCGTCGATGAACAGCGCGATCGGCTTGCGGGCCTTCCGAACCGCTGCCTGAAGCAGCCGTTCCCGTCGTTCGGACTGGGCCGGCAGCTTCATCTCCGGCTTGCCCGAGAGGTCGAGAAACAGCGCGGTGACCAGGGCGGGCAGGGTCACGCGGTGCTTGTCCACCGAGAGGCTGCGCGCCACGATGATCTTCCTGTCCGCCCTGATCTGGTCCTGAAGGCGGTTGACCATCATCGTCTTTCCGACGCCCACCGGACCCGAGACGGCGATCAGGTGGCCGTGGATGATCGCGTCGATCACGTCCTCCCGGAACTGGGCCAGGCGCTCGGTCTCGTAGTACCCGGCCTGGCTCCATGGCTTCTCGACGTGAAAGTGCTTCATGACCTGTCTGCTAAGCATTCGACCTGCCTCTTCGTGTCATTGTCCGCGCCGAAAGCGCTGTCTTATTTCGGCCTCTATGTCGGCCTTGTTCAGGGTCCGGCCAACCAGCTCGCCTACGAAGGCGCGATCGTCCGGCGAGAGTTCGGCGAGCGGCCGGTCCAGCTGGTGGGAAATCGCCCTGCGCGCGCTGAGCTCGTTCTCGTAGGCGATCTGCCCCCACGGGTCGGGATCGCTGAACCTGACCTTGGGCAACGGCACGACCTCCGCCTCCGGCGCATCCAGGGCGAAGCCGGCAACGGCCGTGCGCGGCAGGCTGATCGCCTCGGCCAGCCTGGCCACGGATTCGGCGCGCTTCTCCCGCGGAGACTTCCTGCGCTTGCGATACCGGTGCAGGGGGATCGGCCCGCCGTGCGGGTGATAGGGGCCGTAGCGCCGGTCTTCCCATTCCACGAACAACTCGTGATCGAACAGGCCCCGCCACAGCAGCACCTCCTCGCCGGCAAGATCGCTGTCGACCTCGTAATACGTGCCGTCGATGGATATTCGCGAATCCGATGCCACCGTCCGGAGCTCGGGTTCGCGAGCAAAGGCGCAGAAGCGCTCCCAGGAGCACATCTCGCGGATGCCGGTGTCCGGGAGGTTTGCCAGCCAGTCCTCGAGCCTGCTGTGCGGCTCGCGGCGATGAGGCTTGTCGTTGTACCGGTTGACGAAGTTCCTCAGCCAGAGATTGGCCTCCGCCTCGGTCTCCGGCTCATGGAAATGGTAAAGCGTCTCGTGGGCTTCCTTCACGGTCCGGAAGGGCCGTTCCACCTTTCCCTTCGAACGGGCCGTGACGCGGTTGCCGTCGGAACCCGCCGGCATGTGCGTCTTCCATTCAACCCCGAGCCGCTCCATCACGGTCTGGAACACGAGGCTCTTCGCGACAGGACCGTTGTCGAGGTAGAGCATCCCGGGAATGCCCTGGAAGCTGGTGTCCTCCTTGGGTGCCATGGCGTTGAACAGGAAGAGCAGCGCGCTCTCCGCATCCTCGCCGTAGACGCAGCGGTATTCCTGGTACGAGGTGCCGGACCGGTCATCGACAACGCTGAAGAGCTGCATCGTGGGCTGGCCGCGACTGGGATCGACCCACGCCGGTCGCGAAACGTGCTTCAGGTCCGACGGGCTGATGTCGAACTGCCAGCAGGCGTTCGAATGCCGGGCCTCGAACCGGGTGGCCGGCGCGGCCCTTGTCATGCGGGGATGGTCAAGTCCCCAGTCCTTCAGCCACCGGTTCACGGTCGAGCGCTTCAGCAGGCCCGGCGGCGGCCGCACATGCCCGCTCGGCGTCTGGACGCCGTGCTCCTCGAGAAGCTCGATGGCCCGGCTCGTCGAAAGATGCCGCCCCTTCCTGTTGCCCGTCCGGATCTTCAGGGCCGCGATGATCTCGCAATACCGGGCCAGGTCCTGCTCCGGGATGCTGCGCGGCTTTCCCCGGTCCGCCCGCTTCAGCCCCTTCGGCTGATGCAGGGCCTTCAACGAGCGGTACACCGTGGACGGGCTGACGCCGAAGAGATCGGCCGTTCGACCGACCTCCTCCCGGCGCACCGCCGAGCGGGCAGGCAGCCCCGCCAGCCGGGTCCTGAGCGCAAGCAGCGTCTCCGTCGGGATGCGCACGCCCCTGTCAGCCATTGGAGAATTCGCCGACATAGGCGTAGAGCGTGGCGCGCGAAATGCCCATCAGGCTGCAGATCTCTGCCACCGTGTGCTCGCGCGACCGGTAGAGATCCACCGCGTGGGCGCGCTGCTTGGCGGTCAGCGCCTTCTTTCTGCCGCCCTTGCGGCCGCGTGCCCGTGCAGCCTTCAGGCCGGCCTGGGTCCGCTCGCGGATCAGGTTGCGCTCGAACTCGGCCAGGGAGCCGAACAGGTGAAAGATCAGCTGGCCGCCGCTCGACGTGGTGTCGATCGACTCCTGGAGGCTCTTAAGCCCGGCACCCATTTCCTTCAGCTCCTCGGCGCGGGCGATGAGATCCTTCAGGGACCGTCCCAGCCTGTCCAGACGCCATACGACCAGCGTGTCGCCGTCGCGGAGTTGCTCCAGGGCGCGGTTCAGGCCCGGCCGTTCCGTCCTGGCACCGCTTGCCTTGTCATCGAAGATCCGCTCGCAGCCCACCGCCCTCAGCGCGTCATGCTGGAGGTCGAGGTTCTGTTCTTCTTTCGATACGCGTGCGTAGCCGATGAGCATGCGGGACCTGTCTGATAACCCGATTACAACGCACGAAGCCATACGGTGTTTTCCAGACGCGGTAAACAGACAAGACTTCGCAGAAAGATCAGTCCCGGCAAGCCGTTGCGACAGACCGTCAGGCAAAGGACCGTTTGCCAGACGGCCTTGTTCGCAGACAAAGCGGGTTCAGTCCGATGATTGCAGGCTGGTTGCACGCAATTCGGGTTCGTTCGCACG
>VXOC01000256.1 GCA_009840215.1 Gemmatimonadota bacterium | reverse complement strand
GGGGCGGAGATGTGTTTAAGAGTCCGGGCTCGGTGGGTGGTGGAGCGGGTTCCTCTGGCGGAGGGGTGCAGGTTGCGAGGGTGACTGCTGCGAGGGCAGCGGCGATGGGAGTGATTCGGTGCATGGTGTGACCGTGGTGCGGGGATCCTACCTGACGATGATCTCATCAACGTACGTCCATGCCGTTTCTCCCGCAGAGGGCCAGCTGTCGGGGACGGTCCCGAAACCCGTGATTCGCACCCTGACGGCCCGCACACCGGCACCGGCTATCGGCACCTCGACGTAGACCCGTCCCCCCACCGGCCCCTCCTCCCCGGTTCGCGCGGCTTCCACGTCACGCACCACCGCCTCCCCGAACCCGGTCCCGTCCCCGCTCACCGCCACCTCGACGCGGCGCGGCCAGTACACCCCCGATCCCGGATGCTGCAGGAACCCCACCTTCACGGCTTCCACCGCTTCGCCCTCCCCCAGGTCGATCACGGCCGTGATCTCGTCGGCGTGGTAGCCCTGCCAGTGACCGCCGCGCCGGTCGATCGAGCCCCTCATCCCGTCAACCAGCCCCGCGTCGCCCGCGGCCGAGTAGCGTGACGAGGACGCGGGTTCGACCTCGACCGGGCGGCCTCGTGCGAGGTGCGGCACGCGGTTGCGTTCACCGAAGTGGTCCAGTGCGAGCGATCGTGAGGCGACGGCGTCGGCGGCTGCGGAGTCGGGCACCGTGCGCGCCAGAACGACCGGATCTTCATCCGGCCGCAATGGCCGCAGCAGGAAGCGGAACCCCATCTCGCGCGGCCAAAGCGTGTACTCATGGTGCGCCACCGCGCCCCACGAATCGTCCCCGCCCACGCCCTGCTGCCGGTAGTCGACGGTCAGGGTGATATCCTCGCGCGGGACCAGGTCGGCCCAGTGGCGCCCTGCCTTTCGCTCCCCCGCGTCGAGGTCCTCGATGGTGTGGGGCAGCGCCGAGAAGGACACGGTGGGCAGCCCCGTGACGATGAGCCCGGTGCCGAAGTGGTCGGTGAGCGCGACCCAGCGCGTATCGGTGCGGGTGCCGGTCTCCTGGGGGCGCACGTAGGGGTGGGCGAGTTCCGAGACGCGGGCGCCATGGCGGCCGACGGCGGCTCCCGTGCGACGGTCCCAGTAGTTCTCGTGAGGGCCGCGGCCGTACCACTCGACGTGCTCGAGATCTGCCGGCAGCGTGAGGATCGTGCCGAAGCGGGGCATCTCGGGGAGGTCCTCGTCGACGTTGGTCAGGTGAGCGGAGATGGCGGTGGTGCCGTCGGGGTGGACTTCGTGGGAGAGGGTGTAGCGGGCGCCGATCGAGCGGAGGGAGAAGTGGCCGGTGACGGTGACGGGCGAGCCGTTGGGGGCTGTCGCCACGGTCATGGAGTCGAGGTGGCGGGCGGGGGGACGACCCGCGTACCGCCACACCCCCGACCGCACCGGAAGACCGCTCCCGTAGTCGTTGTCGGTGGGGGCGCGCCAGAAGTTGGGGGCCGGGCCCGAGAGGAGGAGCTCGCGGGCGCCGAGCCGCATCGACGCGAGGATTCCGGTCGCACGGTCGAACCGGAGCGTGAAGTCGTCGCCGCTCACCTGGATCGCGTCGGGCATTTCGAGTGTGCGCAGGGGGCCGCCGGGTATGGGCGCCACTTCCGGGCGCGTGTGCGTGATGTGCAACTGCTCCCGGGCCACCACATGGCCGGCCGGCACGAGCGGTGCGTCCTCTCTCGTCCTGAAGGTGATGTTGAGCATGCTTTCATCACCGGGCCCCAGCCTGAACACGGGGATTTCCGGCAGGGCCACCGTATCGCTCCGACCCGGTGGAGTTGAAAGCCTGGGCAGGGTGCCGACATAGAGCCACCACCCTCCATTCCGCTGCGTGAGTTCCAATCCCCCCTCCAGGTCCGACAGGTCCCTGAATGCCCGCCGATTCTCAACCACGACCACATACCCCCGTACTCCCTCCGCCCACGACACCCGCACCGGCTGGTACACTTTCTTCACCTCCCACGCATGCGGATGCGGCTTCCGGTCCGCCGACACCAGCCCGTTCACCAGAAAATTCCCGTCATTCCGCATCCCCGCAGGGCCGAAGTCCCCCCCATACGCCCAGTACCGCCGCCCCCGCTCGTCCGTGGCCAGCATCGCCTGGTCCACCCAGTCCCAGATGAACCCGCCCTGCAATTGCGGATGCGCGTCGATCACCGCCCAGTAGTCGGCCAGATTCCCCACGCTGTTCCCCATCGCGTGCGCGTACTCCACCAGCAGAAACGGCTTCTCGGCCCCCGACCGGGCGTACCGCTCCAGCCAGTACGGCCGCACGTACATCGGCGCCACTATGTCGATGTTGTCGCGCTCCTCCGACGGCTCGTACAGGATAGGACGGCTCGGATCCCGCGCCCGGATCCACGCCGCCGTCGAGTCGAAGTTCTCCCCGTCCCCCGCCTCGTTGCCCAGCGACCAGACGATGATCGACGCGTGGTTCTTGTCCCGCTCGACCATGCGCACCGTGCGGTCCATGTGCGCGGCCAGCCAGTCGGGCCGCCCCGCCAGCGTCACCCCCGGCTCGAATCCCATCCCGTGCGACTCGATGTTGGCTTCGTCCACCACGTAGAGGCCGTACTCGTCGGTGAGTTCGTACCAGCGCGGCACGTTGGGGTAGTGGGCCGCGCGCACCGCGTTGATGTTGAGCTGCTTCATCAGGCGGATGTCCTCGATCATCGACGCCTCTGAGACGACGTGGGCGCGTTCCGGGTCGTGCTCATGGCGGTTGACGCCGCGCAGCACGATGGGCTGGCCGTTCAGGGACAGGATCCCGTCGATGATCTCCACTCGCCGGAATCCCACCCGAGTGGTCACGATTTCGGTGACCGCGCCCGTCGGGCCCTGTACCGAAATCTCCAGCTCGTAGAGCGAGGGGGTCTCCGCGGTCCAGTGACGAGGGCCTGGAACGTCACGACTTGCCGTCGCCTCCACTTCACCATTCAGCGGGACATCCACCTCCAGCGCCTCGGCTTCCTCCCACACCCACTCACCGTCGGGGTCGCGCAGCTGGAAGATCACCTCATGCCTGCCGGCCTGCCCCAGCCCCCGGTTGGCCAGCTTCACCGTCAGCCGCAGGCGCCCATCTTCGTAGTCGTCGTCCAGCTCCGCCCGGGCGAAGAAGTCGCGCAGGTACGTCGCCGGCCTCGACACCAGGTACACATCGCGGTCGATCCCGCTCACGCGCCAGAAGTCCTGGCTCTCCAGGTAGCTCCCGTCGCTCCAGCGGTAGACCTGGACGGCCAGCACATTCGGACCGGACCGGACGGCCTCGGTGATCCGGAACTCGGCCGGCGTGCGGCTGCCCTCGCTGTACCCGATGTACTCGCCATTCACCCAGACGAAGAACGCGGAGTAGACCCCGTCGAAGTTGATGAAGATCTCGCGGCCGTCCCAGCCGGGCGGGATCTCGAAGTCGTGGCGGTAAGAACCCACCGGGTTGTCGTCGTGGGGGATGAAGGGCGGGTTGGCCGGGAATGAGTAGAACTCGTCGCGGTACACGGGGTGACCGTAGCCTTCGAACTCCCAGTTGCTCGGCACCGGGATGGTCGCCCAGCCGGAAACGTCGAAGGCCGGTTCGAAGAAGTCGCGCGGGCGCTGGTCGGGCCGGGGCACCCAGTGGAACTTCCAGTCTCCGTTCAGGGTGATTCGGGACGATTCGGGTGGGCCGGGTG
>VXOC01000297.1 GCA_009840215.1 Gemmatimonadota bacterium | reverse complement strand
GTGATCACCTTCGCCACGCCGCGGCGTCGGGTATCCCCCGGCTGAACAGGACTTCCAGACCGGGCCCGGCAGCGAACGCGACCGCGGCGCCCGGATCCGGCATGTCGCGCAGAATGCCCCGCACCTGCCCGTTGCGGGGATTGCGCAGGATGGTCATCGCGAGATCGGTGTCCGCGTCGAGCGTGACCGACCCGCCGGGGCCTGATAGCGTGATGGTGGCGAGCGCGCCGTCCCATCCGGACTCGACCGGAACAACGAAGGCGAAGGACGAGCTCCCGTCGCCGTCGGCCACGACGGGCATGGTGAATCTGAGGGAGAAGAGTGCTTCGCCGCCGCCGGTCCGCCCGGTGAGCCGGTACTCGCCGCCGGCCCGCGGCAGTTCGGGCCACGCGTCCACAACGAACGCGGGTTCCAGGAAAGGCACGCTGTCCGCTCCCACGCCGCCCCACAAGAGGAGGGATTGTGTGCCGCTGTGCGCCCGGGTCGGCGCACCCTCGTCCACCAGGCGATAGCGCAGCGCATTGGAGAAGTGGTAGTCGCTGATCCAACTTGGGCCGCAGTAGGACATCAAATCCTGGAACATGGGATTGATGAGATTGCCGTAGTCGAAGTCGTAACCCCAGGCGCCGATGGAGCCATCGGAAGAGGGGTACGAAGGGTCAGCAGCAGCAGCACCGCCGCATGGTGCGTGACGAAGACTCATGTTGTGGCCGAGCTCGTGCGCGACAGTGCCTCCAACGGGGCCCGAGAAGCTCGACCGGCCCGGTGTGACCGCAACCCCGAAGGAACCCGTCAACGGTTCCGGCATCATCCCCATGTAGTGGCCCGTACCGCCCTCCATCGCCCGGATCGCTTCGGTCTGAGCCAGCAACTTGAATGAATTGTTGGTCGAACTCAGCACCGGTTCATGCGCCGAGACGGCAAGATCGCCCACCGGCAGCAGCGCACGCGTGTACCGGAGCATCTTGTGGTTCTCGGGGTCCGCGGCCATGGCTTCGACCAGATCCACGATCGACGAGTCCTGGGTCTCGCTCCAGACGAACGGAACCACCGTCAGGTCGAAGAGCGGCATGGCCCGCACATCCACCTCCAGGCGGCCGGTCTCCGGGATCCGCTTGGCGACCCCCAACTCTTCGTCCAGCGTTCCCTCCGGATCCACCTCGATGACCAATTCGAGCCCCGGCTGGATCACCCGGGCCGGAATCGCGGCGTTGGCCGACTTCGAGAGACTGCCCTCGTCCACCTCGGTCGGAATCGGCGAGGACTTGCCCGGTATGTTCTCCATGTGGGTCTCCTGGCCGTTGAGGTAGAATCGGGCCCGAACCGCCGGAATACCGACGTTGGTGGCCTGCCTGGCTGTCGGGAACACGCGCAGCAAAGCCTTCTCGCCCGCCACCAGCGGAACGGGGAACGTCCGCGACTGGACGGCTTGGACGAGGTACGCCGCTGGCCGATTCCCGGCCACGCAGGAGGCGATGCGGCGCTTGAACACCCCGTCCAGCCAGGTTTGGAAGGCGAGGTCCGTGGGCGCGCACAGGCCGGTGCCGCCCGCACCCAACTCCTCCAGCCGGCCGAGCCCGGTCAGCGACTGTGGCAAAGCGCCGGTCAAGCCCGCGTTGTTCGCGAGCGCCAGTACCTCGACGTTCGTCAAGCCTCCGAGCTCCCGCGGGACGGGACCCGAAAGGGAGTTGGATGCCAGGGACAGGAATCTCGCATTGGCGAGATTGCCGAGTTCCGGTGGAATCGGGCCCGTGAGATGATTGTCGTACAGAGACAGCGACGTCAGATTGGTCAGATTGCCGAGTTCCGGCGGGATCGGGCCCGACAGATTGGTATTGTACAGACGCAAGTCTACCAGGGCGGTCAGTTTGCCGAATTCCGGCGGGATCGGGCCCGCGTGGTCGTTGTCTCTCAGGCTGAGAAATTCCAGGTTGACGAGTCTTCCGAATTCGGGTGGAATTGGACCCGTCAGGGCGGTACTCGAGAGGTGCAACTCTCGTAGCTCGACGAGGTTGCCCAACTCGGGCGGAATCGCGCCCGTCAGGGCGGTACGAAACAGCCTCAGGTCCACAAGGTTGGTGAGGTTGCCGAGTTCTGGCGGGATCGGGCCGGAGATGCCGGAGTTCCAACCCAGCCCGAGGAATCGCAACTCCTCGAGGCTACCGAGTTCGGGCGGAATCGGGCCTGCAAGATTGTTCCCGAAGAGCCACAGGTAGACCACGCGGCCTTCACGATCAGCGCGGACGCCGTGCCAGTCCCCCAGCGGCGCGGCGGTGAGCCAGTTCTCGTTGTCGTTCCAGTTCGGCCCGCCGGTTGCATCGTATAGAGCCTCCAGGACTTCGCGGTCCGACAGCGGTGGACACTCCACGCCCGTGCCGTCATGGGACGGGATCGTTCTGAGCCAGTCGCTGAAAGCCGTGGTGGCCGGGAGACAAAGATCCGTGTCGGAGTAGTGCAGAGTCCGGAGGGAGAGGCCGGTCAGGCCAAGCGGAAGCCGGCCGGCAAGGTCGGGGTTGTCGGCGATCTTGAGCTCGGTCATGTGAACCAGCGCGCCCAAGCCGGCGGAAAGCCATCCGTCAAGACCGTTTCGACTCAGATCCAGTCCGGTCACACGGCCGAGCGAGTCGGCGCGGACTCCGTGCCAGACGGCCAGAACCGGGCCGCCGAGCCATCCCTCCGCGTTCGCCCATCCGCTGCCGCCCGCGGCCTCGAACAGCGATTCCAGCACACCCGTGTCGACCTCGTTGCAGAAGGGCCCCTCGAATGTCCCCATCACTCGCCCCCACTCGGCGAAGTCGGCGATGCCCGGCGCGCAGAGACCCGCGTTATTGCCGAATTCGAAACTCCCCATCTCGGAAAGGTCCGGGAAGCTCCGTGGCAATGGGCCCGAGAGACTGTTGAAGTCGACACTCAGCCACTCCAGATTGGCAAGGTTGCCGAGTTCGAGCGGGATCGGACCCCACAGCTGGTTGATGCGAACGGATAGTACTGCCAGGTTCGCGAGATTGCCGAGTTCGGACGGGATCGGGCCGCTAAGTCGGTTGAACCCGAGATTCAGCGCCAAGAGGTTGGACAGGCTACCGAGTTCGGAGGGGATCGGGCCGGTGAGGCCGTTGGCCTCGACACTCAGCCACGTGAGGTTGGCGAGGTTCCCGAGTTCGGACGGGATCGGGCCGGTAAGTTGGTTGGACTTGAGGGCCAGTCGCGTAAGGCTGGCGAGGTTGCCGAGTTCGGGCGGAATCGGGCCGGTTAGCCGGTTGAACCCGAGATTCAGCTCCGAGAGGTTGGAGAGGTTGCCGAGTTCGGGCGGAATCGGACCGCTGAGGCCATGAGGGATGTCCGCATGCGCCTCGCTGTCCCATTGACCGCTGAGATCAAGACGAACAACCCGCCCGGAACGATCGGTATCCACCCCGTACCAGGTCCGGAGCGGCGCGTCCGTGAGCCAGTTTTCGCTGTTGACCCAATTCGGCCCGTCCGTGGCATGGTAGAGCGCCTCCAGCGCCGCCCGGTCCGGGTTCCGCACCGTGATCTGGGCCGTTCCCTTAGCGCTGCCTGCCGTCGCCGTAATCGTCGCCACCCCCTCGCCGGCTCCCCGCACAAGCCCCGACCGATCAACCCGGGCCACCGGTGCATCACTCGACGACCATGTGAACGCGGCGCCCGCCACCATGTGCCCGTTCGCGTCGAACGCCACCGCCTTCAGCCGCAGCGTGTCGCCCAGCACCACCGTGTCCG
>VXOC01000028.1 GCA_009840215.1 Gemmatimonadota bacterium | reverse complement strand
GGGTGGGGGGGAGCAAGGCGGTGCTGAGGGTGCATTTGCTGGGGGATGCGTTTTTCTAGGCCTCCCGTCCGGATGCGCGCAACGTTGCCGCGGGCAGCGGTCGGCATTAACTCATCCGTCATGAAGCCGATGATCAACCGGGTTTTTCTCCGCCTTTGCGCTACCTTGGCGTGCTTGACGCCCCCGGCCCCGGCCACGGCTCAGAACGTGTTCGCGTCCACGGTGTCGGCAACGCTGCCGACCGCGGCGGCAACAGGCGCGGGGACCTTCCTGTTCGAGATCTCCCACAGGTTCGGCTACCTGTCGGACGGCGCCGGCGATCTCTGGGGACTGGACGGATTCGTGCTGAATCGCCTGGGACTGGCGTTCGCCCCCCACGACCACTTCGCCATCGGCATTCTCCGCTCCAACAGCACGGACAACCTGGAGTTCAACGCGCGCGTGGCCGGACTGGCCCTCGAGGCCCCGACGGGCTCCGCCGAGTTCGCTCTGCAGACGGGAGTGGCGTGGAACCTGCAGGAAGAGGAGGGGGACGATCACGGGGGTCATCAGCACACTCCCTCGCCAGGCGGCGGCGCGGACAGCTACTCCGGCGCCGACGACATGGCGGAGGCCAACGAGATGCAGGCCTACGCCCAGCTCATCGCCAACGCGATGGTCGCCCGGCGGCTCGCTCTAGGCGTCGTGCCCACCCTCCTCTGGAATCCCCGCATCAGGAGCCACGAGACGGAGACCACCGTTTCGGTGGGCCTGAACGGCCAACTGTACCTCGACCAGACGTGGAGCCTTTTCGGCGAGTGGATCCTGAGCGAGTCCCGGGAAGACCAGGAGTACGACTCGGGCTCCTTCGGCGTGGAAATCCGCACGGGCGGGCACTTCTTCAAGCTCCTGGTCACCAACCAGCACCAGATGAACCCGACCCAGACCCTGGCGGGGGCGGCCGAGGATTTCTTCGATCCCGGGTCGTGGCGGTTCGGGTTCAATATCGAACGGCGGCTTGGGGGGGTGTTCAATCAGAAGTGAGGGGGGGCGTCAACTACACATTACAAAATGACAATCACAGTTGTCATTCGGCCTGCCACTGGCACCCTCAAGAAGTCGGCTTGGCCTTGGAGGCCGTCGCTCCCCCGATTCGCCCCCGGAGCCCATCGAGACCTCCTAACCCTGAGCCGACATCCATGGCCCAGCGAGCTGTCAACCCATGATTGAATCCCGCCGCACCTTCCTCTTTTCACTCGCTGGAATCGCGCTCGCGACCGCGACCGCATCACCCACCTCTCGCCTGTCGTCGACGAGCCGGACCAAACACGGCTTGCAACGTCCACAGGACCCCTTCGTCATCAACCTCCTCGGCGGCCTCCGCAACCCCAACGCCGAACAAGGCTCCCCCGCGGGCGCCCTCACCGGCGGCCGCCGCCCTCCCGACGCACGCGCCATCTCCGACGCCCTCGCCTCGGGACTGGCCGCCACCAACGCCACGACCGGATACGTCGCCGGCCCTGCTGACCCGTTCGAGACCTCCGTCGCCGATGTGGCCCACTGGAACCGCATCATCCGCGCGCACCCCGATTCGCTGCTGAAGGGTCTGGTCATCCGCGAGGTGTGGGGGGCGTAAGGGAGACATTCCGGAGCATCACCGGGAGGCCGCCCTCGGTGCGTTAGCTTTCTCTGCATGACGACTTCCCCGGATACCGGAGGAAGCCACTCGAGTGAAGGACAGCACCTCGAGTGGAAGGCCTCCTGGCGTGACGACCACCTGAAATCGGTGTGCGCCTTCGCGAACTCGGATGGCGGCACGCTGGAGATCGGCCGGGACGACGATGGCAAGGTCGTCGGGGTCGGTGCCCGGGAGCGCCGGCGGTTGCTGGAAGAGCTGCCGAACAAGCTCCGCGACCTCCTCGGAATCGTTGCCCCCATGGAAGTTCGCGAGGATGACGGTGTCCCCTACCTGCGGATCGTCGTCGAACCGTATCCCGTGGCGATCAGCTACCGCGGGGTCTACTACCAGCGAAGCGGAAGCACGAACCAGATTCTCCGCGGCCCCGCCCTCGACCGCTTCCTGCTCGGGAAGACCGGTCGGTGTTGGGATGGGATGCCGGACCCGCGGGTCGCGCTGGAGGACCTCGATCCAGCCACGATCGCGGGGTTTCGCAAGCGGGCAGGCAAGGAGAAGCGGCTTTCGGGGGACGCGCTCGCCGAGGACGATGCCGGTCTCGTCGAGAAGCTGCGGCTCACGGACGGCGATTACCTGACGAAGGCGGCGATCCTGCTGTTCCACCGCGACCCGGAGCGGTTCGTGGCGGGTGCGCACGTGAAGGTCGGCTACTTCCGAAACGACTGGGACGTGCGCTTTCACGACATGATATCGGGCGATCTCTTCACCCAGGTCGACAAGACCATGGAAGTGCTGCTCTTCAAGTACCTGAAGGCGGGCATCAGCTACGACGGGATCTACAGGGTGGAGAGCTATCCGATGCCCGAACCGGCGCTGCGGGAAGCGCTTCTCAATGCGGTCGTCCACCGGGACTACGCCGTCCCCGCACCGATCCAGATCCGCGTGCACGATGACCGTCTGCGCATCTACAACCCGGGTTCTCTACCCGCAGGCTGGACGCTGGAGAAGCTGCTCGGCCCGCACCCGTCGCAGCCCTACAACCCGGACATCGCGAACGCGTTTTTCTGGGCAGGGGAGATCGAGTCGTGGGGACGCGGGATCGACCGCGTTCTGCGCGCTTGCAACAGGGCCGGGACACCGGAACCGAAGATCCGATTGGGACCCGGTGGCCTCTGGTTCGAATTCAGGTTTTCGGACGAATACCTGGAGAGCGTGGGCGTGCGAAAGGGGGGCGAGGGCTCGGGGGCGACTTCCGAGGGACCAGGTCGGGACCAGGTCGGGACCAGGTCGGGACCAAGTCGGGACCAAGTGGCGATTCTCCGCAAGTCGTTGTCGGCGCGGCCCATGACGGAACTGATGGCGGTGATGGGCAGAACGAATCGCACCAAGTTCAGGAACCAGGTTCTCAGGCCGCTGCTGGACGCCGGATGGATCGAGATGACCATCCCCGACAAGCCTACGAGCAGGATGCAGAGGTATCGGACCACGGCGGTGGGAAGGGAAGTGCTGGGGGCGGTGGAGGAGCGTGGGGAAATGGGGCGCTACCCGGTGCCGGGGACTTCGGAGGAGGGGGGACTGCCGATGGTGAGGTCGCGGCGAAGTGAGTGGCCCGACGAATAGCCGGGCGCCGGCGGCTGTCTCCCGCCGTCCTCACCCCCCGCCCACCACAATCCGGAAACGCACCACCCGCTGCACACCCAACTCGTCCCGGGTCACGCCCCACACGTAATCCCCATCGAAGACCGGGTTCACGTAGGGTGAGAATTCATCCGGCGGCACCACGGCCCCCAGATACGTCCCGTCGGGTTCGAAGACGTCGTAGCGCACCGATTCTTCCCAGACCATCGGCATCGATCCGGGGTCCTCCGGGTCGTAGTACTCGTTTTCGACCGGCCGTCCCTCGGTCGCCAGCCTCACCCAGATGCGGCCATCCCGCCCCGCCAGCAGTTCGTAGAAGAACGGTTTGTGCTCCGGGATCGGCGGGCCATCCCAGGTCCAGTCCGGGTCCATCTCCCGCATCCCCCGAACAACCCTCTCGCGTTCGTAGGCACGCTCCTCGTCGTGTACCGGCACCGGCCCGGCGGCACGCTCGATCCGGAGCACCCCGTCGTCGCGCGCGAGGTCGATCCGGTACTCGGAGGACAGGCCGGTGAGGAAATGGCCGTTGGGGTGGACCGTCCAGACCAGTGCGGGGCTGAAGGGGACGAAGGCAATGGTCGCGCCGTGTGTGGGTTGTCCACTCGACGACACGCCAAAGCGCTCGGCAAGGAGAGTCGGGGGCTGATAGGTGACCGAGGGTTCAAGAAGGGTGTCGATCTGCGTTCCGTCCGGGCCGAAGACGATGATGTGCATGTCGATGTCGTCCCGACCCAGAGCGCTGGTGCGGACGAACGTGCGGCCGTGGACATCGGTGTAGAGTGGTAGCCCCGTGTGCAGGCCACCTACCTCGTACCCCCATTGTTCCGTCTTCCCGGTGCCGGGAACGAATACCTCGAGCCGCTGGTTTCCGGGATCGCGCACGACCAGCCGGCCGTCCGGCAGCAGGGCGATGACCTCGGCGCGGTTGAACTCGCCCGGTCCCTCGCCCGGTCTTCCCAGAGTCTCCACGTAGGTCCCCAGCGAGTCGAAGACGCGCACCTCCTGTGCCTGGCCATCGAACACGTAGAGGTTCAGGTCATCATCCACCGCGAATGAGAAGATCCAGCCGAAGAGATACTCCTCGGGTCCGTCGAGCTCACCGACCGAGAGCTCCGGAACGAGGGTCGCCTCGCCGTTCCAGACACCTGCCGACAGGTTGCGCACGATGGTCGTGTCGCCGATGGTCTCGATGACGGTCTCCGGTCCGGCGACGGAAGGGCTCGCGTCGGGTTCGCAAGCCGCGAGAGCGACCATGGTCGTGCCCGCCAACGGCAACAGGAGGTTGGTCCTCATCGCCCGATTCAGCCCCCGTCCACCACAATCCGGAACCGCACCACCCGCTCCACGCCCAGTTCGTCCCGCGTCACGCCCCAGACGTAGTCCCCATCGAAGACCGGGTTCACGTAGGGTGAGAATTCATCCGGCGGCACCACGGTCCCCAGATACGTCCCGTCGGGTTCGAAGACATCGTAGCGCAGGGGCTCTTCCCAGGTCACGTGTTCAGAACGGGGATCTTCCGGGTCGTAGTCCTCGTTCTCGACGCGGTGTCCCTCGGTCACCAGCCTCACCCAGATCCGTCCATTCCGCCCGGCCAGCAGTTGCTGGTAGAACGGCTTGTGCTCCGGGATCGGCGGACCGGTCCAGCTCCAGTCCGGGTCCGTGTTCCGCATGCTGCGCACAACGCGTTCGCGCGCCCGGGTGCGCTCCTCGTCCCGGATCGGCGGGGGATCGGTGGTGCGCTCGATTCCGAGCACGCCGTCGTCGCGGGGGACGTTGATCCGGTACTCGGAGGGCAGGCCGGTGACGAAGTGGCCGCTGGGGTGAACGGTCCACTGGAACGCCGGACTGAAGGGGACGAACGCGTTCGTGCTGCTGGTTCCCCACTCGGCGGTGTGCTCGGCCGTCAGCATGGGCCACTCGTATGGGCTCGAGGGTTCGGGAAGCGTGTCGAGATGCGTCCCATCCGGTCCGATTACGATAATGTGCCTGGCCCCGTCGGTGCTCGACAGATCGCGGGTGTTCAGATATGTACGGCCCTGCACGTCTGTGTGGAGCGGGTAGTTCGACCCGGAGTTGCCCGAATCGAATCCCCAATGGTCCGTTTGTCCGGGATCGGGACCGAATACCGAGATGCGCTGGTTGCGGGAATCGCGCACCACCAGCCGGCCGTCCGGAAGAAGTGCGATGGCCTCGGCGTATCCGAACTCCCCCGGCCCCTCTCCCCTTCTGCCCAGCGTCGCCACGTATGCGCCGGCCGAGTCGAAGACCCGGACGTGCTGCGCCTGCCCGTCCAGCACGTACAGATCCCGGTTGTCGTTCACGGCGATCGACGAGATGCTGCCGAATAGGTACTCCTCGGCCCCGCCGACCTCGCCGACCAAGATTTCCGGAACCAGGGTGGCTTCTGCGCCCCAGACGCTTCCCGACATCGTGCGGACCACGGTGGTGTCGCCGATGGTCTCGGTGACGGTTGCCGGTCCGTCCGCGGAGGGGTCCGTGTCGGCTTCGCAGGCCGCGAGAATGAACGGTGTCGTCAACAGCAACAGGGAGGTTCTCATCGTCCGATCCTTCCTTCACGGGGTGAACTGCAGTTTACTTTATGGCAACTGTGGTTGACTTTTTCGGATTGGCCGCTGGCCGGCCGGCGATTCCGCGCGAACCCGCCGCTCCAGCGAATCGTGTTGATTGCGGATTGAGCGGGAAAGAGTAATCCATACTTGACAAGATGACAACCAGAGTTGTCACCTGCACCTGTTGTTCCCGGTCCGGCGCCGATCTCCGGGACCAGGGTGGCTTCGGCCACGCCTTACCGATTCCTCGCTTTCCGCACAACCCGGAAAACATCCAGAGATTTCGTGCTCGGCAATGTGGAGGCTGGCCGCACCTTGGGAAACTCATGCGCGTCGATCCCGCTCAGGGCTGCCGATTCGTGCAGGCCAAGACTGTTTTCGACCGGATCGCCACTGACATCGATCCAGTCGAACGATGCGGTGCTTCCCGCCACACCGTCGGCGAACAACCGCAAAGCTGTGCCCGGGCTCCCATATCCGACGCGCGCGAAAATCGCAGAGCCGAGGCCATTCGTTTGGTAGTTGAAGAGTTCGGTGCTTTCGGCAACCCCCTTGAGTCGCCCATCGATGAAGCTGATACTGATCGTGGTCAGTTCTCCCGCACCGGCGTTGATTGCATCCGAAGTCCCGGATGCATCGGTAATGGCAATCCAATCGTGCGCGTCGGAATCAAAGGCCAGCAGGAAGTAGTTGTTGTCTTCCATGACAAAAAACCCGGCGAACGTGTATTGCGGGTGTCCTGTGCGCCAGGCCAGGGCAACAGCCGAATCGGATGGCTGTCCACGACCCATCCTGACCGCGAGGGTCCACGAAGTGATCGGAGTCGCCAGATCCCGGGAAGCCGTACCGGTGTAAGGGGGATCCGTCTGCGTGAGTTCGAGAACACCGTTGTTCACTTCCGCCGTGGCTCGGGTCAGCGACCAATCATCCAGGCTGGCCGACGAACTGAAGTCGTCCCGGAACCCCCGATCGCCGCGCGTAACCGTAATGTCGGTCCGCTGCGTCGCGGTCAGGCCGCCCGGGTCATGCGCGGTCACGGTGATCGTCGCACTTCCGGCCGCAACCGCGCCGACCGTAACGATCGACCCCGCAACCGAGGCCGTGACCACGCCCGGGCTGGACGACACGGCCGTATAGGTGAGACCGTCTCCATCGGGATCGGTGAAGTACCCGGACGCATCGATGCCGGCCGTCTCGCCGGGGTCCAGTGTCATGGGGGGAATGCTGCCCACCGGGCGCGGTGCCCGGTTGGCTCGCGCGACGGTGACGCCGGCGTCCTGGGTCGCGGTCAGACCGTCCGGATCCTCCGCGGTCACGGTGATCGTTGCGCTTCCGTCCGCGACCGCGGTGATCGTGACAACCGATCCCGAAGCCGAGATTGCGGCCACACTCGAGTCGGACGATGCCACAGTGTACGCGAGGACGTCTCCGTCCGGGTCGTTGAAGTACCGGGATGCGTCGACGGTGGCGGTTTCCGCGGGGGCCAGCTCAAGGGCGGGAATGGTCCCCGCCGGTTGCGGGGCACGGTTCGTCTGGACTCTCACCGAAGCCCGCTGAGTTGCAGTCAGACCACTCGGGTCGCGAGCGGTCACCGTCACCGTCGAACTTCCGTCCCCGACCGCACTGATCCTGACGGTCGCCCCCGAAACCGAAACGCGGGCCACGCCGGAGTTGGACGAACTCGCGCTGTAGGTGAGCGCGTCGTCATCCGGATCGGCGAAATGCCTGGATGCATTGATGGTGGCCGTGCGACCGGGGGCCAGCCTTCGGGAGGGGATGCGTCGCACCGGCCGCGGGGCACGGTTTGCCGGCCGGACCGTCACGCCAACCTGTTGTGTGGCCGTCAAACCATCCGGATCCCGCGCCGTCACGGTGATCGTCGCACTTCCCGCCGCAGCCCCGGTGATTGTGACGAGCGACGCCGCGACCGAGGCCGTCGCCACTGCCGTGTTCGACGATGTTGCCGAGTATGTGAGTGCGTCGCCGTCCGGGTCCTCGAAGGATGGCGCCAGGTCTACCGTGATCGTCTCTTCAGCGCGAACGGTCTGGTCCGGAACCCTGCCCGCCTGCGCGGGCGGCCGGTTGGGCACCACGGACTCGAAGATCTGCGTTGCGGTGAGGCCCTCGGGATCCGCGGCCGTGACCGTTACGGTGGTCGTGCCCTGGGCCGCCGCCGTGACCGCAACGGTTGATCCCGAGACGGAGGCCGTGGCGACCGCGGAATTCGTGGATGACGCCGTGTAGGTGAGCGCGTCGCCGTCCAGATCCTCGAAGTAGGGCGAAAGATCCACGGTGACTGTGTCGCCGGTGTAAAGAGTCTGGTCCGGAACCGTGCCCACAGGCCCGGGCGGCCGGTTGGGGACTGTGGCCTCGAAGGTCTGGGTGGCTGTCAGGCCCTCGGGATCGATGGCCGTGACCGACACGGTCGTCGTGCCCCTGGCAACCGCCGTGATCACAACGTTGGATCCCGAGACGGAGGCCGTGGCCACCCCGGAATCGGACGACCCCGCCGCGTAGGTGAGCGCGTCGCCGTCCGGGTCGTCGAAGTAGGGCGACAGTTCCAGCCTGGCCGTGTCACCGATGTGAAGGGTCTGCTCCGGAATCGTGACTGTCGGCCCTGGCGGCCGGTTGGGGATCGTGGACTTGAAGGTCTGCGTTGCTGCGAGGCCCTCGGGATCCGTGGCCGTGACGGTCACGGTGGCCGTTCCCCTGGCAACCGCCGCGATCGCAAGGGTCGATCCGGAGACCGCGGCCGTGGCGACCCCGGAGTTGGTAGATGCCGCCGCGTACATGAGAGCGTCCCCGTCCGGATCGTCGAAGTACGGCGACAGGTCTACGGTGACCGTGTCGCCGAGGTGGAAAGTCTGCTCCGGAATCGTGCCGGTTGGCCCGGGTGGCCGGTTGGGGATCGTGGACTGGAGAGTCTGCGTGGCCGCGAGGCCCTCGGGATCCGTCGCCGTGACCGTCACCGTGGCCGTACCCTTGGCGCCCGCCGCGATGACAAGTGTCGATCCCGAAGCGGAGGCCGTGACCACGCCGGAGTTGGTGGATGCCGCCGCGTACATCAGTGCATCCCCATCCGGATCGTCGAAGTACGGCGACAGGTCCACCGTGACCGTGTCACCGATGTAGAGGGTCTGTTCGGGAATCGTGCCCGTCGGCCCGGGTGGCCGGTTGGGGATCGTGGACTGGAAGGTCTGTGTGGCTTCGAGGCCTTCGGGATCCGTCGCCGTGACCGTCACGGTGGTCGTACCCTTGGCAACCGCCGCGATAACAAGGGTCGATCCCGTGACCGATACCGTCGCCAAACCCGGGCCGGACGACCGGGCCGCGTAGGTGAGAGTATCGCCGTCCGGGTCGTCGAAGTAGGGCGACAGGTCGACGGAGACGGGCTCGCCTACCTCGACGGTCTGCTCCGGGATCGTGCCTGCCGGTACGGGCTGGCGGTTGGGGACCATGGTCCGGAAGTCCTGCGTGGTTCCCAGGCCACCCGGGTCGCTGGCTGTCACCGTCACTGTGGTCAGGCCCTTGGCGATGGCGGTGACCGAAACCGTGCTGCCGGAAACCGCGACCGTGGCGACCGCGGAATTCGACGAAGTGGCGCTGTATGTCAGGACCTCGCCGTCCGGCTCCGTGAAGTAGGAAGAAGCATCCACCGATACCGTCGAATCGACGGCAACCGTGATCGGGGGGATGGCGCCCCTGGCCAGCGGCGGACGGTTCGGCACCATGACCTGGAAGCTCTGCCGACCCTGCAGTCCGTCGGGATCCGTCGCTGTGACGGTCACGGACGCGTTGCCCGGAGCAACCGCCCTGACCGTGATGTCGGTGCCCGCCAGGGATGCCGTCGCCACTCCGGCATTCGAAGACATGGCCGAGTAGGTCAGCATGTCTTCGTTCGGGTCGCTGAAACAAGCGGAGACAGTGGCCGACTCGCCCGTGTGGATGGTCACCGGCGGGATGGCCCCGCAGGCCGCAGGGGGTTGCGGATCTTCGCACGCGGCTACCAATGCGACCAGAATCGACGTGAAAACCCGGCTTCCAAACCGGCCACCGACTCCGGCTCCCGCGGGTCCCGTGAACATCTATTGGTTTTCTCCACTGGTTGAAATGAGACATGACGAGGTCCCTCTTCAGTGCCCACCAGGGATCTCTGGAACACGTGTTGCAAAGGCGCGGTCCTCGTAGTCCCCCGCCCCCTGCAAGGACAGGTTGCCGAAGAGAGCATCGAAACCGGGTCACTGATTCCTTCCCTTCCACGCGACCCCGGGCAACTCCAAGGACCTGCGGCCGCTGGCCGCTACGCCATCGACGTCGATCCAGTCGAACAGCACGGTCCCTCCAACCGCACCATTGTTGAGCAGTGCCACCACATCCACCCGCCCGACGAGGGCATCGAAGAGCTCGCTTCCCAGGTCGAATAGCTCTGTGCCACCGGCAAAGCCCTTCAGACGCCCGTCGATGAAGCTGATCTGGATGGTGGTCAACTCTCCCGCGCCGTCGTTGATTGCGCTCGAGCTTCCTGTCGCGCCGGAAAGACCGAGCCATTGCCCTTCCTGAGCATCCCAGAGCGAGAGGGCGTAGTCGTGGCCCTCGAAACTCCCGATCAGGAAATCAAAGGCACTGTATCTTGAGTGCCCGGTAATCCACCGCAGACCCACATACGAGTCGGTCGTTTGGTCGCGGCCCATCGTGATCTCGATCGTCCACATGGTGAATGGAGTGTCGACGACCCTCGCCGCGACTCCGAGGTCTTCCGTGCTGGTCAATTCCAGCACACCGTTGTTCACTTCCGCGGTGGCCCGGGCCAGCTGCCAATCATCCAGGCTGGCCGACGAGCTGAAGTCGTCCCGGAGTCCCGCCCCGCTGCCCGTGACCGTAACGTCGATCCATTGCGTTGCGGTCAGACCGCCCGGATCCTGCGCGGCCACGGCGACCGCGGCGGTTCCGGCCCCAACCGCGCCGACCGTAACGACCGACCCCACAACCGAAGCCGTGGCGACGCCCGGGCTGGACGACGCGGCCGAATATGTGAGAGCGTCTCCGTCGGGGTCGGTGAAGTATCCGGATGCATCGATGTCGGTCGTGCCGCCGGGGTCCAGCGTCACGGGGGGAATGCTGCCCACCGGGCGCGGCGCACGGTTGCCTTCCGTGACGGTGACGCCGGTTTCCTGGGTTGCGGTCAGCCCGCCCGGATCCTGCGCGGTCACGGTGATCGTCGCGCTTCCGTCCGCGACCGCGGTGATCGTCACGGTCGATCCCGAAACCGAGGCCGTGGCCACACTCGAGTTGGACGATTCCGCCGTGTACGCGAGGGCGTCCCCGTCCGGATCGGTGAAGTACTCGGATGCATCGACGGTGGCGGTCTCGGCGGGGGCCAGCTCAAGGGCGGGAATAGTCCCCGCCGGCTCCGGAGCACGGTTCGCCTGGACTCTCACCGCGGCCCGCTGGGTTGCGGTCAGACCACTCGGATCGCGAGCGGTCACCGTAATCGTCGCACTCCCGGTGGCGACCGCCCTGATCCTGACGGCCGACCCCGAAACCGAAACCCGGGCCACGCCGGAGTTGGATGAACTCGCACTGTAGGTGAGCGGGTCGTCATCCGGATCGTCGAAATACCTGGATGCATTGATGGTGGCCGTGCGACCGGGGGCCAGCCTCTGGGTGGGGATGCGCCGCACCGGCCGCGGGGCACGGTTTGCCAGCCGGACCGTAACACCAACCTGCTGCGTGGCCGTCAGGCGATCCGGATCCCGGGCCGTCAAGGTGATCGTCGCGCTTCCCACCGCAACCCCCGTGATTGTGACGAGCGATCCCGCAACCGAGGCCGTCGCCACTGCCGCGTTCGACGATGCCGCCGTGTACGTGAGCGGGTCGGCGTCCGGGTCATGGAAGTAGGGCGCCAGGTCGACCGTAATCGTCTCTTCGATGCGAACAGTCCGCTCCGAAACCGTGCCCACAGCCCCGGGCGGCCGGTTGGGAACCGTGGACTCGAAGGTCTGGGTGGCCGTCAGCCCCCCGGGATCCGTGGCCGTGACCGTCACCGTCGTAGCGCCCTTGGCTGCCGCCGTGATCATAGCGCTCGATCCCGAGACGGAAGCCGTGGCGACGAAGGAGTTGGACGAACTCGCCGTGTAGGTGAGCGCGTCGGCGTCCAGATCCTCGAAGTAGGGCGAAAGATCCACGGTGACTGTGTCGCCGGTGTAAAGAGTCTGGTCCGGAACCGTGCCCACAGGCCCGGGCGGCCGGTTGGGGACCGCGGTCTCGAAGGTCTGGTTGGCTGTCAGTCCCTCGGTATCCCTGGCCGTGACCGTCACGGTCGTCATACCCTGCGCGACCGCCGCGATCGTCACGGTCGTTCCCGCTACCATCGCCGTCGCCACAGCGGGGCTGGACGACGCGGCCGTGTAGGTGAGTGCGTCGCCGTCCGGGTCTTCGAAGTAGGGCGGCAGGTCCACGGTGACCGTGTCGCCGATGTAGAGGGTCTGCCCGGGGATGGTGCCGGCTGGCCCCGGCGGCCGGTTGGGGATCGTGGACTTGAAGGTCTGTGTTGCTGCGAGGCCCTCGGGATCCGTGGCCGTGACCGTCACGGTGGCCGCGCCCCTGGCAACCGCCGCGACCGCAAGGGTCGATCCAGAGACAGCGGCCGTCGCCACCCCGGAATTGTTGGATGCGGCGGCGTACATGAGTACGTCGCCATCCGGATCGTCGAAGTACGGCGCCAGGTCTACGGTGACCGTGTCACCGAGGTGGAAGATCTGCTCCGGAATCGTGCCGTTTGGCGCGGGGGGCCGGTTCGGGATCGTGGACTCGAAGGTCTGCGTTGCTTCGAGGCCCTCGGGATCCGAGGCTGCGACGGTCACGGTGACCGTACCCTTGGCAACCGCCGCGATCACAAGGGTCGATCTCGTGACCGCGGCCGTGGCCACACCGGAGTTGGTGGATGCCGCCGCGTACATCAGTGCGTCTCCGTCCGGATCGTCGAAGTACGGCGACAGGTCTACCGCGACCGTGTCACCGATGTAGAGGGTCAGCGCCGGAATCGTGCCGGTCGGCCCGGGTGGCCGGTTGGGGATCGTGGACTGGAAGGTCTGTGTGGCTTCGAGGCCTTCGGGATCCGTGGCCCTGACCGTCACGGTGGTCGTCCCCTTGGCAACCGCCGTGATCACAACGGTCGATCCCCTGACCGACACCGTGGCCAAACCGGGACTGGATGACTGTGCCGAGTAGGTGAGCGTGTCGCCGTCCGGATCGTCGAAGTAGGGCGACAGGTCGACGGCAACGGGCTCGCCTACCTCGACGGTCTGGTCCGGGATCGTGTCTGCCGGTACGGGCTGGCGGTTGGGAACCATGGTCTGGAAGTCCTGTGTGCTTCCCAGGCCTCCCGGGTCGGTGGCCGTCACCATGACAGTGGTCGAGCCCTTCGCGACCGCAGTGACCGAGACCGTGCTGCCGGAGACCGAGACCGTGGCGACCGCGGAATTCGACGAAGTGGCGCTGTACGTCAGGGTCTCGCCGTCCGGCTCCGTGAAGTAGGAAGAAGCATCTACCGACTCCGTCGTACCGACGGCGATCGTGATTGGGGGGATGGTACCCGTGGCCAACGGCGGCCGGTTCGGCACCATGACCTGGAAGCTCTGCTGGCCCTGCAGTCCGTCAGGATCGGTCGCCGTGACGGTTACGGACGCGTTGCCGGGTGCAACCCCCCTTACCGTGATGTCGGTGCCCGCGATGGACGCCGTCGCCACTTCGGTATTCGAAGACACGGCCGTGTAGGCCAGCATGTCTTCGTTCGGGTCGCTGAAACAAGCGGAGACAGTGGCCGACTCCCCCGTGTGGATGGTCACCTGCGGGATCGCCCCGCAGGCCGCGGGGGGTTGCGGGTCTTCGCAAGCGGCGACCAATGCGACCAGGATCGACGTGAAAACCCGGCTTCCAAACCGGCCACCGACTCCGGCTCCGTTGAATCCCTTGAACACTTCTTCGCTCTCTCCCGTCGGTTGGTGTGAATGCCCTGGGCCAGGGGTGGCTGCCCGGGGTCGCGCCAGTGATCGCCACCGTGGTGCCGGTTGTTGTTTGCACTTCAGAAATGAGGAGACAGCACTAACCCACGGTAAAGAGCGACGCAATCCCGACTGACAACAGCGCCACCTTTCTCAGCGATTCCGTTGAGAAATGGGTGTTGGTTTGGAGTACGAAGGTCTGCCTTGGAGGGTCGAGCATTGGCCGAAAGTGCGGAGGACGTTCTAAGTGCTTGACCTACAGTAAGTTAAGTCTCTCATCCCAGCGTGATGTGCGCCGCCGACAGCCCCGGCCCCTCCTCACGGCGATGTAAACTGGGCTTTACAAAATGACAACTGTGGTTGTCCTTAACCGGCCATAGCGATCCACGTCCGACCGACTCCCGCCTCTCCCTTCACGACCCCCCGAACAACACACTCGCCCCCTGCTCGAACACAATGTCCCGCGGAATCCCCGCCGCATCCAGCCTGTCCAGGTCCGCCTGCAGATCCGGCGGCACCACCCCCTTCTCCTCGATCAGCGCGGCTACCCCTTCGTAGTCCCCATCCCCCTGCAAGGTCAGGATCAGCTCGCTCAGTCCCGCCACCGCCTCCCGCATCGCGTCGAAGTCCACCCGGTATTTCCCGGTCGCCTCGTCCCGGCTGAACGCGCCCTGCTCACGGAAGTAGTTGAAGCGCACCATGTTCGCGCGTCCGTGGGCGCTCGCGGCGCCGAAGCGCACCGAGCGGAAGATCCCCGCCAGGAAGGTCACGTAGTGGTGCTCCACCGAGTGTTCCGTCAACTCACCCCGTTCGAACAGCTGCGTCACCATGTGGAGCCCCACCACGTCCGCCTTCCCCTCCTCCATCGGCGACGCGTGCTCGCGCAGCGCCTCGCGCACCGTCCCCCTGCCGTTGATCGTGTTCTTGATGCCGAGCCCGTGCGCCACCTCGTGGAACATCACGTTGCTGAAGAAGGCATCGAAGACGACGTACTGCTGCTGGTCCTCGTCGATCAGCTCCTCGGCGATCCCCACCATGATCTTGTCGAACTTGGCCTGCATGGCGTTCTTGAGCTGGAGCCGACGGGTCCCCTTGGCGAGCTGGACCTCCTCGTCGTTCGGGAGGTTGATCGCGATCGTCTTGGCCCCCGCGTTGGCGTCGCCGGCGTAGTAGACGGCGTCGTAGGCGTTGAGGTCGGAGTCGGTGCCCGGCGTCTCGGCCTTGTATTCGTCGGGGACGGGAAGGCTCTCCTGCAGGCTGGGCAGCAGCGCCGCGAAGCGCGCCAGCCGCTCGCTCCACGCCAGGTCCTTGATGAGGACGAAGCCCTCGTGCGCCGCCTTCGCCCCGAAAAGCTGGTCCTCGTACGTCTCGATCGGGCCGATGACGACATCGATCGGGTTGTCCTTCATGTCGAGCCACGCCATGTCGCTCGGCTGGTAGTCGTCGGTCTCGAGCGCGGCGGCGCGGAGCATGAGGTAGTGGGCGAGGCCGGGGTCGCTGGCCAGGCCCGCCGCTTCGCGCAGCTTGGCGGCGGCGGCCATATGTGCTTCCGCAAAGGCCTCGTGGTACGGGTGGGCCACCAAGGCGCGGTCGTCGTCGCGGCGCACCAAGGTGTAGAGCGACCGGAGGGCCTCGTTGTCGGCGGCGGCGGCTTCGAACTCCTCGGCGGTCATGTCGGCGGGGTAGAAGTTGGCGCCCGCCGGCTTGTCGCCAACGCCGTCGATGAAGGGACCATCACCCCGCAGCCGGTCCCAGGGTCCGTAGTTGATCTCGATGAAGCGGCGGGTGGCCTCGTCGCCGTCCGCCAGCGCGAGGGCCGCCTCCTTGTCCCCATACGCTTCCTGCCAGAAGACCCCGTCCATGGGCTGGGCGGCCTCGATCAGGAGCCGCACGACCTGCCGGTCGTTCTCGGAGAGGTGGGAGAGATCGGCCTCGAGGCGGAAGACGGCGTACTGGTCGACGAGCGCTTGCATGGAGGATCCGTCGTCCGCGGGGGCGGCCTCGTCCGACGCGGGGTCGCCGCAGGCAGCGAGGGCGAGCGAGAGGAGGAGGGCGGCTGGGACCGCTGACTGGATCGCTTGCGAGCCGGCGTTCATTGGGTGCTCCCTGGACGTGTCTCGTATGGTGTCCGCCCTTGTGGCAGCCGCGGCGGGCGGAGGATGGGGGAGGGGATGAGAATAGAGGACGCGCGGGGAATCTGCCACCGGCGGGATGGCACGATCGCGACTGACCGGAGCCTACTCGCGCCTGCTGTTCGAGACCCTCTCGCGCCAGTCGACGACCACCTCGGGCGAACGGCTCGACGACGAGTGGTCGGCCCGCGCGGCGGTCTCGTCGGGGAAGATCACCTTCAATGCCTTCGAGCAGTTGTTGGCCAGGTTGTATTCGGGAGTCTGCGATTCACCGCACCAGCCGAAGTACGGCGTGCCCGGGTGCGGGTGATTCGTGAATGCGGCTTGCATTTCGCCTCCGTCCCCCGGGGCCAGGTCGTGGCCTATGAAAGCAACCCAATAGACCGGATCGTCGGTGGTGATGACGGAATCGCTCGAAAGACGCACGGTCCATGTGGCAACCTTCGCCGCGGTCTTGCCGATATTCGCGACACGGGAATACAGTGCGAATCTTCCGTAACTGACGGTTTGCGAGTCCGGCCACGCGTCCAGTACGGCCAGGTCGTGGAGCCCCCGGATCGTCACGTCCACCTCTTCAACGGCATACAGGCCGTCGGGGTCGGTCGCGGTCACCGTAACGGGCAGGAGGGGATGTTCGCGTGTCCCGTGGATTGTGACCGCCGGACCGTCGACGGAGACGGCCACATAGGGACGAAGATGATTGGCCACCTCGGCGCTGACCGTGAGAGGGTCCGCATCCGGGTCCGTGAAGCAGGACAGGAACGAGGTCGTGTCGCCCATGTCCACGGTCTGGGGCGATATCGGGCCGCACGAGAACGGAGCCTGGTTCGGTTCCGAGCACGCCGCCATCCAGAGGATCGACGCGAGGGCGAGCCCCATCGATGCGGGGCGGTTCATGGCAGGCGGGTCAGGTTCAGGGTGTACGTCCGCTCTTCAATGACCAGGGTGCCTTCGATCGCGGTCATCTGTACGTTGACTGTGCCGAAGTATTCGGCGAGTCCCTGCGAGTCTTCGTCCAGCGTCACGCTTATGTCGAGGGTAACGTCCGGATGATCGTAGGTACCCGAGAACTTGCCCAGGTAGGTCTCGCCGATCGGAAACGAGAGCATCATGGTACCCCCGGGATCGCCCGGGTTCCGGGCGGATTCGAAGTCGAACGTCCACCGGTCGGTTCCATCTCTGGTGGTACCTGTCCACTCGCCCGCCAGACTCGGGGCCTCAACAGGGTCGTCGCAGCTGGCCAGTGCGGCCAGGAAGAGGGCGACGAGGGCGGTGGCGGGGCGCATGATGGGTTGTACCCGTGACTTAGTCCGGGGGTTCCAGGGCGGTGCGTGACTCGAAAGGAAGGCCCTCGGACCGAGGGCGGCGTTGCCCAACGGATCCTTCCTACCCTCCGGGACCGTCACTCCAGAATGATGTCCCCGATCACATGCGTCGCGTGCTCCCACGCGTCCAGGGGCGCCTTCCAATCGCGGTCGCGGATCCGGCGCAGGTAGGTCATCTGCGCCAGGTGGTAGAGGTAGTGCTGCGCCATGTGGATCACGTCAACGCCCATCCGCGCCCCGGTCTTCCCGTCGAGCGAAGTCCGTTCGGCCATCAGCTCCTCGTCGTCGGCACACCCCTTCACCTCCGCGATCACCTGCTGCTGAATCCTGCGCATCCGCCCGGCGATCTCGTCGGCCGTGCCCGGCGCGTCGTGGGTGATGGCCGGTTCGATCCCCAGCCGCTTCAGGAACCAGATGTCGACCCGGTACATGTGACGGCAGATCTTGCCGATGCCGCGCGATCCCGGCGCGGGGTTCCAGTCGAGGTCCTCCTGCGCGATGCCGTCGAGCACCATGAAGAGCGGCCGCCGCGAGGCCTCGAAGATCTCGATGGTGCGGTCGATTCGGGTCCTGCTCCGCGTGCTCATCCGTGTCCTTTCCCGGGCCGCCGCCGCTGACCACGATCCGCCGTGGCGTGGGCGGTCAACGCATCATGGCCGCACCCGTCAAAGCTTGTGCGCCTCTTTCAGCCGATCCACCGTCTCGTCGAAGGTGTGAACCGGCACGATCTCGAGCATGTTGAACGAAGCGAGTCCGGTGTCGATGGCGAACGCCTCGATCAGATGGGGATCCTCCGCCTCGACGATCCACAGGAAGGTGTGCTCCAGCGCCGAGTGATACCGGGCCTCGATCTCGAGGATGCCGTAGGCCGAGGCCAGGTGTGAGGGATCGAGCTCCGCGATTTCCACGAACACGCGGGCGAACTTGCGAATATAGATCGGGCAGGTTTCCGGGGTGTGACTTCCGTAAATTCCGTATTTCGCCATCGTGAGTGATCCCCCTCGGAGTCTACCGTTCGGTTCCCAGCGGCCTGCCATCCAGCCCCCACGCCGGGTCGATCCCGATCCCGAGGTGGGCGAGCGCGGTGGCCGCGACATCCACGATGCCGGCGGGCCCGGGCTCAGGCCAGTCCGTCGTCGCCGGCCCGCTCGCCAGGATGAAGATCGTCATCTCCTCGGGGGAATCGCCGCCGTGGCCGCCATCGGGGCGGCGGCCGTGGTCGGTGCTGATGAGGACCAGCCAGTCCTCGTCGGGGTGGGTGGGCCGCGCGCGGACCGCGTCGATGAGCATGCCGACGTGACGGTCGGACAGCGCGATCGCGTCCCGGTACTCGGCGCCGATCGAGCCATGGCGGTGGCTGGTCTCGTCGGGATCGCCGAGGTAGACGAAGAGGGCGTCGGGGTCGGCTTCGCGGAGGTGCGCCACGGCCGCCTCGGTGACCATCCCGTCGGCTTCGGCCCAGCCGTGCTCGTAGCCGTCGAATGTGACGCGCGTGTCGATGGCGGGCGGGAGGATGGGGCCGGGGTCGTCAGGCAGCTCCGCGAGGGGGAGCCAGTCGAGCGCGGCGAAGGTGGCCAGTTCGGGGCGCACCAGCTCGACCCGGGTGAGGAACGAGGGGTACTGCGCGTAGTTTCGTCCCGTGAAGTTGTTGTTGGTGACGCCGTGCTTCCCGGGCCACACCCCGGTGAGCATCGAGGACCAGGAAGGGCCGCTGACGGAGGGGGTGGTGGTGCGGGCCTCGGCGGTGTACCAGCCGGCGGCTGCGAGCGCGTCGATGTTCGGGGTGGGGACTTCGGCGAGAACATCGGGGCGGACCCCGTCGATGCCGATCAGGAGGACCCTGGGGCTGCCGCGCGACGTTTCCCCGCGCGACCCCTGCCCATCGCCACACGCGGTGACGAAGAGCGATGCGGCCAGCGAAAGCGGTGCGAGCAAAGCGCGATACGTGATTTTGACCATGGCGACGCTTACGATGAGGTGTCGCGCACCAAGTGTCCAGTACCACAACTCCGGAAGCCGTGTACCAGACCTGCCTCTTCTGCAAGAAGCCCCTCGGCTCGAACGAGGTGATCGAGTCCTTCCCCGTCGGCCGCAGACTCGCCTTCGACTCGGCGAAGGGGCGGCTCTGGGTGGTGTGCACGAGATGCAAGCGCTGGAATCTGACCCCGCTCGAGGAGCGCTGGGAGGCGGTCGAGGCGTGTGAACGCGTCTTCCGCGAGACGCCGATGCGGGCGTCCACCGAAAACGTCGGGATCGCACGCCACCGGGAAGGGCTGGACCTGGTGCGGATCGGGACGCCGGAGCGGGGGGAGTTTGCCGCGTGGCGCTACGGGGATCAGTTCAGGATCAGGTATCGAAATGCCGCGTTCGCCCCCTTTGTCGGGTTGGGAATCGGGATGGCGGTCACCTCGCTGCCGCTAGCCGTCCCTGCCGGAGTGGCAGCGACAAGTATGGGAGCGGCCATCGCCTGGCATCGCATGCGTACCGTGGCCAAGGTCCGCATCGGTGGAGACGCGTCGGACGGTGGTCCGGTGGAACCGAGTGATGTCGTCACCTTCAGGATCGGTGCCGTCCGTTCGCTCCGGCTGCTCCCGGCCGACCAGGAGTCCCGCTTCGGAATCGAAGTGAACAAGGGCAGGCGCAAGGCCCGGTTCGTGGGTGAGAACGCGCGCCGCGTCGCCAGTGCGCTCGTTCCCAAACTGAACGAAAGGGGCGGTCCGCGACGGACGGTTCAGCACGCCGTGCAGGAGATCGAGTCGGCCGGTCACCCAGACCGTTTTCTGAACGAGGTCGGCAAGCAGGGAGACCACCACAGGGACGGTGCCCCCGTGCAGGTGCGGTACCTGTCTCGTCCCACCCGCCTGGCCCTCGAAATGTCCCTTCACGAGGAACAGGAGCGGCGCGCCCTCGAAGGCGAACTCTGGATGCTGGAACAGGCATGGAAGGAGGCGGAAGAGATCGCGGCCATCTCGGACAATCTCCTTCTGCCCGCGGGAACGGACGCGTTCTTCGATCGGTACGGGGAGGACGATTGAGCCGCCGTGTACCGGACCTGCATCTTCTGCACCCGGCCCCTCGGGTCGAACCAGGTGGTCGAGCACTTCCCGGTCGGACGCCGCCTCGCCTTCGACGGCGAGAAGGGGCGGCTGTGGGTGATTTGCCGCAAATGCCTGCGCTGGAACCTGACGCCGATCGAGGAGCGCTGGGAGGCGATCGAGGAGTGCGAGCGGATCTACCGCGAGACGCCGGTGAGGGTGTCGACGGAGAACATCGGGATCGCGCGGCATCCCGGCGGGCTGGATCTGGTCCGGATCGGGAAGGCGAGGCGGCATGAGTTCGCGGCTTGGCGGTATATGCAGCGGTTCAGGCGGAGGATGTTCCGTACGCAGGGGGCGCTGGCCACCCATTATGCGGCGCTTCTTGCCATGGACCTGGGTTTCCTTGCGTTCCCCACGGGGGTGGTACCCGTAGGTGGAGCGGTATTCCTCGCGTGGTTCTTCATGCGCACGGTCGGCCGGGTCCGGGTCGGGGGCGGTGGCGACGAGGAAGGGTCAACGGATCGCAGCGATGTCATCAGATTCAGATTCAAGGACCACTGGTCGATCCGCCTCCTGCCGGACGACGGAGAACCCGGTTTCGGCGTACAGGTGCACAAGCTGACGCGGAGGGCGTGGTTCGAGGGAGAAGACGCCCGGCGCGTCGCCGCCGCCGTAATCCCCGCGTTCAATCCGGGCGGCGGGACTCGCAGCATGGTCGAGCTCGCGGTGGACGATATCGAATCCAGCGGCCACCCGAGCCGTTACATCACCGATATGGCGAACAGGGGCTACCGCGGCCTGAGGTTCCGCAAGGGACACATTCGGTCCTTCCCCCAAACCACCAGGCTCGCCCTGGAGATGGCGCTACACGAGGAGCAGGAGCGGCGCGCCCTCGAAGGCGAACTTTGGATCCTGGAGCAGGCGTGGAAGGAGGCGGAGGAGATCGCCGCGATTTCGGACAGCCTGCTGTTGCCGGCGGGGACGGGCGAGTTCTTTGAGAAGCACGGGCGTGTGGACGATTCACGGTAGGAAGTCGACAGGGAGTAGCGGTCAGTAGAGCGGGGGACCGCCGGGAAGGCGAACCGCGGGGCCTGTAGCGTGGCCTTCGTTATGTAAACTACACATTACATTATGTAAAGCACGATATACATCTGTGTCCGTCATCGGGGTGTTACCCATTCCGCGAGCCTGTCCAGGCAGATCTTCCATCCCTGCTCGTGACCGTCCCGGTCGCCCGGTGTGGGGAAGCCTTCGTGGGCCAGCCGGATCTCCGTGCCGTCCGCGGCCTCCACCAGTTCCACGGTCACCAGAGTCTCCTCTTGCATCGGATGCGCTTCTTCCTTCCAGGCCCAGGTGTAGACGATTCGGCGCGGCCGGTCGACCACGCGGTAGGTGCCTTGGGCGGTGAAGGGTCCGCCCTCGGCGTCCATGCGGATGGAGTAGTATCCGCTCGCCCGCAGATCGATGTTTACTGAAACCTCCGCATTCGGATCGGGGCAGGTCCAGCGTTTGAGCTGGTCGGCGGTGGTCCATGCGTCGAAGACTTGGGTGGGGCTGGCCGCAACCGTGCGAAGCAGGTGCAGTGAGAGTGGGCTGGCGATCATGGGCTTCAGGCCTTCGTCAAGTGGGAGATTGTGAGGACTGTTGGCTCTTCGGAGTCTCGTCCCCCTTCCAATGTGGACGGGCGCGACAATGGAGGGGAAGCGCTTGCCATATTACCGTATCGCATATATTTCTATCCATATGAAGACGACCCTGAACATCGACGACACGGTCATGCGCCGGCTTCGTGAGGAAGCGGCACGGCGGGACACGACGATGTCCGCTCTGGTGGAAGCCGGATTGCGGCTCGTGCTCGCCACCGGCGGTGCGGCCGGGAACGATCGGACCCCGCTGTCCGAGCTGCCCTCATGGAAGAGCGGCGGTCACCTCGTCGACATCTCCAACCGCGAGGAACTCTACCGCGCGATGGAAGACGAGTAGGTGCTGGTTTTCGACACCAACGTGCTCCTCTACGCGGCAGATGCGGACTCGGAGTTCCGTGAACCCTGCCGCCGATGGATCGAGGATGCCCGGCGCGATCCTTCCCCCGCCTTCCTCACCTGGAGCATCTGCTACGAATTCCTGCGGGTCAGCACCCACCGGCGGGTCTTTCGGGAACCGTGGACGCCTGCCGAAGCGCGACGGTTCATCGCCGCGCTCGTGGACGCCCCCGGATTCGACCTGCTCCTTCCGACGCGCCGGCACGCGGCCATTCTGGAGCATACCGTGAACGAACTGCCCGACATTCGCGGGAATCAGATGCACGACCTTCACACGGCGGTGCTCATGAGGGAGCATGGGGTCAGCCGGATCTGTACGCGGGACACCGGGTTTCACCGGTTCCCGTTTCTGACGGTGGTGGATCCGGTCAGGCCCGGGGCGAAGGGGCCTCGTTGGAGACGTGGAGGGGAGTAGAGCCACGCTCGCGGGAGCCTTCGGTCTCCGGATTCCGGCTAACGCTGACGGTCGTCCGCCCGACTCCCCGAAGCCGTCTCTCGTCCGCCGGCAGCTGTTTCTCGCCTCGCACGAAGCCGACCGCACCGTCGCCCGCTTCAATCGTGTAGCCGAGAAGGATGAGCTGTTGGGATGCCCGGTGTGTTTCAGGCGGGCGGTACCCCCCTCCCCGGCGTCCACGGCGCTCCCGCCGCCTCCATGTCCCGCTCCAGCGCGGCCAGCTCCCCGTCCAGCAGCGACCTCAGCGCGGCCACCACCTCACCCAGTCCCTCCCGCGCAATCGCGAGGCTCGCCCGCTGCGTCCCGGTCGGCCCCTGGCGCGTACCCCAGTGCCCCCCGGCCACCTGCCCGATGCGCCCCATGATCGAGGGCACGATCGGCTCGTTGAGACGGCGCGGCGCGGGGTCGCCCTGTAGCTCGGTCGCGAGGACGGCCAGGCGGCCCTCGATCGCCTCGAGGCGCTGGTAGAGTTCGGGGCCGGCCTTCGGGGTCTCGTCGAGGGCGGCGCGCATGTGGCGGAGGCGGTCGCGCGCCCAGGCGATCTCGGCGGCGGCGCCCCGGCCCCGGCGCTGCAGCTCGGCGGTCTCGGCGGCGAAGGCCATCGCGGCGGTGAAATCGGTGGACAGGTCGATGTTGGGCACGGGCTTCACCGTGAAGGGCTGCGGGTCGGCGACCCGTTCCACCCCGGCTTCGGTGATCAGGGCCATCTCGACGGTGTAGTCGCCGGGAGGGGCGAGGGGGCCGCGCGACGGGCCCGCCCAGGGGGGCGTGAATCCCGGGGGCGTGAGGTCGACGGGGTCGGGGGCGGGGCGGCGGAGGTCCCAGGTGACGCGGTGGAGGCCGCGGGTCCCGGGGCCCATGACGCGGCGGACGGGGTTGCCGGCGGCGTCCCGTACGAGCATTGCGACGCGCGGGCCGTTCTCAAGCGCCTCGGTGGTGAGGCGGTCGTAGCCGGGGAAGGCGATGTCCTCGCCGCGCTCGGCGGCCGCCTTCTCCGCTTCGCGGCGCTCTTCGCGCAGGGTCGTGGGGGGATCGGCGAGCCAGTAGGTGAAGGTTGCGCCGAAGTCCGGGTTGGCCGCGACGAACGAGGTTGTGCCCAGGGTCGGCTGGCCGGGCGCCTGCAATGGGGCGTTGGGGACGTACCACCAGGCGTCCCGCACGGGGAACAGAACGGCTCCTGCCGCAAGCGCACCGCCGGCCATATCTCGCAGGGGAGCGTAGTCGTCGAGGACGTAGAAGCCACGGCCAAAGGTTGCCCCCACCAGGTCACTGTCGCGGCGCTGAATTTCCAGATCTCGGAACGAGATGGTGGGAGCGCCCGTCCCCAGCAGGATCCAATTGGTGCCCCCGTTCGGCGTGAAATAGATGCCGTACTCGGTGCCGAGGAATAGCAGATCGGGACGCACGTGGTCCTGTTCCACCGACCAGAGGATGATCCCGGCGGGCAGGTCGCCCGCGATCGAGCGCCAGGTACGGCCGTGGTCGTTGCTCTCGAAGAGGTAGGGCGTGTAGTCGCCCTCCTTGTGGTTGTCGGCCACGACGAAGACGGTCGCGGGGTCGTGTTGGGACGCCTTGACGTCGTTCATGAAGGCGCGCTCGGAGACGCCGGGGAGGGGGGCCGCCCGGCGCCAGCTCGCGCCGCCGTCCCCGGTCACCTGGACCAGGCCGTCGTCGGTGCCGGCGATCAGGACGTCCTCGTCCAGCGGCGATTCGGAGATGGCCGCAATGGTGGAGTAAACGGACATCGCGGTGTTGCCGTACAGTGCGTCCACGCTGCGGACCCGCCCGGCCATCGGGAGCTCGTAGCGGTTGTCGTTGCGGGTCAGGTCGCCGCTGACGGCGCGCCACGAGTTGCCGCGGTCGTCGCTTCGCCACACGCGCTGGGAGGCGTAGTAGATCCGGCCCTCGGCGTGGGGGCTCGCCACGACCGGCGAGTCCCAGTTCCAGCGCTCGGGCGGGTTGTCGAGGGCCGGTAGCGGGCGGATGTTTATCAACTCGTGGTTGACGAGGTTGACCCGCTGCAGATTCCCCTGCTGGGACTGGATGAAGGCAATGGCTGGATCGGTCGGGTCGAAGGCCAGGGCGTAGCCGTCGGCGCCCAACGGAGCGTACCAGTCGCGGTTGCGGACGCCCTCCATGTTGAGGGTGCGGGACGGCCCGTGGAGCGTCCCCAGGTCCTGCGCGCCGCCGAGGATGTTGTAGAAGGGCTCGCTGTTGTCGAGCGCGAGCTTGTAGAACTGCGAGATCGGCAGGTTGGGGAAGTGCCGCCAAGTCGTGCCCTCGTCGAAGGTCTCGTAGAGGCCCGCGTCGGTCCCGGCCAGGATGTGTGCGGCGTTGGTGGGGTCGATCCAGAAGGCGTGGTTGTCGCTGTGCTTCTCGCGGCCGGTGCCCAGTTCGGTGAAGGTCGCGCCGCCGTCGCGGGTGACGTGCACGAAGACGTCCATCTGGTAGACCACGTCCACGTCGTGCGGCGACGCTTCGATCTCCTGGTAGTAGTGGGGACCGGTGCCGCCCGAGATGTAGGAATTGCGGTGCTCCCAGCTCTCGGCGCGGTCTGTGGAGCGGTAGAAGCCGCGTTCGCCGGGGCCGGCCTCGATGGTGGCGTAGACCACGTTGCGGTCCGCCGGCGAGACGTCGATGCCGATCTTGCCCATATCGCCATTGGGGAGCCCGGTGGTCACGCGCCGCCATGTGCGCCCCCCGTCGGTGGACTTGTGGATGCCGGAGCCGGGGCCGCCCGCCAGGAGCGCCCAGACGCTGCGCCGCCGCTCGTAGGTGGCCGCGTACATGATCTCGGGATCCACCGGATCGAACTCGACGTCGGTGACGCCGGTGTTCTCATCTATGGTGAGGACCGCTTCCCAGCTGTCGCCGCCGTCTTCGCTGCGATAGAGGCCGCGCTCCCCGCCTGCCGACCAGAGGGGACCCTCGGCCGCGACGAACACGACGTTCCCGTCGCGCGGATCGACCAGGATCTTGCCGACGTGTTCCGAGGCTGTGAGGCCCATGTGCTGCCATGTGCGGCCGCCGTCCCGGCTCCGGTAGACCCCGTCGCCCCACGCCACGTGCCGCCCGCTCACGTTTTCGCCCGTGCCGACCCACACAATGTCGGGATCGGACGGGTCGATGGTGACGTCGCCGATGGAATACGAGGGGTGATCGTCGAAGATCGGGGTCCAGGTGGTGCCCGCGTTCGTGGTCTTCCAGACGCCGCCGGAGCCGACAGCGATGTACCAGGTGGTGGGGTCGCCGGGGTGGACCGCGATGTCGGCGATGCGGCCGCCCATCAGGGCCGGGCCGATTCCGCGGAGCGAGAGGTCGGCGGAGGCTTCGGCGATGACGGTGGGGTCGGGTGGGGTTTGGGCGTCAAGCCTGGCCGGCGTGCCGATGTAGGCAAGGATGGCCAGTGGAAGGGCATGCAGGGCCGCCCGAGCCGGACGCGTGGGTCGGGATCTGGTTGGGGGTTTGCACATTGTCCTGTGTCGGTTCAGTGGGTCGGATACGGCGAATCGGGCACCCTTGAAGAGTGTTGGGGAATGGATGGGGTGGAAGGGTGAGCCGCAAGGATTCGAGCGGCGTATCGACGGACGTTGACCGTTCGTCGGGATTGACCCCGGGGAGGCGCTCTTGGCATCATGGCCCCCACCTTGTGGGGCGCGGACTGCCTGGCGCCCGATCGTCCCCTGGTTCATGGGACCCCACAATACACGGACAAGGCAACCCTCGGGACCGGAATCGTGGCGGAAAAGAGAATCATCATCGTGGCCGGACCCAACGAAGCCGGGAAGACCACCTTCGCCCGGGAGTACCTGCCCCGCGAGGCCGACTGTCCAACGTTCGTGAATGCGGATCTGATTGCAGAGGGCCTGTCCCCGTTTCATCCCGATGTCGCTGCAGTTCGTTCCGGGCGCGTGATGCTCTCGGAGATCCAACGTCACGCACGTGCAGGCCGCAGCTTCGCTTTCGAAACGACCTTGTCCGGCCGGAGCTACATCGCGATGATCAGGCGCTGGCGGGCCGACGGGTATCGCGTCACCTTGTTTTTAGGGCGCGTCAGGCAGCGAGTGGCGCAGGGTGGGCACGATGTGCCGGAGGTCGTCATTCGTCGCCGCTTCGCTGCCGGATGGAGCAACTTCAGGACCATCTACCGGCATGAGGTGAACGACTGGTTCTGGTTGGACAACAGCAGTTCAGTTCCCGTCCTGATCGAGGGAGGAAGCGAGGAATAGCCGATGCCTGACGACATGGGAACAAGGGTCGACACCTGGGTCGATCCGGACGAGGTCATGGCCGCCCTCCTCCGCGCCGCCAGGCGTGCCCACGAGATCGCGCGCGACACGGGCACCAAGGTCGTCGTCGTCGTGGATGGCAAGACGGTGAAAATGGATCCCAACCCCGAAATGTTCGACGGCTTGGAAACCGGCGGTCCCTCGTCATGAAACCCGATCAGCCCGGCACTTCATCCGGCGTGCCCCCCACCGAAGTGAGCCCTCACCCCGCCACCTGCGAGAACTGCGGCAGCGTGCGCCCCACCCCGTTCTGCCCCCAGTGCGGCCAGAACGACCGCAATTACGCCCGCGGCCTCGCAACGGTGGTGTGGGAATTCGGCAGGGAGGCCTTCGAGATGGACTCGAGGTTCTTCCAGACGCTGAAGCTCCTCCTCTTCAAGCCGGGCAGCCTCACGAACGAGTTCTCCCGCAACCGGCGTGCCCGCTACATGTCGCCGATCAGGCTGTACCTCTTCACCAGCTTCCTCTTTGTTCTGGTGCTGTCTCTGGCGATGCCGGATTCCTGGTCGGAGGATGCGATGCTGATGGGTGGCGACTCGGACGAGTTGCCCGCGATTGTCGTCGTCCCGACCGGTGACACGCCGGAATCGCCGTCGGCGGAGGGAGGGGTGACGGACGATGAAACGGACGCGACACCGCCGGTGGATCAAGAAGCGACCGACGATGATGCAGACGAGATACCGCGGGTGGCCGAGGCGGTGGCGGGGCGCAACGTGGACATCTCGCTCGATGCGTCGGTGAGCGAGGCGCAGATCGAGGCGCTGAAGGCGGCCCTGGGACCGACGCAGCGCCGCAGGCTGGACGACCTCCTGGGGCGTCCGGACGATGACGTCTTCAAGAGAGCGGCACTCTTGATTGCCAGCTTGATGCCCAATGATGTGCAGACCGGATCGGCTTCGATCGACCGAGTCCCGCCGGACTTCGTGACGAAGCCTGATTCGGGGCGCGTCCCGCCCTCGGAGGCAGCGGAGCCCACCGTCTCCGGACCGGCCGGTCAGGAAGACCCGGACAGGCCCATTCTGCCCGTCCGAATGTTCCTCACCAGCACGATCGATCTCCTCCACGACCCCGAGGTCTTCGTACAGCGCGCAGTGGGAAACATGCCGATCGCGATGTTCTTCCTGCTTCCGTTCCTGGCCCTGGCTCTCGGTTTCTGCTACGTCCGCAAAAGGCGGTTCTTCGTCGAGCACCTGGTGTTCGGCATGCACAACCAGACCTTCACCTTCCTGTGTCTTGCCGCCGCGATGGTGACACCGACGGGGCCGGTGGGAAACTGGTTCCTGGTGTTCTTCATCGTGATGCCACAGGTGTACTACCTGATTGCGCTGCGCCGGTATTACCGGGACGGGTGGATCCGGACCATCCTGAAGGGGTCGATCGTCTGGTGGCTGTACATGATGATCCTGCTTCCCGGTTTTCTGTTCGTGCTCTTCCTGACGGCGTGAGCAGGAGGGCGACATGAGGTGGTGGGGGCGCATCGCCGTCTGCGCCGCGTTGGTCGGGGTCGGGACCGGGTGTGCGGAGCCCGCGCCGACGCTCGAGGTCGCCGAAGCTTCGATCCCCGTGCTCCAGGCGGCGCTGGCCGAGGGTCGCACAACCTCGGCCGAGTTGGTGGATTCCTATCTGGCACGGATTGGCGCGTACGACGATGCCGGCCCCGCGCTCAACACGATCGTCCGTTTGAATCCCCGTGCGCGGGAGCAGGCGGAGGCGCTGGACGGGGAGCGGGCCGCAGGCAGGGTGAGGGGGCCGCTGCACGGGATACCGGTACTTTTGAAGGACAACTACGACGTGGCGGGGATGCCCACTACCGGGTCTAGTCTGGCGCTTGCGGGGCTGATGCCGGTGGACGACGCCTTTCAGGTGGCGCGCCTTGTCGAGGCCGGGGCGGTCGTGCTCGGCAAGACCAACCTGCACGAGCTGGCCGCGGGAATCACGACGATCAGTTCGCTCGGTGGCCAGACCCGCAACCCGTACGACCCGGCGCGCAACCCGGGTGGGAGTTCGGGAGGGACGGGGGCTGCGATTGCCGCGAGCTTCGCCGCAGTGGGATGGGGGACGGACACCTGCGGTTCGATCCGGATCCCGGCGGCGGTGCACAACCTGTTCGGGCTGCGGCCGACGAAGGGGCTTTCCAGCATCGACGGGATTCTGCCGTTGTCCCATTCGCAGGATACAGGTGGCCCGCTGGCGCGCACGGTGGCCGATCTGGCCATTGCGCTGGACGCGACGGTGGGGATGGACGAGGCGGACGAGGCGACGGCGATTCTGGTCGGGCGGGAACCGCCGGACTTCCAGGCCGCGCTCGATTCGGCGGCGTTGGAGGGGGCGCGAATCGGCGTGCTCGAGGAGTGGGTGACGGGGGGTGGGGGAAACGCGCCGGTCACGCGTGTGATCCGCGCTGCACTGGAGGAGATGGAAGCCGTCGGCGCCGAGGTGGTCGACGTGACGCTGCCCGGGCTGGATTCGCTGCTGCGCAACACGGGGCTGATCGACCTGGAGTTCAAGTTCGACCTGATCGACTACCTGGCCGGCGTGCCGGGCGCGCCGGTTTCGTCGCTGGAAGACATCATCGAAGCCGGCCTGCACCACGAGGCGCTGGACGGGACCTTCCGGCGCCGCAACGCCCGCGACTCGACCGGCGCGGAGGAGTACGATGGCTACATGGAGCGCCGCCGCGCGCTCACAACCGCCGTCCTCGACCTCCTCGACCGGGAGGCTCTCGACGCGCTCGCCTACCCGACCATGCGGCAGGAGACCGCCCTGATCGGCGCGCCTCCCCTCGGCGCCACCTGCTTCCTGAGCGCCCACACGGGACTGCCCGCGCTCACCATCCCGGCCGGGTTCACCGTCAGCGGACTTCCGGTCGGCCTGGAACTGCTCGGCCGCGCCCTCGACGATCACCGCCTCGTCGCCTTCGCCTTCGCCTACGAATCGGCCCATCCCAAGCGGCGAGCGCCCGACCGCACGCCACCCCTCGCCAACGGAGCGGCCCCCCCACCATTGCCAATCACGACCGACCCACCCATCCGCGACGGCATCGACGCAGTCATGGCCGTGGACCTTCCCACCGGCACGCTGTCCTACCGCATCACCATCCCGGACGTCCAACCCGGCGACGTCTACGGCACGGTGCTGCGCCGCACCTCGGACGAGGAGGGCGCGGTCGTCGTGCTGCGCCTCGGTGGCCCTGACGAAGCGGACCTGAACGGCGCAGCACCGCTGTCCCCGCGACTCCTGAACGACCTCATGAACGGCAACCTCGAACTCTTGGTCTACACCAGCCGCGGCCTTGAGCACGGTCGGCTCGTCCCGCCGGCCCGACCATGAGCGTTGGGACAAGTCCTAAATGTATACTACACTATACATAATGGAAAGTAATCTTTACATCTTGAGGCGCTTTGGCGAAAGGGTCCGAGGCCGGATGGTCCGGTGCTCAAATCGCCAGATTCCCGGGACTCGATCCTCGGACTAGGGTTCACGCCCCTCCCGAAGGAATCCCCCAAACCCGCCTGGGAGAGGCTTCGGGCTCGAAAAACCCCCACCGGTGTCGATGTCGACCGCTATCGCACCGAGCAGGTCCCGAATAGCCTTCTCCCCGCGGCGCAAAGCGTAGCGATACAGCTTTCGGTAGCCCAACATGGCCAGCCCGCCGAACGATGCTCCGCCGACAAGGAAGCTCAACGCCGCCGCACCCACCGCGACACCCCCGATCCCGATAGCGACGGCCGCGCCGCCGCCTGCAAGGGCACCACCGATCCCGCCCAAAGCCGCGCCAATCCCGGACATGATGCCCCCGACCCACATGTTCTTCCTGTGGCTGTAGGTCAGGCTCACTCTAACGGTCAACTCGGTCGCCGGGGGACTCGTGTCCAGGCGCCGGAGGCTGAAGACCAGTTGTTTGAGGTCCGCCCAGAGCATCTCGTACGCGAACGACTGGTCGGCCGTTGTTGCGGTGTACGAGTAAACTGGGACCTTGAAGACCAGCATGCCGCCGTCGACCGGATCGGCACCGTGGTGATCAATCAGGCTCAGGCGAAACGGATGCTCCGGCAGGATGCGTTGCATCGCGGCATAGACCTCCTCGGCCGGTGCGTGCATCACCCGGGAGACCTCCAGCGTGGGCGGCGGCTGGCCCAGGAAGCGTGCCGCCATCGCAGATGGCCGCGCCTGTCCTCCTTCGACCAGCGCCTGGTTGCGCGATTCCACGAGCGCATGATCGAGGAATTCCGGCGAGATTCCGGCGTCTTCGGCAGCGGCCCGCACATCCGCGAGGCGGTAGCCTTCGGCCTCCACCGCATCGGAGGGATCCTCCCGGGGGGCCAGCTGTCGCGAACGCTCTTCGAGACGGCGGGCGGCCTCGGCCTGCAGCTCGGCCGCACGGCGCCAGAGTGCGCGTGCCTGCTCTTCGGAGATGCGGCTGTCGTCCTGACTCATGGGCACGGAATCCCAGCGGAGGATTGATTGACGCGAGAACATACAATGCTGTTGAGACCCGCGACCAGCGGTGTTGCGATGCCACCGGCCACCGGCATCTTACCGCTGAACGGCCATCGCGACAGGATCGTATTGTCCATCGGGGCTGCTGATCCTGGCCGATCCCCTCTTTCCGTCGAAATACACCGGAGCAGTTCGGAAACACACCGGAGCAATTCATCGTGACCACTTGTCGCAGGTTCCTGCAAAGCGTCCGCGCCGACGCCCGCCATCTCGCGCTGGCCGTTCCCCTCGCGGCGCTGACCCCTCTCTTCACCGCCACCGCCCCCCGCACCTGGCGATTATAAACATCTGACGGTGCCGACGAGCTTACCCGTG
>VXOC01000261.1 GCA_009840215.1 Gemmatimonadota bacterium | reverse complement strand
GGGCGGGGTGAAGTTGCCGCCGATGAAGGCCAGGTGGGGGTCGAAGCCGCCGTCCCGGGTGGGGCCGCCCGAGACGAGGCTGTCCATCCACGCTCCCTGGCGCTTGGTCTCGCGGGGAAACCAGTCGGTGTAGAAGGAGCCGAGGTGGACTCCGGTTTCGTCGTGGACTTCGTAGAAGCCGACATCGGGGTGCCAGACGGCCGGGTTGTCCACGCGCCGCACGCGCAGGCCAAAGAGGCGGTCGGCGATCTCGAAGAGTCCCGACTGGACCTCTTCGAGGGGGAACCAGGGACGGAGCATCTCGTCGTCCACGTCGAAGCGCTCCTTTCGCAGCTTCTCCATGAGCCATCCCACGTCCCAGGGCTCGAGGGCGTCCAGGCCGGAACGGCGCGCGTGACCCTCCAGCTCCGAGGTGTCGCGGTCGTGGAAGGGGCGGGTGCGGTCGATGAGTTCGTCGAGGAAGGTGCGGACACGGCCGCCCGAACGCGCCATCAGCGTTTCGAGGCGGTAGTCGGGGAAGTCGGGGTAGCCGAGCAGTTCGGCGACCTGGCGGCGCAGTTCGAGGATGCGGGCGACCAGCGGGCGGTTGTCGCGGTCTCCGGCCGTGCCGCGGTCCAGGTAGGCCGAGTGGATCTCGCGCCGGAGCGCGCGGTCGTCGGCGTGCTGGAGGACGGCCTGCACGCTGGGCATGTCGAGGGTGATGAGCCAGCCCTCCTCGCCGCGGGCGGCGGCCAGCTGGGCCGCTCGTTCGAGGGCGGTCTCCGGGAGACCCGCCAACGTATCCGAATCGGTGACCACCTTGCCGTAGGCGGCGGTCTCCTCCAGGAGGTTCTCCTCGAAACTGCGGCCGAGTTCGGAGAGTTCGAGGCGCAGGTCCTCCAGCGTCTTCTTGTCGGCGGGATTCAGGGCGGCGCCGGCGCGCCGGAAGTCGCGCAGGGTGCGGTCGAGGTGGCGGTGGCGCAGGCCGGTCAGGGAGGCGCCCGCCCGCGAGGCCGCGAAGTCGCGCAGGCGGCGGTAAAGCCCCTCGTGATGGTGGAGGCGGCTGGAAAAGCGGGTGATCTCGGGGAGCGCGCCCGCGTAGGCTTCGCGAAGCTCGGGAGTGGCGTCGACGTTGTGTAGGTGGGAGACGGGGGACCAGGTGCGTTCCACCTCCTCGTTGATCACGTCGAGTGCGCCGACTACTTCGCCGTACGAGCCGCCCGCTCCCGCGCCCAGTTCCTCGATGCGCCGGCCGGCCCGCGCGAGGACCTCGGCGACCGCGGGGCCCACGGCGCCGGGTTCGATGCAGTCGAAGGGGACCGGGAAGGTGCGGTCGAGGAGGGGGTTGGGTTGGTCGCTCAAGGGAAGCGCCGGACGATGGAGGGACGGCACGCTTGCCGGGCAGCGATGTTCGCGGTGGGGGGGCGGCGGGGCCGGGCGGGTTGGCCGAACGCGCGCACGTGGTGAATCCGGAGCGCTCCGTTCACTGCGTGCTGCCGGCTCCTGCAACCACTTCGTCCACCCATCTCCGCGTCACCCGCGCCACCTCCGCGAGGACATCCCCCTGCGTCCGCCCCGAGCGCTTCAGCATCTTGAGCGAGTGATCGCCCCCTTCCAGAACGTGCAGCGTGGCGTGCGGCCCGACCCGCTCCAGAAGGGGCCGGAGCAGCTCCAGGTCGGCGAGGCGGTCGCGCGTGCCCTGGTGGAAGAGCATGGGACAGGGGATGTGCATGAGGTGGTCGCCGCGCACGCTCTCACGACGCCCCGGGGCGTGGAGGGGGAAGCCAAGAAAGACCAGCCCCGCCGGGCACTCGGCGTCGCCCCCCGCGGCCTGGGACAAGGCCTCCTCGGTGTTCGAGCGGCGATGCGCCCGGGATTCATCGACGGATTGCAGGGGGCGGCCGATCGCGTCCGCACCGACCAGCGCCGCCGCCCGCGCCCGCTCCGCCACCAGCGTGGAACTCATTCTCCCTCCCATCGACTTGCCACCCGCGAAAAGAGGCAACCCATCCGCGCACTCTGCCCCCGCGCGCAACGCCGAAGCCACCACCGCGAGGAGCCGGCGGAGGTAATCGGGCCGCCTGCGTCCCGCCTCCGCATACTGGAAGTTGTAACGCAGCGTGGAGATCCCCTCGCCCGCGAGCGCCTCAGCCGCCGCCTCCATCCACGGATGCGTCATGGGCGCGCCGGCCCCGTGTCCGAGGACCAGGAGGCAGGTGGGGGACCGCGCCTCGGTCAGGAGCCCCGAGACGGGGGTGTGGCCCTTCCCCTCGATCACCATGCGATGCCGTAGTCCTCGCCGTGGTTGCTGGAACCGCCCCACATCGTGCCGGTCGCGGCGTCGAAGAAGATCGCGTTGATGGGACCGGAGGTGCGCGCGGAGAAGGTGAGGTCGTACCCCATCTCCCGGAGTTCGGCGCGGACCCAGGCGGAGACCCCGTCGTTGAGAAGGAGGCGTCCCGGCTGCGATTCGTGCGCGCCGAAGGAGCTGCGCATCTGGTAGCTGTTGAAGTTGGCCGCCTCGGCCGCCTGCTGAACGTTCATGTCGAACTCGACCATGTTCAGGAAGAACTGGAGCAGGTTCTGGTCCTGCCCGTCACCCCCCTGCACCGCGAAGGAGAGGAAGGGCCGGCCGTCCTTGAGGGCGAGCGAGGGGGTGAGTGTGGCGCGGGGGCGCTTGCCGGGCTCGACCACATTGTACGGACCCGCGCGCTCGTCGAGGACGAAGCTCTGCATGCGCTGGCTCATGCCGATCCCGGTCCTGCCCGCGATGACCGCCGGAATCCAGCCACCGGACGGGGTGATAGACACCACCCAGCCGTCGGCGTCGGCCGCCTGGATCGAGGTTGTGCCGGCGTAGAAGGCTTCTTCGGAGCTCATTCCCGCCGACTCGGGGGTCGCGACCGGCTCCGCGTTCCACGTTTCGATCAGGTGCAGGAAGGGGTTGGTGCCGTTCTGGAAGGGATAGGGGTCGCCGGGGAGGACATCCGGGTTGTTCCGCTCCCAGTCGATTTCGGCGGCGCGCGCGGCGGCGTAGTCCTTCGAGAGCAGCCCGGCGATCGGCTCCTCGGGTGGGTAGTAGGGGTCGCCGTAGTAGAAGTCGCGGTCGGCGAAGGCCAGGTTCATGGCCTGGTAGACGGCGTGGATGTAGCGGGTGGAGTTGTAGCCCATCGCGGCCACGTCCAGCCCTTCGAGGATGTTCAGCGCCTGGAGGAGGACGGGGCCCTGGACCCAGGTGGTCAGCTTGTAGACGTCGATGCCCTTGTACGAGGTGGTGACGGGTTCCTCCAGGTAGACCTGCCAGCTGTCCAGGTCCTCCATGGTGTGGAGACCGCCCTGCTCCTGCGAGCCGCGCACGAACTCCTCGGCGATGTCGCCGCGGTAGAAGCGGTCGTAGGCGGCCATGATGGCCTCCCTGCGCGAGGCACCGGCCGCGAGCGCCTCGGCCTCGGCCTCGACGAGCTTTTCGAGGGTGCGCGCGAGGTCCTCCTGGACGAAGATCTCGCCGGGGGCGGGGGCGGCGCGTTCTTCGCCGAAGTGGGGCAGGAAGATCTCCTTGGAGTACGGCCACCCCGCCAGGCGCTCCTTCTCGCGCTCGAGGGCGTCGGCTGCCTGCGCCTCGATGGGGTAGCCGCGCGCCATGTCGATCGAGGGGGCCAGGACTTCGGCCAGGCTGAGGCGGCCATACTCGGCCACCATCACCATGAGGCCGCCGGGAGTGCCGGGGGTGACCGCGGCGAGTGGGCCGTACGCGGGCGGGATGTCCATGTCCCGTTCGTGGAAGAACTCCGGCGTGGCACCGGTGGGTGCGACCCCCAGCGCGTTGATCCCGATCACCTCGCCGGTCTCGGGGTTGTAGATGAGCGCCTGGGTCTCGCCGCCCCAGCCGAGCACGTCCCACATGGTGGCGGTGGCGCCGAGCATGGCGGCCGCGGCGTCGACGGCGTTGCCGCCCTTGAGAAACATCATGGCGCCGGCGGTGGCGCCGAGGGGTTTGCCGGTGATCGCCATCCAGTCCTTGCCGTGCAGGACGGGTTTCTGGGTGCGCTGGGCGGTTGCCGGGGGGGTGAAGGCGGCAGCGAGGGCGCCGAGGAGGAGGAGACGGGAAACGGTTGATTTGCCGGGCATGAGTGGGACTCCGGGTTCGTGTGCTGTCTGCGCGCTATCCCGCCGAGGATTGCGGGGCCGCCGGGACCGGCTGGTAGCCTACCAGCAAGGTCATTCCGGCGCCAGCGGGAGGGTCACACTGTCAACCCGGCTTTACAAAATGTCATGCGGGGATTACTCGCTTCGGCCGATTGGAGGCAGGCGTCCTCGTCGCTTGTGACCACCCGGCAGCTGTGCACATGAGTATATGAGTATATGTGCAGGTCGAGGCGCGTCGGGGCCGCGAGCATTCACCCGCCACCGACCCCCCTTCAGAGGGTCCGAATCAGCTCGAGCAGATCCTTGCGCGCCTGTTCGACCGACTGCCGGATCATCTCCATAAGCCCATCGGCGTTCAGATCCCGAAGCTCTTGTTCCAGTCTCGCGATCTCGTCCAGCCTCGCGATCTCCACTTCCGTGGCGGCGGGCGCGGCAGCGTCCTTCCCGGTATCCCGGATCCGCAGCGCCCGCGCCATGACCGCCTGGTCGGCGCGCCGGGTCACTTCGTCGAGGCGCGCGGTCTCTTCCGCGATTTCCGCGTCGATCTTCTGCAACCCCGCGTAGTCCTCGTAGGCCGCGATCTGGTCTTCGATCGTCCGCACTCTCCTGTCGAGAGTGTAGTTCTTGATCCAATCCTCGACCTTCCGGACCTTCCCGTACAGGCCGTACGCCGAGATCTGCGCCTCGATGCCCTTGATGCGCTCCTCCCAGGCCTTGATGCTCCGGTCGATGGATTCCCTCTCGCTCGAGGACGCGGTCTTCAGGCGCGGGATGATTGCGGTGATCTCGGCCTCGTATGTGGCCTTCACCTCCTGGAACGCCGCGACCCTGGCACGGTGCATGACGATCTCGGCGCGCATCCCGGAGACGACATCGCGGTGATAGGCGATCTCGCCGCGCATGCCCGACAGCACCTCCTGGTGGTACGAGATCTCGTCCAGCAGGTCCGTGACGACGCTCTGGTGGTACGCGACCTGGCGCTGGAGGCCCGCGACGACGCCGCGGTCCGATGCAGCCTGGTCCTCAAGTCCCGGCACCGCACCCAGACGCTGCGATATCCGGCGCTCAAGCGCTGACTTCTCATGATGGATCCGATCGATCTCCATGAGGCCTCTGAGCACGGTGAGCATCCCGTCCCGCCACTGCCGGGCCCGTTCGTCGAAGGGCCGATTCTCATGTCCCACGCTCCACCAGTGTTCGATTCCGACTTCGCCCGGCGGCCTGGTCACCGGCCGCAGGATCAGTCGATGGAGCTTCTCACCTTCGGACTCAAGGAGGATCCAGCCGTCCTCGGCGATGGTTGGGATCCCGCCGGACCCAAGATGCACTTCGCCGTGCAGCCGCATGCAGAGTAGCACCCTTTCGACGGAGGTCACGGCAAACCGGTCCTCACCCTTCCACACGACACCGATAGGCACGGTCCCGACGTTGAAGGCAGGGACGGGAGTGCCTCCCTGGACGGTGTCTCCGGTTTCCTCCCGGCCTGCGGACGGAGGCCAGCAGCTCATCTCCTGCAAATCCACGGGCGGGGGCGCGGCCAGGTCGTACCCGGCCGTGACGATGCCCGGCGCATCGGAGACCACACTCCGTCCGCGGTCGACCGCTCCGGTGATCGAAGCTCCGTCGCCGATGTCCGGTCCCGGCTTACCATTCCCACCGTCCTCCATTTCCGGTTTGGCAGGCCCTCGGCCGGCGCTTTCGGCGGTCTCCTCAGCCGTGTAACCGGAGGCTTGAGCCTCGGGCTGCCTGTCAGCCGCAGCGACGGCAGGGGCCGGGTTCTCCTCGCCGATCTCCTGAGAGGAGGGTTGGTGGGCCCGGATGGCGGGGGCGCCGGCCTGTTCCCTGGGAACCGGATGGGCGATGGCGGCGGACAGTCCCAGCAGGCCGGTCACCGTCAGGAGCGCTCCGGAGACGAGTGCGCTGGTGCGCGCGCGGCGAGGTCGGAGTATGGCCATGATTCTTCTCTCCAGTCGTGAAGGGGATTGCCGGGCCATCGAGAGGGCGGCGACGGGGAGGCGTGCGGAGGTGGTTTCCGTGGCCAGGGACATCAGGTGTCGTGCGTACTCCGAAGGCCGCGAGCCGAGTTCCAAGACCCGCTCGTCGCATGCCTCCTCGCGGCTGGCCGCCGCCAGCCTGGACGCCACCCAGCTGAGCGGGTGAAACCAGTAGAGCGAGAGCACGATCCCGCTCAGCAGCTGGCGGAGAGCGTCGCCCCGGCGGACGTGTACCACCTCGTGCATCAGCACCACCGTCCTTCGCTCCGGTTCCCACGTCGCCGAGGACGCCGGAAGGAGGATCACCGGCTTCCGGAAGCCGCCGGTCATCGGAGTTCCGGCAGTCTCGCTAACGAGCAGCCGTACCTCTCGACGGAGGCCGAGCCGGGATCCGACAGCTCGCAGGTCACGGATCCAGAGGGAGTCGTCGATCGGATGTGCCCGCCGGACCAGGGTGCGGAAGCGGAGGTGTCCAACGGCAAGAGATACCAGGCCGCCCAGGGATCCGATCGCCCATAGCAGCAGTAGTTGCGCGCGTGGACCCGAAGGGACGATGGGCCCTACGTCGCGCGGGGCGGCGGGCTCCGAAGCGGATCCCGTCGGTGGCATTGAGCCGTGATCGAACTTCGCGTGTCGTGCACTGGCGGACTCCGGGTCCGGGCCTGTGGCCGGTGCCGCCGCGACGTCGCGCGTCGGCACGACAGCGGCCTTCCCCGCCAGGTCTGAAGACTCCGACGCGGTTAGTGTGACCTCGGAACGCTGAGGCGTTGTGGCGGCGGCTCTGGAGGCCGATGCCGCGGCAAACTCCCCGGGCGAGGTGCTCGGCAACCCCATGGCTTCCGCCTCCGTTGTCACGGGCGAGGTGAGCGGCAACCCCCTGGCTTCCGCCTCCGCGGCCGGACGCGTTGCGACAGGAAGCAGAGGCATCTCCCACTGGGGAGCCCAGAACGTCAGCGCCGGCAGGAGGAGGAGCAGCAGCAGGGTCGCTGTCCAAAGGCCGTGACGCACCTGGGCCGACCTCTTCCGCATGAGCCAGGCAAGGGCGATTCCCGTCGCCAGCACGACCGTAGCCCGGATCACGAAGCCGGGGAGCGGTGCCGATTCGGCCACCCACTGGAAGTCAGTCATCGTCCTTCCTCCGAGGCCTCTGCGATCATCCTCATGATGCGTTCACGCTCGTCATCGTCGAGCGGGCCGTCCTCCAGTGTAATGAGCGTGGCAACGGCTCCCTCCACCGAGCCTCCAAAGAAGGTCTTGAGGACATGCCTCATCGCGCTGCGCCGGGCCGCGCCTGCCGGAATGCGAGGCGTGTAGACGTAACGGGGAGCGTCGTACTCCTTCGCCAGGTGGCCCTTCCGGACAAGAATCCGCAGCACCGACCGCACGGCGGAGTCCGTGGGCGGATCGGACATGCGCTCGCGGATCTGTACCGCGGTCGCTCCACCCAGTTCGTGGATGATGTCCATGACCTGTCGCTCTCGCCGGCTGAGCGGCGGCATCTCGGCCATTGCTCTTCCCTCTGTCAGGAGTGGACGGGAAGCAGTCGAAGGGGATTCGACGCTCATTTCCGTTGAAGATACGTCTTGGGCGGTGAAAATTCAACACCTTTGTGACCTGTGGCTCCGCAACTTGCGGCCCCGCTCCCTGAGCTTCGAGCGTCCGTTCTGTGGCCCGGAGACAGGCCGGCCCCGGACAGGATCCGCCTGCGGGACCCCGCCCGGTTCGATTACTTTTTCGGGCGTTCCCAGCAGCGTTCCAATCCGACCAGGCGCGACGATGGACTTCATCCGAAGCATGATTTCGCGGGACCTGAAGACGGGGAAGTACGACGGCCGCGTCGTCACCCGCTTCCCCCCCGAACCCAACGGCTTCCTGCACATCGGCCACGCCAAGTCGATCTGCCTCAACTTCGGGCTCGCCGCGGAGCACGCCGGGGGCCGCTGCCACCTCCGCCTCGACGACACCAACCCGGACACCGAGAAGGCCGAGTTCGTCGAGGCGATGAAGCGCGACATCCGCTGGCTCGGCTTCGACTGGGAGGAACACCTCTACCACGCCTCCGACTACTTCGAGCAGCTGTACCGCTACGCGCTGGTTCTCGTCGACAAGGGGCTCGCCTACGTGGACTCGTCGACCGAGGAGGAGATCCGCGAGCGGCGCGGGAGCGTGACCGAGCCGGGCGTCAACAGCCCCTACCGGGACCGCTCCCGCGAGGAAAACCGCGACCTCTTCAGGCGCATGCGCGCGGGCGAGTTCCCCGACGGGAGCCACGTGCTCAGGGCGAAGATCGACATGGCCCACCGCAACATGATCATGCGCGATCCCCTGCTCTACCGCATCCGGCACTCGCACCACTACCGGCAGGGCGACGACTGGCCGATCTACCCGATGTACGACTTCGCGCACTGCCTGTCGGACTCGGTGGAGCGGGTCACCCACTCCCTCTGCACCCTCGAATTCGAGAACAACCGCGAGATCTACGACTGGCTCCTGGTGCACGTCGACGCGCCGGTCCCCCGCCCCGAACAGACCGAGTTCGCCCCCCTGGTCCTCGACTACGTGATCACCAGCAAGCGCAAGCTGAAGGAGCTGGTGCGGACCGGGCACATGCGGGGCTGGGACGACCCGCGCATGCCGACGCTGGCGGGCCTCAGGCGGCGCGGCGTCACGCCGGAGGCGATCCGGAAGCTGTGCGACATGGTGGGGGTCGCCCGGACCCAGTCGCGCGTGGACTTCGGGAAGTTCGAATTCGCGGTGCGCGACGATCTGAACCGGCGGGCGCCGCGGGCCTTCTGCGTGCTGGATCCGCTGAAGGTGGTGCTGACGAACTACCCGGCGGGGCGTGAGGAGATCTTCAGTGCGCCGCGCATGCCGGGCGAGGATGGTGATCGCGGGACCCGCGAGCTTCCCTTTGGACGCGTCCTGTACATCGACCGGGAGGACTTCGCCGAGACCCCGCCCCCGGGCTTCCACCGGCTGCGTCCGGGGGGCGAGGTCCGGCTCAAGTACGCGTGTACGATCCGTTGCGACGCGGTGGTGAAGGACGAGGCGGGCCGGGTGACCGAACTGCGCTGCTCCTTCGACCCCGCGACCCGGGGCGGTCTGGCCCCGCGGGGACGGCGCGTGCGAGGGATCATCCACTGGCTGAAGGCGGACCGGGCGGTGCGCGCGGAGGTGCGGCTCATCGACCGGATGTTCGCGGTGCCGGAACCGCCACCGGACGACATCGTCGGGGCGCTGAATCCCGATTCGGAACGGGTGGTGGAGAGCGCGATGGTGGAGCCGGGGGTGGCGGGGACGCTTCCGGGTACGCACTACCAGTTCGAGCGACACGGGTACTTCTTCACCGATCCCGTCGACTCGGGGGGGGACCGGCTCGTCTTCAACCGCACCGTCACCATGCGGGACAGCTGGGGCGCGCGTTTGCGGAAGCGGTCGCCGGGCATCGACGGACGCCGCGCTTCCGACCGGGACCGGGCCGATGGGGATGACGGCGGGACCGCCCAGCGCCCGCTCTCGCCCGAGGAGACGCTCGGCTCCGACGAGGAGAGGGGCCGGTTCCGGGACCTCCGATCGCTCGGCGTCAGTGCGGCGGCGGCGGCGAGCCTGGTGCGGTCACCCACCGCATTGGAGCTCTTCGAGGCTGCGGGGGCGCGTTATCCCGAGGGGGTGGCATCGATCGCGGCCTGGCTTGTGAACGATTTCACAAGGCTGCTCGGCAGCGACGGAAGCGCCGATGCGGCCCGGCTCGATCCGGTGGCCCTCGCCGACCTGGTCCGTGCGGTGGATTCAGGGGACCTGTCCCACCGTCAGGGCCGCACGGTTCTCGCCGCGCTGCTCACGCGCGGAGGCTCCTTCGAGGAGGCCCGGGCCGCAGCCGACCTCGCGGAGATCGACGACGAGGGGACGCTGCGGGACATGCTGGAGGGTCTCGTGGAGGAGTTTCCCGACAAGGCGGCTGCGTTCAGGGAGGGACGCACCGGCCTGCTGGGGTTCTTCGTCGGACAGGTGATGCGCCGGACGCGGGGCAAGGCCGATCCGAAGGCGGCGAGCCGGTTGGCGGAAGCGATTCTCTCGGCTCCTGGCGATTGAAGGGCGCCGGCGGCCGACTCCCATCCCGGCGCTACCACGCCGCCGGGGGTCGGCTCCTGGCCTGACACGCCGGAACTGCCGGGTCAGTACCCCGCCGCCGTCCCGTCCGAGTCCCGAGGGTCGGGAACTCCCACCAGCACCCCGCCCTCCCCCGTGAAGATGCAGTGCGCAATCCCCTGGCGGCCGCTCCACGAGATCGGGTGCCCCATCGCAGTGAGCACGGCCGCGTCCTCCTCGCTCATGTAGCCGTCCTCGAGCCGGGCCGCATCGGGGAGCCACTGGTGATGCAGCCGTTTCGTTGCCACCGCGTCGGCAGGGGACATCCCGAAGTCGACCACGTTCACCACGATCTGGAGCACGGTGTTGATGATCGTGCGTCCCCCGGGGCTACCGACCACAGCGACCAGCTCACCGCCGCGGGCCAGGATGGTGGGGGTCATCGACGACAGCATGCGCTGTTCGGGGCGCGCCAGGTTCGGCTCGGTGCCGATCAGGCCGCGGTCGGTGGTGAGGCCGGGGCGCGCGTTGAAGTCCCCCATCTCGTTGTTCAGCAGGAAGCCCGCGCCGGGTACGGTGATGTACGACCCGTACCCCCCTTCGAGGGTGTAGGTGACCGAAACGGCCATTCCGTCGCCGTCCACCACGGAATAGTGCGTGGTCTCGGAGCTCTCCCAGCCGGGATCGCCCGCCACGTCGTCCGGGTCTGACACGCTCGCGGCATCGGCCTGAATCGTGGCCCGGATCTCGGCCGCGTACTCCTTGCTGGTCAGCCGCGCGACCGGCACGTCGGAGAAGTCGGGATCGGCCAGGTGTGTGGCGCGGTCGCGGAAGGCGCGCCGCATGGCCTCGATGAGGTGGTGTGCGTGGGCGGGGCTGTTCGCGCCCATCGCGGCCACGTCGAAGCCCTCCAGTACGTTCAGCATCTCCACCAGCGCCGTCCCGCCGGAAGACGGCGGCGCCATGCTGATGATGTCGTACCCGCGGTAGGTGCCGCGCACCGGCTCCCGTTCCACGGCCTGATAGCGGGCCAGGTCCTCCTCGGTGATCCAGCCGCCGCCGCGCTCCATCTCCTCGGCGAGGAGGCGTGCGGTTTCGCCGGCGTAGAACCCGTCGCGTCCCTGGTCGCGGATCCGTGCCAGCGTGGACGCCAGGTCGGCCTGCACCAGGGTGTCGCCCGGGGCGTAGGGCTCGCCGTCGCGGAAGAACTGGGCGAAGGTGGCCGGGTAGCCGCGGAACGCCTCCAGCCGTCCGGCCAGCGAGCCCGCCAGGCGTTCGCTCACCTCGAAGCCGTCGCGCGCCAGGGCGACCGCCGGTTCGACCAGGCCGGCCCACGCCGCGGAGCCGTACTTCTCGTGGGCCTGGGCGAAGCCCGCCACCGTGCCCGGGACGCCCACCGCCAGGTGGCTGCGGTGGTGGATCTGGAAGGAGTACTCGCCGTCCTCGTCCAGGAACATCTCGGGGTGGGCCCTGAGCGGCGCCTTTTCCCGGAAGTCCATGACCGTCGAGGACCCGTCCGGGAAGCGGATCACCATGAAGCCGCCGCCCCCGATGTTGCCCGCCACGGGGTGCGTGACCGCCAGCGCGAATCCGGTGGCGATCGCCGCGTCGACGGCGTTGCCGCCGGCCCGCAGCACCTCGGCCCCGGCCCGGCTGGCGTGCGGGTAGGCCGAGACGACCATTCCCCCGCCCGACTCGAGGGTGGCCTGTGCGACGGTGATCTCGGGGGTTTCGGCGGCGGGGGCGGTGCAGGCGGTGGCGAGCAGGGCCACGAGGAGTGGCACGAATTGCGGGAATGGGCGCGGGTTCATCTGGTTCTTCAATCTCCGTTTGTTCCCCGGTGGGAGTGTGGCCTTGAGCAGACCCAATAGTGTGCACCGGGTTGCCGGTCCACAAGACAGGTCAACCGTGGTTGACAAAATGGAAAGCGTGGTTGACCGTGCCGACGCTCAGCTTCCCGCGATCGCGGCCACCTTGCCCTCGCGCTCCGGGTCGGGAACCAGCGGCGGCACCAGCATGGCGGAATCGCCGTCGGCAGCCGTGACCCCGGCCCCCTCCTCCGGCTCGCTGCGCCGGAAGAACCGGGCCAGATCGCTCACTACGCTGTAGAGCACCGGCACCAGAATCAGCGTCAGGAAGGTCGCGAAGATGATGCCGACGATCACCGCCACCGCCATGGGTCCCCACCACGCCGCCTGCTCTCCGCCCCAGAACAGCTCCGGGGACAGGCTGGCGAAGAGCCCGAAGAAGTCGAAGTTGAGACCGACGGCGAGCGGGACCAGTCCCAGTGCGGTGGTCAGCGCGGTGAGCAGCACCGGCCGCAGCCGCGTCTTGCCCCCCTGCACCACCGCCTCCCGGCGATTCAGGCCATCACGCTTGCGGAGCACGTCGATGTAGTCGATCAGCACGATCGCGTTGTTCACCACGATCCCCGCGAGCGAGATCACGCCCACCCCGGTCATGATGATCACGAAGGGCATCTGGAAGACCAGGAGGCCGATCAGGACGCCGATCGTGGACATGATCACCGACGACAGGATGATGAGCGGCTTGACGACGGAGTTGAACTGCGTGACCAGGATGAGGGCGATCAGCATCAGCGCCATCATGAAGGCGGTCATGAGGAACTCCTGCGCCTCCTGCTGGTCCTCCTGTTCGCCGGTGAAGGCCAGGGCGTAGCCGGGAGGGAGCCCCGCGGCGAACTCCGCCAGCAGAGCCTCCACCTCGCCGCGCACCGCGTTGCTGTTGTAGCCGGCCGCGACCTCGGCGCTGACCGTGGCGACCCGGTCCATGTCCTTGCGGCGAATCGAGCTGTATCCCTCGCTCACCGTCCAGTCGGCCACCGACAGCAGTGGGATCTGCACTCCGTCGGCAAACGCCGTGAGCTCGTTGAGGTCCGTCAGTTCGCGGCGATCCTCCTCGCGCAGGCGCACGACGATGTCGTACTCGTCGTTGCCGGTGCGGTACTTGGCCGCCTCCAGCCCGTTGATGGCCCCCCGCACGACGAACCCCACGTCGTTCGTTGAAAGGCCGTAGAGGCTGGCCTTTTCCCGGTCCACCTCGACCCGCAGCTCGGGCCGCGCGTCGTCCATGTCGCTCTCGAGACCGACCAGGCGCGAATAGACCGGCGCGCCCTCGATCAGGTCAACCGCCCGGTTCGCCAATTCCTCGAGCAGCACCGGATCCTCGCCGCTGATCTCGATGTTGACGGGAGGCCCCGAGGGCGGTCCCTCGGTGACCTTGTCGACCTGAATCTCGGCGCCGGCCAGGTCCCGTCCCACCTGTTCCTGCATATCGGCCAGCGTGCCGAAGACATCGAATCGGCGGTCCTGGTAGTCGACCATGCTCACGGTGATCCGGCCGGCCTCCGGGCCCGATGGTCCGCCGCCGTCCATGAACCCGCCGCCCCCACCTCCCGACCCCACCGTCGTCACGACCGTCTCGGCGTCCTCGAGCCCGGCGATCCCCGCGAGCTCCGCCTTTAGCCGGCGCGCATAGCCGTCGGTCACCTCCGCCGCAGTACCCACCGGGGCTTCGACGGCCACGTAGACGGTCGCGGGCGGGATGTCCTCGGGGAAGTACTCGACCGGGGCCGCGAACCTGCCGTAGATCATGACCGTGCCCACCAGGGCGAGGACCGAACCCGTGAGCACCAGCGCGCGGTGTTCCAGCGCCCAGCGCAGCCGCCGCTCGTACCACCCGACCAGGCGCGGGAAGCCGCGCGCCATGAAGGCCTTGCCGATCCGGTCCAGCACCTTCGCGTGCAGGAGCCAGAGCGCCGCCGCGGTGACCACGAAGAGGAGCGGAGTGAGCGGATTCGCGATCCCCACGGGGAGCAGAGCGAGGCCGGCAAGGCAGATGAGTAGCACCCGCGCCCGCCGTGAAAGCCGCCGCGGACGCGAACTCTCCGGATCGAGGAAGAGCGAGCAGAGCGTCGGCACGATCACCAGGGCCACGAAGAGCGAACTCGACAGCGTCACGATGAGGGTGAGCGGCAGGTACTGCATGAACTGTCCGGCCATGCCGGGCCAGAAGAGGAGCGGGGTGAAGGCCGCCAGAGTGGTGGCGGTGGCTGCGATGACCGGAACGGCCACCTCGCCGGTCGCCTTCTTCGCGGCCGTCCGGCGGTCCCACCCCTCCTCCATGAAGCGGTAGATGTTCTCGACGATCACGATCGCGTTGTCGACGAGCATCCCCAGCGCGAGGATCAGCGAGAAGAGCACCACCATGTTCATCGAGACGCCCAGCGCCCAGAGCACGATGAAGGATAGGAACATCGAGGTCGGGATCGAGATCGCGACGAAGATCGAGGTGCGCAGGCCGAGCACGAAGAGGAGCACGCCCACGATCAGGATCAGCCCCGAGATGATGTTGTTCTGCAGGCTGCTCACCATGTCGCCGATGTCGGCGGACATGTCCGAGGTGATGGAGATGACGGTGGACGGGGGGAAGAGCGGCCGCATGGCGTCGATCTCGGTGCGCACCGCCGCGGCCGTCGCGATGATGTTCTCGCCTGAGCGCTTGACCACGTCCAGGGTGACGACAGGTTCCTCGTCGAGGCGGGCGAAGCTCGTGCGCTCCGAGAAGCCGAAGTCCACCTCGGCCACGTCGCGAACGTAGATGGGGCGGCCCCCGACCGTCGTGATGACCAGGTCCCCCACCACCGACGGGTCGTCGAACTCTCCGTCCACACGCACCAGGTAGTTCACCCCGTTCACGTCGATCGACCCGCCCGGGATGTTCACGTTCTCCTGCCGGATGGCGCTCAGTACATCGTCGAACGAAACGTTGTAGTACTGCAACTTGGATAGGTTGACTTCAACCTTTACTTCACGTTCCAGGCCGCCGCGCAGGTCCACCCTCAGCACCGCCGGGATCGCCTCGATGCGCTCCTGCAGATCCTCGCCCAGCTCCTTGAGCCTGACCAGGCCGTAGCCGCCCGCTATGTTGACCTGCATGACCGGCGCGTCGCTCATCGAGAACTCGAACATGGCCGGATCCTCGGCGTCCGAGGGGATTTCGCGGCGGGCCACGACCAGCTTCGCCCGCACTTTCCGCAGCGCTTCGTCCATGTTGGTCGAGGTCTCGAACTCGGCGATGATCGAAGAGTACCCCTCGACCGAGGTCGAGGTGAGCTCCTTGAGCCCGGAGATCGTGTTGAGTTCCTCCTCGATCTTGCGTGTGACCAGGGTCTCGATATCCGTTGGCGACACGCCGGGATAGACCGTGTTGACGGCGATCGAGGGGATTTCGGTCTCGGGAAACGACTCCTTCGGGATGGCGCGATAGAAGACCAGCCCCGCAATCGTGATGAAGGCGAAGAGGACCACGACCGAGGTGCGGTTCTCGACCGCCAGCGAGGTCAGCGCGAATTCCTTGAAGGAGCGCGGGTCGCGTCCCTCGGGGGACCCATGCCCGCGGCCGGTCACGACGCACCGCCTTCCCCGGCCACCACCCGCACGCGGTCTCCGTCGGTCAGCCCCTGCTGCCCCACCACCACCAGCCGGTCACCCGGCGCCAGTCCCGACCCGATGACGACGTCGTTGCCCTGGCTCGCCGCCACCTCCACCCTGCGCGCGACCGCGACCGTCTCGCCCCCGGCCTCCTCGGCCACGAACACCACCTGTCCGTCCTCCATCGACACGAGCGCCTGCCGCGGCACCACGATGGCGGCGGCCATCTCGCCCTGCGTCACCGACACGTCGGCGACCATGCCCGGCTTGATCCGCCCGCCCGGATTGGGGAGCGTCAGCTCGACCGGGAAGGTGCGGGCGTCCAGATCCACCACCGCGCCCACGTAGGTCATGGAACCGGCGAAGACCTCGCCCGGGAGCACATCGAAGGACACGGATGCGTCGGCCCCCACGGCCACATGGAGCGCGTACCGTTCAGGGACCCCGGACATGATCCTGATCGTATCCGCCTGGACGACCCTGGCCACGACCGTCCCCGGCGACACCATGGTGCCCACCTCCACGAGGCGGTCGTTCAGGGTCCCGCGGATGGGTGCCCGAATCGTCGTGCGGTCGAGACGCGCCTGCAGCGCCTCGAGGTTTCCCCGGCTCTGTTCGGCGGTGGCCCGGGCTTCGTGGTAGGCCACCTCCGAGCCGATACCGTCCTCTTCGTAGAGTTTCCTGCGGCGTTCCCACACTTCATCGTCGTACTCGGCCTTTGCGGTCGCGGTCCGGACCTGGGCCCTCAGGATTGTATCGTCCAGGCGCAGAATCGCGTTGCCCGCCCGAACGGGGCTCCCCTTGTCACGCAGTACCCGCCGCACCACCCCCGCCTCCTCGGCCGACACCATCACGTCGCGCATGGCCAGGGCCACGCCCGTGAGGGGTATGGTGCTGGTGAAGTTCGTCGTTTCGACGCGCTGTACTTCGACATTAACCACCCGGCGGTAGCCATCGCCCCTGTCCGCCACCTCCTCCGGCGGTTCGCCCTGTGCTCCTCCACAGGCTGCCACGCCGCCGGCGATCCCGGCCAGCAACAGCACCCTGGCCGTCGCTACATCCATTCTCCGACTCACGATCTCTTTCACTCCGTTTCCCGATTGCTTCCTCGTCATCGTCGTGGTGCGCCCTCCGCTCCGCCCACCTGCGGATCCACATCGACCAGCGGCACCCGGCCGGCCGCCTCGTCCAGGCGTGCCCGCGCCGCAAGATAGTCATACACCGCCTGCGCGTAGTTGAACTCGCTCTGCCGCAGCGCCACTTCGGCGTCCGTCAGCTCCAGCTGGCTCCCCAGTCCCTCCCGGTACTGCGCACTCGCGATCTCGAACCCCCGCTGCGCCTGCGCGACGGCCAGACGCTGGCCAATCGTGCGGGCGTGCGCCTCGTGCGCCTCGTCCACCAGGTTGCGCAGCTGCACCTCCGCCCGGGCCGCCGCAACGCGGGTCTGCGTCTCGGCCTGGCGCAGTGCGGCCTGCTTCTGATCGATCCTGGCGTCGCGCCCGAACCCCGAGAAGATGGGAATGGTTACCCGGAGCCCCACCTGCTTGGATGAACCGCGCTGGGCCTGACTTCCGAAGAAGTCCGGCGTGCCATTCTGCTGCGCGGCCAATCCGTAGCTCCCGAAGGCGAAGACCTTGGGCAGATACTCGACCTGTTCGATCCGCAGTTCGGAGTGGCGCAGGTCGCGAGTCATCTCCAGCTGCCGGATGTCGGACCGGCCGGCTGCGCTACTGCGCACGAACGCCGCGACCTCGGCTTCGTCAACCTCCGGCACACCGTTGAAGGCCAGGATGTTGCGATTGGCGGGAGTGTTGGCGTCGAGGCTCTCCAGGTCGATCTGCGCCAGTGAGCCCGCCACTTCGAACCGGGACTCGGGGTCCAGCGCGAGTTCGACCGCCAGCTCCCTGCGGGCCGACCGCATCCTGTTGCGGGCGCGCCTCAGGTTGGGCTCCAGGTTGGCCAGCTCGACTTCCAGACGCAACACGTCGTACACGGGCGAGAGGCCCGCTTCCTGCATCGCCCGGGTCTCGTCGAGCGACTGGCGGACCCGCTTCAGCGAATTCTCGGTCAGGCGCACCTCCTCCTGCCCGAGCAGGAGGTCGTAGAAGGCCAGCCGGACGCGGGTGACCGCCTGCTGCGTCCTTGCGCGAAGCGCCTCGCGCTGCACACGTTCGAAGCCAGCCGCGGCACCCACACCGACGAAGACCCTGGGATCGAAGAGTTTCTGCTCTGCGTTGATCGACAGGTTCCAGATGTTGTCGGCCCCGAACTGCACCGGGATGAAGTCGCCCTCGTTGGCGTTCGGGTTGAAGATCTGCGCCGGCAGGAAGCTCACCTGGGGCGCCACGTTGCGGGTAAAGGAACTCGACAGATCCAGGGACGGATAGACGCTGCTCCACGCTTCGGCCACCTGCTCACCCGCCAGGGCCACCTGGTACTCGGCGTCCAGGACGTCGCGGTTGCGATCCAGCGCCACCGTGACCGCGGTGCTGAGGAGGACGGGTGCGTCACCGAACCCCGGAGGAGCGGACCGTTGCTGGGCCTCTGCGCCCGCTCCCGAGGCAGCGCCGCCGGCAAGCGCGGCCAGCAAGGGGATGGTGACGCTCGGAACCAGTCGCGGGAGCCCGCCCCGCAGCGTTCGAGAGCGGTCCTCCGATGTGACGATCAGGCTGTCACGTGTATCCATATATGTATCCATACCAACAACTTGCCCTTTCCCGAGAGTATTGCCAGAAACCGGGACACCCGCCGCCGGAACTTCGTTGAATGCCTCTCGAAGTCCTTGACTGATTCTGCACCTTCACATAGGGTCAGACACATGTAGTCGGTGGCGTGTTGCGCTCTCGCAACGTGCCGCCGGACGGTCGTCGCAAATGGCGACGGCCGGAGTATAGTACAGCTTACCTGAAGGAGCAGAGGATGCGGACCACGGGAACCGTCAAGTGGTTCAATGACGCCAAGGGATTCGGTTTCATCAGCCCCACGGCCGGTGAGCGGGATTGTTTCGTTCACTATTCGGCCATCGAGGGCGAGGGCTTCCGGAGCCTCGCCGAGGGCGACCAGGTCGAGTTCGACATGGTCAACGGTCCCAAGGGACCCGCAGCGGAGAACGTGATCCGCGTGGGAAACTGAAGTAGCCACTCGCGAAGCATCCGCTTCGTACCCATCACGTGAAGAGGCCGGCGGGGTTGAACCGCCGGCCTCTTCTTTTGTTGCCGGCGGTGCGTGGACGAATCCGCGGCCGGGGGTGAGGGGCCGGACTGGCGCGAGGCGAGACGAGGCTGCCGGTCAAAAGAGGGCCGCATGCCAGCGCTCCGAGGCGGGCCCTTCCCAGCGACCCGCGCGCAACTCGGAGAGCGCCGTGATGGAGTTGTCGAAGACCACGGAGTGTGGTGTCACGCCGCCCCGCCGCGCCAGTTCGCGAAACTCCGGACGCGACGCCCGCTGGATGACCCCGCCTTCGTCCCGGTACCACACCGCCTCGTTCCCCAGAAAACGCGCCCCCAGCCGGCCCTCCAGATCCCGCAGCACATGAACCAGCGAGTCGATGGAACATCCCGAAGGCGGCACCCGTTCCATATCCACGGCGACGATGAGGAAACGTCCGTGCCGCCAGGTTCGGGCCGCCCGCAGCGGGACGCCGTGCGCGGCCCACGCCTGCAGGAATTCGTCGACCGACCCGAGCAGGTCCTCGGCCTCCCGCGCCTCGAGTGCGCGATCCGTGCCGAAGATCCAGATCCTGGCGCTTCCGGGAAAGTCCTCCAGACCGGCGTCACCCCGATGGGGGGAGGGCCTTCCCCCCGGGCTCCTCGTCATCATCACGATGGACTCCTTCCGGTTGCCGGAGGCTCCGGCGGAGGCGCCTTGCCCAGCAGCACCGCCACCCACTGAAGGTCCTTTGTATTCTCCAGCATGATCTTCACCACCATGGTGAGGGGGACCGAAAGCACCGCCCCCACCGGTCCCCAGAGCCATCCCCAGAAGACCAGCGAGAGCACCACGACCAGCGTCGACAGTCCCAGCCGGCGCCCCATGAGGGTCGGCTCGAGCCAGTTCCCGAAGAGGATGTTGACGGCCATGTATCCCAGGCTCACGATCACGGCGTGTTGAATGTCGACACCCACGAAGGCACCGCTCAAGGGATCGATCTGGATGAGCGCCAGCGCCAGCGCGGGCACCGAGGCGAGGACCGACCCGATTGTGGGGATGTAGTTCAGAACGAAGGCGATGAGGCCGAGGAGGAGCCAGTGTTCAAGGCCCATCGCCCAGGTCCACAGACCGAGCAGCATGCCGGTGGTGAGACTGACCAGTGTCTTGATTACGAGGTACCCCTGGACTTCGTCGACGATCGCGGTCAGGCGCTCGTTGGACGCGACCGCATCACCCGCGATGACCCCCAGCTTCTGCGGAAAGACCACGGCCTCGCCGAGCGCGAAGGCCAGGATGAGGAAGACCAGAAAGGTGCTCGACACGAAGGATAGCGCCCATGTGGTGACTCCCGCCGCCATGGACGCCAGCCTGGACAGGTCGAACAGGCCCCACACGGTCGCTCTGAGCTCCTCCGCGTCCAGGAGGGTAAAGCGCGCCGCGATCTCGTCCATCCATCCGTCCAGCGCCGGCCGGATCGCCTCGCCCTGTTCGACCAGGCGTGCCTGCAGACCGGTCAACTGCTGGGTTCCCAACACGATCAGCAGGCCGAACACACCGGCCACGGCCAGCACGGTCACGGGTACGGCCACGAAGACCGGGACTCGCTTGCTCTTCATCCAGAGCACGATCGGAAGACAGATCACCGCGAGGAAACCCGCCAGCGCCACCGGCAGCACGATGGGCTCCGCGAAGCGCAAGCCCTGGATCAGAATGACCCCTACCGCGAGTGTGAAGAGGAAACGAAGACCCGGAGTCTTGTCCTGTTGATCGAAAAACATCACCTCAGTAGCGAACGCTCTCCCTCAGAGTTGATCTTGAGTCTATGAGCAAGGCGCCGTCCCGAAAAGGCCCCGCCCCGTCCGCGGATGCGGGCGGCAAGCCTGATGCCGGCCCCCTCGAGGGCCCCGGGCTGCTGGCCGAATGCCGCGTGGACACCTTCCGGAGCGGTGGAAAGGGCGGCCAGCACCAGAACAAGGTCGAGTCGGGAGTCCGCCTGACCCACCGGCCGACGGGGCTGGTGGTGGTGTCGCGGAAACATCGGTCGCAACACCGGAACCGCGAGGACGCGCTGGAGCGGCTGAGGCGGAAGCTTGTAGCGAGGGACCGCCCCCAAAAGGCGCGCGTGCCCACCCGGGTGCCGCGGGGGGAGAAGCGGCGGCGGCTGGAGGACAAGAAGCGCCGCTCGCGGACCAAGCGCCTTCGGGCGACCCCGGATCGGGAAGACTAGCTGGAACCGGCCGGCCCGGATGTCCAGGACCTGGGCCGGATCCGCCGATTTCACAGACTGCTACGACAACGCGCGCACCGCACTCACGACTTCGTCGAAGGGAGGCAGCACGTGCGGGTCCTTGCTCACCCACGCATACCGGATTCGCCCGCCCGCGTCCACGACGAACACCGAGCGGTTGGCGACGCCGCGCAACCCCGCGATCTCCTCGCGCAGCACGCCGTACGCGGCCGCCGCCGTCTTGTTGAAGTCGGAGAGGATCGGGAACGGCACCCCCATGTCCTCCGCCCACTTCACGTTGACGAACGGCGAGTCGATGCTGATCCCGTAGACCTTCGCCCCCATCGCGCCCCACACCTCCCAGTTCTCCGCCACATGGCAGAACTCCTTCGTACAGACGCCGCTGAACGCCAGCGGCACGAACATCAGCACCACCGGCTCACCCCGGTGTTCGGACAGTGTGACCGGGTCTTCGCCCAGCACCCGCGGAAGGGAAAAATCCGGCGCGTTGGTTCCTGCTTCGAGCCCGCTCAAGGCTGCCTCCATTGTGTTGCGTGTTTGGGAATGTGCCGGCGTCGTCGCCGTGGTCGTTGGATCCCCCGAAAACTAACGGCTCCGGTCCGCGCGGCGCTTCGACCAGACGGCGATGGCGCCGCAGTCGTTGCTGTCCCCCGGCCACCGGCTGAAGCGCAAGGGCGTCCGCAGGCCCGTATAGATCTCGACCAGTTCGATCTCCTCCGGCGCGAGAAAGTCCAGGCCCCCCGGGATGGGTCTCACGATCTGATCACCAAATTCCGTGGGTACTCCGTCCCAGTATACTGCGATCCGGCATCGGCGACGCCCGAGGATGCTATCGCCTAACACGTGGAGATTCGGGATCCTTGTGAAAGCCTGCGTGAGGTAGGGGACGCCGCCGCGCTCGATGAGATCCTCGCTGTCGAAGACGTGCATGGCATGACCGTGATCCATCCTCCAGTACACGCCGTGCGCCTCCAGGAACCCTGAACGCACCTCCACCTCGAGGGGCGCGAGCACCACGGCGTCGATCGACATCGCCACTTCGACAACCGTCGTTCGTCCCTCGTGCAGCGTTACCGGTTCGGTCCGCTTCCGGTAGCCCAGCATCTCAACGGTGACTTCGGCCACCGGCCCGTCCACATCGCTGAACTCGACCCATCCGCTCCCGTCGGTGAGCCCCCCCTGCCTCTCGGAAAGCGCAACCGCCGCCCCTTCGATCAGGCGCCCCGATCCGAACTCGGCCACCCGCACCAGCAGCCTTCCGGGAATGCTCGTATCGACGTCGCCCAGTTCATGCATCACGACCGTGAGCTCGCTCGGGCCGATCACGCCGAAGTCACCTCGCAGCGTCGCATAACCGCCCTTTTGCGCGGTAAAGGTGTAGTACCCCGCCGGGATCTCCAGGGTGACCTCTCCTCTCACCCCCGTGACGTGGCGTCTGGACACGCCGGACAGCTCGATCAGCGCTCCAAGCAACGGGGCGTCGCTCTCCGCGTCGCGCACCTGCACGGTCACGTCGAACGTCTCCGCCTGCCGTTCCGGTTCCTGGGCCCGCACCACACCGCCCGGTGACGCGCAGAGGGACAGCATGGCCATGAGCGCAGGCACGGCACCGGGGCAACGCACCCGGCGGCGCGATCCCCGGACCCGCACCGAGCCGCATGTCACCATCGACGGTCTCCCTTCTCCCTGTACGAATGGCCGGCTCGAAACCCTACTCCCCGCCTCCCCGCCGCGTCCAGAGCAACACGACGCCACAGTTACTCGCGTTCACACCGCGGTACTGTATGGGGGTGCGCAGCCCCCAGTAGACCTCGGCCAGCTCCACCATCTCCGGCGAGAAGGCGTCGATGTTCATTTCCGTGGGCAATCCGTCCACGTAGACGGTCAACTCGCAACCGTCGGGGTTCCCCCTGCCCGGTCCCATGAGCTTGGTGTCGCCCAGGGTCTGCCGGTCCACGCGCACGCCCGGAACATTTGAAAACGCGTCCGACAGGAAGCTCACGGGGAACTTCTCGAGGTCCTCTCTCGTGAGCAGCCGCATCACCTGTCCGCTGTCGATCCTCCGGTACACGCCGTTGGCCAGCAGGAACTGTGAGCGCACCTGGACCTCGATGGGCGGGAGGACCACCGCGTCCACCGCCATGACCAGGTCGACGACGGTCAATCCGTCCGAGTGCACGGTGATCGGTTCGGTCCGATCCGCATAGCCGATCATCTCCGCGTTGAGCCGCGCCTCGCCGGACAGGGTCGTGAACTGGACGTTCCCGCTCCGGCCCGTCAATCGGGTCTCGCCTCCCACCAGCGAGACCGCCGCCCCCTCGATCGCCCGCCCCGACTCCGCTTCCCGGACCCGCACCAGCAGCGTCGCGGGGAGGCCGGCTTCCACCTCCTCCAACCTCTTGAGCTGGAGCGTGACCTCTTCCGGCTGCGCGACCTCGAGTTCGTGGGTCAGCGTCGTGTATCCGCCCTTCCGTACCGTGATGACCCAGTTCCCAACCGGCACGTCGAAGGAGACCTGCCCGTCGACACCGGTGATGTAGGGTCTGGCTTGGCCGGGCACCCGGACCAGAGCGCCCATCAGCGGTGCCTGGCCCTCCGCGTCGCGCAACTGCAAGGTGACGCGCACCGTCGTCACTTCCTGGCCAGGTTCCTGGGCGCGCAGAGACGGCTCGGGTACGAACCAGCCGGCGGACAGGGAAGTGACGACCCAGAGGAGGATGGTCCGTCCACCGTTCGGGGCCCGCCCGTCCTCCCATCGTGCTGTCTGGCGACTCATCGTTTTCGACCTCCTGTTCCGGGTGCGGTCACCCGGCTCGTGATACATGCGCTCATCCCTCCCCCTTCCCGGCCCGCTCCCGTGACCAGAGCAGGACGGCGCCGCAGTTGTCCACCGACGGCTTCACGAATCGCGCCGGCACCCGGCCCGGCTCATAGTACTCGGCCAGTTCCACCTCCTCCGCCTCAATATCGTCAATGTTCAGTCCCACGGCGAAATTCAACGCCGTGATGTTGGACCCCAGCTGCCGCCCATCAAGGAACACGGGGATCGGACATCCGGTGTGCGTCTTGAGGAAGGCGAACGGCCCCCAGTAGTCCACCCGCACCCCCGGGAGGTCGCGGAATGCATCCGCCAGGCGCGGAACGGACTTCTCCATGAGTTCCTTTCGGGTCAGGAGCTTCCTGGGCCAGCCGCGGTCGATCCGCCAGTAGACGCCCTGTTGCTCCAAAAACCGGGACTCGGCGGTCACTTCGAGGGGTGCGAGGACCACCGCGTCGATCGCCATCGCCACCTCCACGACCGTCGTGCGCCCCTCGAGCAGCGGGATGGCCTGGGTGCGCGCGAGGTAGCCGAAGCTCCTTATGGTGACCTCGGCGGCCGTCCCGCTCAGGTTGGTGAACTCGACCCACCCCTCGCCGTCCGTCATCCGCGCCCGGCCTCCGGTGAGCGAGACGGCCGCTCCTTCGATCAGCCGCCCCGATCCGAACTCCGCGACCCGCACCAGGAGCCGCTCGGAGATGCTTGTGTCGACGTCGCCCAGCTCATGCATCGTGACGGTGAGGTCGCCGTTGTACACCGCCCGGAAACCGCCCAGCACCGTTGCGTATCCGCCCTTGTGCACGGTGAAGGTATAGTCGCCCACCGGGATGTCGAAGGAGGCCTGCCCGTTCATGCCGGTGACGTACCTCCGAGCGTGGCCCGACAACTCGATCAACGCGCCGAGAAGCACCCCGTCCGTGTCCGCGTCGCGAACATGTGCGGTAATGCGGACAACCTCCGGTTCCTGATCGGGCTCCTGGCCGGCCAGGTCGAAGGCGAACACCAATGAACCGAGGCCCAGGCACGCCGAAACCGCCGCCACGAGCGGTCGGCAACTGTCCATCCCGACCCTCCCGGCGCACCCAAACGAACTCATCGCCGCCTCCGCCGCCGGTCCGCCGGTGTCGTCATCTGGCCCGGTGTGCGACTACGCCGCCCCGAGCCGGGTCCAGATCAGCACCGCGCCGCAGCCGCCCCCTCTCATCCCGGTGTACTCGATCGGCGTGCTCAATCCCCAATAGACCTCGGCCAGCTCGACCCAGTCCGGGGGAACGGCGTCGATGTTGGTCCCCCAGCGAAACCCGTCCACATACACGCTGAGGGTACAGTTCGCGCGCGCCACCAGCCGCGTGGAGCTGATCGAACGATGTCTCACCCGAACACCGGGCACTGCATAAAACGCGTCCGAGAGCCTGCCCACCGCGCGCTGGTCGATCATGCGGCGGGTGAGGACCCGGCGGGGCTCGCCGCGGTCCAGGCGATCGTAGACGCCCCACCGTTCCAGGCGGGGCGAACGCACGTTGACCACAATGGGTTCGAGTTCGATCGCCCGGGGCGACATCGCGACCACGACCGAGGTCGTGCGGTCCGGGTGCAACGCCACCGGCTCCGTCCGCTGCGCATAGCCGATCATCTCGACGCCGACCCGGGCGACCCCCGGCTGGAGATCCGTGAACTCCGTGCGGCCCTGCTGGTCGGTCATCCGGGTCCCGCCTTCCTCTAGCGATACCCGCACTCCCTCGATCGCTTCCCCGGACCGGCCGTCCACGACTCGGACCAGCAGCTTCGGCGGCACGCGCATGTCGACATCGCGTACCCTCTCCATGTCCAGCGTGAACTCGCCGGGCTCGAAGACCTGCAGGTCGCCGACGAGTTCCGCGTATCCCCCCTTGCGCACCGTCAGCAGGTAGGTCCCCGCAGGGAGCTGCATCTCGGCGCGTCCGTCTTCGCCGGTCACGTAGCGGGTCACTACGCCGTCCAGTTGGATCACCGCTCCCTGCAATCCGCGGTCGTCGAAGACATCGCGCACCAGGGCGGTCAGGGAAATGAGTTCCTGGTCGGGTGCGATCTCCCGGGCAGCGGCCGGTGGTGCGGACATCGGCATGCAGAGCGGGAGAATGGCGACCAGCGCCGGCACCGCGGCCCGTGCCCGGCTCCGTCGTTTTCCGCCGGGGAAAGAGGCCCACCGGGGGCTCATCATGTCGCGATCTCCTGGTGCAAGGGACTGGAAGCCGATTCTCTCAAGATAGCGCGCGTCTTCAACGCCGTGTCCAGATAAGGACGGTGCCGCAGCCCCGCCGGAACAGGTGAATCTCCACCCTCTCCACCTGGCTGACCGGGACAACGTCGACATTGGCCCGGTTCCTCCGGTCCGGCCACCTGTTGACGCCATCCACGTACACGCCGAGCACGCATTGCCGGGGCGACACGAGATACGCCGTGTCCGGGCCGGGGCGCCCCACCCGGAACCCCTCCAGGGTCGCCAGCCCGTCCGAGACCCTGACGGCGGCGAGTTCCTCGAGCATTCTACGGGTGAGCGACGCCACCCGGCGCCCGCGCCGCCACACGGCACCGGCGTAGATCCCGTCCATGGCGCGGGTCCGCACCCGGACCTCGATCGGTACGGGTCCGTCCGCCGCGCGCGTCATGGCGAACCGCGCGGCTGCCGTCCGGAACGGATGCAGCGCGACAGGCGCCGTTCGCCTCGCATAGCCGCCCGTCTCCACCGAGACTTCGGCGACCAGCATGTCCAGCCCGCTGAATTGGACGTAGCCCCAACTGTCGGCCGTGCCGCTCGGACCTTCCAGGACCGATACGCGCGCCCCTTCGATCCCGGCCCCGGACTCGTGGTCCACGACCCTGACCTCGAGCGTGGCCGTCGCATTGGGATCCATCGCCCGAACGCGTTCCAATGGAAGCGTGAAATCGCCCGGTTCGGACACCTCCAGGTCTCCCGACAGCACCTCGTACCCGCTCCGGCGCACCGTGATCGTATAACGCCCGGGCGGGACCTCCACGTCGGCACGCCCGTCCACGCCGGTCACGTACCGGGCGACCACTCCGGACAGTTCGATCACCGCGCCCAGCAACCCCTCCTCGCTCCTGCGGTCCGTGACACGGACGGTCAGGCGAACGGGATCCTCATCCCCGGTGGTCTCCTGCGCGGCGAGCGGCCCGGCGAGTGCCGGGATACCGATTTGCATGCAGACGACCGCCGCGGCAGTAGCGAAAGACGGTGCGAGTCGCATATCTTTACCCTGTACGGATGTGGACATGCCGGACAAGGACCGCGGCCGGATCGCGTCTCCAGCCCGAAGGCTGGCGATGAGCCCGGCTCCAGACCCCGTCCCGAGGATCATCATCATGCGAGCGTCAACATGAGCAGATACGCCATTGCGCTCCTCCTGGCCGGTGCGGTCGGTATCGGCATCGCCGGGCGGGAGACCCCGGTCTCATACCCCGTCCCTCCGGCTGCGGTTCCCGGGACGGCCGCACAAGCGTCGTTTGCGACGGAGAATCCGGCCGCCGCGGGTCCCAACGAGATCGTCGCGCGATACTGCGTCCGCTGCCACAACGAGAGCCGCCGCATCCAGAACCTCGTCCTCGAGGGCTTCGACATCGCCGACGCGGCCCAGCGGCGCCCCACGATCGAGAAGATGATCCGCAAACTCCGCGCCGGCATGATGCCGCCCTCGGGGATGCCGCGCCCCGAGCCGGAGGACCTCGCGGCGATGGTCACCGAACTCGAGACCACCATGGACCGGATCGCGGCCAGCGACCCGAACCCGGGGCGGAGGACCTTCCAGCGCCTCAACCGGGCCGAGTACGCCGCCGCGGTGAGGGACTTGCTGGGAATCGACATCGATGTCGCCACCTTCCTCCCACTCGACACCAAGAGCGCCAACTTCGACAACATCGCCGACGTTCAGATGCCCTCGGCGACGGTGATGGAGGGGTATCTGCGCGCCGCCGGCCAGATCAGCCGGCTGGCGCTGGGCGACGCCGAGGCGGAGGTCTCGTCCACCGAATACCGCATTCCGCGGGTGCAGTCGCAGAAGGAGCAGGTGGAGGGGGCGCCGATCGGGACGCGCGGCGGACTCTCGGTGATGCACAACTTCCCCGCGGACGGCAAGTACGTCTTCCACATCATGCCGTACAACGCGGTGGAGGGAGAGGTCTTCGGCCGCACCTTCGGGACCGAGCAGATCGAGGTCTCGATCGACGGTGCCCGCGTGGCGCTCCTCACCGTGGACCGCTGGATGTCGGAATCGGAGCCGACCGGGCTGAACATCCGCACCGACTCGATCTACGTGACGGCCGGGCAGAAGCGGGTGTCGGCGGCCTTCATCCGCCAGTTCGAAGGGGTCGTGGACGACCTGATCCGCCCCATCGACCACACCCTCGCCGACGGGCAGATGGGAATCGGCTACGGCGTCACCACCCAGCAGCACCTGCAGCGGCTCACCGTGCTCGGCCCCTTCGATGTGACCGGCATCTCGGACACCCCCGCTCGGCGTGCCGTCTTCACCTGCCGCCCCACCCTCCCCGAGGAGGCCGTGCCCTGCGCCCGCGAGATCATCGAACGGGTCGCCACCCGCGCCTACCGCCGCCCCGCCACCGGGAGCGACGTCGAAGGCCTCCTCCCCTTCTACGAGATGGGTGCGGAGGACGGCGGCTTCGAAAAGGGCATCCGCACCGCCCTGCAGGCGATCCTGGCCAGCCCCCATTTCGTCTTCCGCGTCGAACGGACACCGGCCGACGCGGGACCCGACGGCATCTACGAGATCGCCGGACCGGACCTCGCGTCCCGGCTCTCCTTCTTCCTCTGGGGCGCGCCCCCCGACGGCGAACTCCAGCAGCTGGGCCGGTCCGGGGCCCTCTCCGACCCCGCCGAGCTCGAACGCCAGGCCCGCCGGCTCCTGGGCGACCCGCGCGCCGAGGCCCTCGCCACCCGCTTCGCCGCGCAGTGGCTGCGCCTGCAGGATCTGGAGAAGATCCACCCCGACGCGCTCACCTACCCCTACTTCGACCAGACCCTGGCCGACGCGATGCACCGCGAGACGGAACTCTTCTTCCACCACCTGGTGGAGGAGGACCGCTCCGTACTGGAGATGCTCACCGCCGACTACACCTTCGCCAACGAGCGTCTGGCGCGGCACTACGGCATCACCGGCGTCACCGGACCTGATTTCAAGAGGGTCACCTACCCCACCGAGCATCGCCGCGGCCTGCTCGGGCACGGCAGCATCCTCACCCTGACCTCACACCCCGACCGCACCTCGCCGGTGCTGCGCGGCAAGTGGGTCCTCGAAGTGCTGCTCGGCACGCCGCCACCTCCCCCGCCCCCCGACATCCCCGCCTTCGAGGAAACCGCGGCCGCCGAGGAGGGGCGCTTCCTGACCGTGCGCGAGCGTCTGGAGGAGCACAGCAACAACCCGCAGTGCCGCTCCTGCCACATCGTGATGGACCCCCTGGGGCTGGCGCTCGAGAACTTCGACGTGACCGGCGTCTGGCGCATCCGCGACGAGGGCAACCCGGTCGATCCGGTCGGCGAGATGTACAACGGCCGGGAGCTCACCGGCCCGGGAGACCTCCGCGACGCGCTCCTCGACATCCCCGAGGTCGTGCTGCGGACCTTCACCGAAAACCTCATGGCCTTCGCGCTCGGCCGCCGGGTCGAGTACTACGATCAGCCCACCGTCCGTGCCATCACCCGCCAGGCCGCGAAGAACGACTATCGCATATCGTCCTTCGTGCTGGGTGTAGTGGGCAGCGACGCCTTCCGGATGGCCCGGGCCGGCACCCCCGTGGCCGAGGAGGGCGACCCCGGCCACGAACCCCAACAGCGGGGCAACTGACGGTGTCCAATGAATAGCACGAGTCACCCACTCCAAGAGGACTGATTCGAATGAAATACCTCAGCGGCAAGCACATCTCGCGGCGGACCATGCTCAAGGGAGCCGGAGCCGCCATCAGCCTGCCCCTCCTCGACGCCATGATCCCCGCGGGCCGCCTGTGGGCGTCCACCGCGGCGGGCAAGGCCGCCGACCGCACCCGCCTCGTCTGCATCGAGCAGGTGCACGGGGCCGCGGGGTGCAACGACTGGGGCGCGAGCCAGAATCTCTGGTCCCCTGCCGAGACGGGGAAGAACTTCGACCTGTCGCCCAGCAACCTCAAGCCGCTCGAGCCCTTCCGGAAGTACCTGACCATCGTCAGCGACACCGACTCGCGCATGGCCGACGCCTACGCGCCCGCCGAGATCGGGGGGGACCACTTCCGCACGAGCGCGGTCTTCCTCACCCAGGCGCGCCCGAAGCAGACGCAGGGGTCGGACGTGCGCGTGGGGACCTCCTTCGACCAGCTCTTCGTGCAGCGCTTCGGCCAGGACACGCCGATACCGTCGCTGCAGCTCTCGATCGAGAATGTGGACCAGGCGGGCGGGTGCGCCTACGGCTACGCCTGCGTCTACACCGACACGATCAGCTGGGCCACACCCACCCAGCCGCTCCCCATGATCCGGGATCCGCGCGCCGTCTTCGAGCAGCTCTTCGGGGCGGGCGGCACCGCCGAGCAGCGCGCCGAGCGCCTGACCACCAACCGCAGCATCCTGGACTGGGTCATGGGCGAGATGTCGTCCATGAGGCGGCAACTGGATCCCGCGGACGTGCAGCGCCTTGACCAGTACGCGCAGAACATCCGCGAACTCGAACAGCGCATCCAGCGCATCGAGGCGCAGAACATCAGCGGCGAGGAGCGCCAGATCCCCGAGGCGCCGGTCGGCGTGCCCGACTCCTTCGCGGATCACGTCAAGCTCATGTTCGACCTGCAGGTGCTCGCATTCCAGTCGGACACGACCCGGGTCTTCTCGCTCAAGCTGGGCCGCGACGCGTCTCCCCGCGTCTACCCCGAATCGGGTGTGGAGACGCCCTTCCACGCGGCCTCGCACCACGGCGGCCGGCCGGAGAGGGTCGAGCAGTTCGGGCGGATCAACGAGTACCACATTTCCCTGATCCCCTACTTCCTCGAGAAGCTGCAGGAATCGACCGAGGGCGACGGAACGCTCCTCGACAAGACCATGCTCATGTACGGTTCCGCGATGGGCGACAGCAACCTGCACAACCACATCCGCTGCCCGCTCTTCCTGGTCGGGGGCGCGGGCGGCATCCTGGAGGGCGAGCAGCACATCCGCGCCCAGCCCGGGACGCCCATGGCGAACGTCATGCTGAGCCTGCTTCACAAGTTCGGCGCGGAGGACATCGAGAAGTTCGGGGACAGCACGGGACGATTCGACATCTGAGACCGTCCGGGATGCCATCGCCACTCGGAAATGTCGGGGTCGCCTACGACGGGCCACCGGCAACACCAAAACGCGCTCGTGCCAGATTCCCGGTAGAATCTGGCAGGAATCCGTCACCAAGGAGGCTGAAGATGACCACTCAACGCACTGGCAAGGGCCCAGCGGACAGATTCCGGCATGAATCTGTCACGGAATCTGTCGGCCGGGGGCTGAAGCGGCCCTGGACCGCCAGGCTGTCGGCGCTCGTGCTGGCGTTCGCCGTCCTCGGTGCCAGCGGGCCGGCCGATTCTCCGGTAGCCGACGCGGCCGAACGGGGCGACCTGGAGGCGGTGCGCGCTCTTCTCAGGAACGGAGCCGACGTCAACACGGCCCAGAGCGACGGCATGACCGCGCTCCACTGGGCCGCCAGCCGCAACGACGCCGAGATCGCCCGTGCGCTCCTCTACGCCGGCGCGACCGTGCGCGCGACCACACGTCTGGGCGGGTACACGCCGCTGCACCTGGCCAGCCGCGCCGGCAGCCCCGAGGTGGCGAAACAGATCCTCGAGGCGGGGGCGGACCCGAACGTCTACACCTCCACCGGCGTTTCGGCCATGCACTTCGCAGCCGACGCCGATGCGCCCGAGGTCGTGGCCCTCCTCGCCGCACACGGCGCCGAGGTCGACGCCCGCGACACCTTCTCCGAACGCACCCCCCTCATGTTCGCGTCCGTCCGCGGAGCCGACGCCGCCCTCGCCGCCCTCCTGGCGGCCGGAGCCGACCCCGCGCTGACGACCGCGCTCAAGGACTACCCGGCCATCAGCACCGCGTGGCGCGCCGAGCAGCAGCAGCGCCGGCGTGTGCGGGCCGCCGCGGAAGAGCCCGAAGAGGAGGAGGAGGAAGAGGAGCCGCGCGCCCAGGCTCAGCAAGCGCAGACCCCGCCGGCTCAGCCCCGCACCCCCGCCCGGCCAGCCCCCGCGGCGGCGAAT
>VXOC01000288.1 GCA_009840215.1 Gemmatimonadota bacterium | reverse complement strand
AAACGCGCTCTTTCCGTGCGAACGGAACCCGACCATGCGCCCCGCCCAGCGCCCGCCCCGTCCTTCCTCTCCCTCGCCACCCTCGCCCTCCTCGAATTCGGCCACCGAAGGAGCCGCGTGCCGCGTCACGTCGAAGGAGTAGGCGAAGGGCTCGACACCCCGCTCCTCGAGCGCTGCCAGCTTCTCGAGCCGCGCCCTCCTGACCCGCGAGAGGTCGTCGGTCCGGCGGGACATCTAGCAGTCCGCGGATAAAGCCGCCCGAGCACCGAGAACGGTGAGGCGCCGGGCTGGCAAGGCGCGACGAGAGGTGAATAGCAGAGCTATTCGCCCGAGGAGCAACGCAGAGCGGAGCCCTGGAGCGGCACAATGTATAGCGAACATGACATAATGTAATGTGTGATTTACAGGGTGGACAGGTGATGCGAAGCGTCCAGCCCGGATGCATCGCCGGTCGAATGCCGGGGGGATTTTGTCCACGGGCTGCTACGCCACCCGCTCCGCGCCGAACTTCTTCAGGTACGCCTCGATGAACGGATCCAGGGCGCCGTCCATGACCGCGTTCACATCGCCCTTCTTCAGCTCGGTGCGGTGGTCGTTGACCATCGTGTAGGGCGCGAACACGTAGGAGCGGATCTGGTTCCCCCAGGCGATCTCGGTCTTGGACGACTCGAGTGCCTGCTTTTCCTTCTCCTTCTCCTCGCGTGCCCGCTGGTATAGCGCCGCCCTGAGCATCTTCATCGCGGTGGAGCGGTTCTTGTGCTGCGAGCGCTCCTGCTGGCACGAGACCACGATTCCCGTCGGCTCGTGGGTGATGCGGATCGCCGAGTCGGTCTTGTTGACGTGCTGGCCACCCGCTCCCGAGGCGCGGAAGGTGTCGACGCGCAGGTCGGACTCGTCGATCTCGATCTGGATCTCGTCGTCGAGCACCGGGTAGACGAAGACGGAGGCGAAGGAGGTGTGCCTTCGCGACTGCGAGTCGAACGGGGATATCCGGACCAGTCGGTGGACGCCCTTCTCGGCCTTCAGGTACCCGTATGCGTGCCGGCCCGTGACCTCGAGGGTCGCGCTCTTGATGCCGGCTTCCTCGGCAGGCTGGAGATCGAGCACCTTGAGCCCGAATCCGCGCCGTTCGGCCCACCGCATGTACATCCGCGAGAGCATCTCGGCCCAGTCCTGCGACTCCAGCCCCCCCGCTCCCGGGTGGATGGTGAGCATGGCTTCGCGATGATCGTCCTCCCCCTGGAGCATCGTGCGCAGCTCGAGTCGGGCCAGACCCTCCTCCAGGGACAGGATCTCCTGCCGCCACTCCTCCTCGAGATCCGCGTCCTCCTCCTCCTGCAGGAGCTCGCTCAGCTCGCCGAGTTCCTCGCCCTTCGCGCGCAACGCCACCCATGGCTCCACCCAGCTCTTGAGACGATTGGCCTCGTCGATGACCTGCCGGGCCCCGTCCGGGTCGTCCCAGAATCCCTGCCCGGCCATCTCTTCGTCGAGCACGGCGAGCCGCTCGCTGCGGGCGGCGATGTCAAAGATACCCCCGAAGTTCGTCGACCCGCCGAACGGCGGCCCGAAGGCGCTGGGGTGCATCGACAATCGTAGCCATGGACAGTATCGAAGAGGGACCGGAGCAGGGGCGCGGGAAGCGGCGTCATCCGCCGTCCCAAAGATAAGTAAAGCCTCGGCGCGGCGTGGACCCCCCGGGGATCGGGGGTGCCGAATGCCGGGGGGATTCTGTCCACGGGCTGTTAGAACGCCACTCCGAGCGCCACGTGAATCGGCTGGCTCTCGCCGGTCACCATCGAGCGCGTCAGGGACCTGGCCAGGTTCAGGTCGAAGCGGTCGAGGCGAAAACCCAGCCCCACCGTCGCGCCGTCGGTCTGGTCGAGTTGGCCTCCCACGTAGCCGGCCCGCACGAAGATGAGGTCCGCGGCAGAGAAATTGAGGCCGACGTACACCGATGGCGAACCCGGGTCGCGGGCACGGTCCTCCGCCTCCACCGTGGCCCAGAGATCCATCATCCCGTCTTCGGCGACACGGTGAAGCACCTGGTACGCGAGCGCGAAGCGAAGGCGGGTGGGCAGCGGCCGGGACTGTCCTTCGGCCGAGCTCCCGAACTCGGTGCCGGCGTGCGCGAGCATCCAGCCGAAGCGCAACGGGAGTGCGGAGAAGGGTTCGGCCTGAACACCCACGTCAATGCCGTACGCGGAACTGGTGGTCTCCAGATCCGAGCACTGGCCCCGGCATCCGACCCGGAACTGGACCAGCTTCAGGTTGACGCCCGCGTGTATGCCCCACGGCAGCGACGTGGCGAAGCTGGCGATGCCGAGGTGGTTGCGCACCGAGATGGAACCGAGGTCGTTGCCGAACACGTCCGTCAGATCCTGGTCGCCGATGTCGAGCAGGAGGTAGGACAGCCCGAAGGTACCCACCCGCTGCCAGGGGAACAGGAAGCTGGCCGCGGTCGCCGCCCCGGCCAGCTGGTCCCCGCGGTAGACGATCGCGCGTCTTTCCGTCTCTCCGGCGAGTCCGGCGGGATTCCAGAAAGCCCCCTCCGCGCTTTGGAGCGCGGTCATGGCGCGGCCCAGTCCGACTCCCTGGGCGCCGACGGGAAGCAGCAGGAAGAGCGCCCCCTCCTGGGTATCGCCGGCGTCAGCCACCTCCTGTCCCCTGGCCGGTTCCCCCATCAGCGCCAGGAGCAGCGGCAGCTGAAACACCCCGGCGGCCCGCCGTATCCCGCTACGCGCCGTCATTGGGCACCCTGTATCCGAAAGCCATGAGTCCCTCCTTCTTGCGTCTCCATCCCGGCCATACCTTCACCCACAGGTCAAGATACACCGGACGCCCCAAAAAGTGCTCGATACGGGGACGCGCGCGGGTGCCGACCGCCCGGATTCCCGCCCCGCCCTTCCCGATCAGCATCCCCTTCTGGGACTTCCGCTCCACGTAGAGACCCACGGCGATGTACACCGGGTCCTCCTCCTCGCGGAACTCCTCGACGCGCACGGCGACGGAATACGGGATCTCCTGGTGGAAGTTCTCGAAGACCGTCTCGCGTATGAGCTCCCGCACGAAGTAGCGGGTGGGAGCCGTCCCGAGGTCGTCCTCGGGGTAGAGGAAGGGGCTCTCGGGAAGGTTCGAGCGGAGGAACGCGAGGAGCGGGTCCAGTCCGGTCGACCCGCGCGCCGAAACGACGAAGGCGGGCACTTTCAGCGTGCGTGCGAGCGCGGTTGCGGGCTCCGGGTCGAAGCGGGCGTGGTCGGCCTTGTTGACGGCGAGCGCCGCCGGACAGGGGCACCTGTCCAGGAAATCCAGCAGGGTCCGGTGCTCGGCGGGCGAGCCGGGGGAAGTACCGTCCACCACTCCCACGGCCACATCCGCTTCGCCGCGCGCCCGTTCCGCCTCGGCCAGCATCGAACGGTGAAAGAGCTGGGGACCCGACACGATCCCGGGCGTGTCCAGGAACACCATCTGGGCTCGGGCCTCGGTACGGATTCCGGCCACCTTTTCCCATGTGGTCTGGGCCTTGGGCGTGACGATGCTCAGGTGTTCACCGACGAGAGCGTTCAGCAGGGTGGACTTCCCCGCGTTCGGCAGGCCCGCCAGGAGGACGAATCCGGCCCGAGTGGAGCCAGCGTCGGTGGTGCGATCGCCTGGGGATTCCGCGTCCATCTGGTCACTATACTGCGGAGTCATCGAAAACAATCGAGGGTCATGAGAAGCGGACGGGTAGACATCGAGATTCTTTCGTAGCAGTGCCCGGAGGCCCCGCTCCTACTCGAAACTCCAGAAAGGAGGTGATCCAGCCGCAGGTTCCCCTACGGCTACCTTGTTACGAC
>VXOC01000184.1 GCA_009840215.1 Gemmatimonadota bacterium | reverse complement strand
CGGCCCAACCCCCCTCGGCGGCGGCCTCAAGTCCCCGAATCCCCCTTCCACCGGAAACCGGTCCCGGCAGTTCGGACACCCGAACTCCCCCTCGTAGACGCGCCGATCCCTCACGTCGCGCGCCAGCAGCACCAGCCCGAACGGCGGCCCGCAGCGCGGACAGACCAGGTGATCGGTAAGGGTGACGTTCACGCGCGCTCGATCCTGAGCAGCGGCACCGCGACGGTCCGGGGCAGGCCGGCCACGAAACCCACCGCGCGCGCCACATCCAGGGGACGCAGCATTTCAGTGCGATCAGGCAGGTGCGGCGCCGAATCCGGATCAAGCGGATCCCACAGCGCGGTGTCCACGGCGCCCGGCTCCAGCAGACACGCCCTCACGCCGGTGCCGCGCAGTTCCTCGAGCAGCACATCGTGGAAGCCGCGCAAACCGTACTTGGACGCCGAGTAGGCGGCGTTGTCCGGAAACGCCTGCCATCCCGCCACCGACCCCACGTTGATGACGAGTCCCGATGCCGCCTCCAGCATGCCCGGCAGGAAGGCCCGCGTCACGTTGGCCACGCCCGCCAGGTTTACGGCCAGATTGCGTCCCAGCGTCTCCTCGCGCGTTTCGACGACCGGCGCCAGATCGAAGACCCCGGCGGCGTTCACGAGCACATCCAGCCGCGCGCCGGATTCCACCACGGCCCTCGCCCCCTTCACTTCCGCCTCGACGGTCACATCGAAGGGGAGGGCCACCCCGCCGATCTCGGCTGCCAGCCGTCCCAGGCGCCCCTTGCGGCGTCCGCCCGCATACACCTTGAACCCGTCGGTGGCCAGCCTCCGCGCGACGGCCTCTCCAATCCCGCCCGTGGCACCGGTTACCAGTGCGGTGCGGCGTGGGCGAGCGTCACCGGCCCCTGCCGCCCGCCCTCCCTCACTCACCCCGGTACTCCGCCCACTGCCGCGGCGTCTCCCACAACACCACCTTGTCCAGCGCGGCCGGCCCCGGAATATGCCCCACGATCCGCTCCCATATCGCCACCGCCAAGTTCTCGGTGGACGGGATGATGCCATCCAGCCACGGGACATCCAGGTTGAGGTTGCTGTGATCCAACTCGTCCACCACGAGGCGGTTCACAAGGGCCTTCAGCGCTCCCAGATCCATGACGTACCCGGTCTCCGGGTCGACCGGGCCGGCCACGGTCACCTCCAGGTCGTAGTTGTGGCCGTGCCAGTTCGGGTTGGCGCAATCGCCGAAGACGCGCCGGTTCTCTTCCTCGCTCCAGTCCTCGCGGGCCAGGCGGTGCGCGGCGCAGAAGTGCAGGCGCCGGGTGATGCGGACGCGCGGCATGGGTGCTCCCTTCTCAGGCGGACTTCTCCACGGACTGCTACAAAAGTAAAGGCCGGCGTCCCGCGAAGGAGCGCCGGCCTTCGGCGGCCGAGGCCGCCGGTTGTGCCGGAGGGAGTAAGCTGAAGCCCGGGGTCAACTCGTGGTGACTCCCCCACCGGTTTCGCCGTCCCCGTATCCGAGGCGTGACGTCTGCGGCGGGAGGTAGTCCCGGCTCTTCCAGTGTTGGCTCAAATACGAAGCCCTCCAGCACGAGCCGAATATGGGGAGGGATCGCGCGGGCCGCAATGGCCGGGCGGAAATCGGTCCCGAATCGACATGCTGGCGCCCGTCAACCCTTCCCCGGTATCCCCGGCTCCGTCATCCCCCGCACATCCAGCGCGTCATCCATCTGCTCCGCCGAAATCAGCCCCATCTCCTCGACCACCTCGCGCACCGAGCGCCCCTCGGCGGCCGCCTTCTTCGCCACCACCGCCGCCTTGTCGTACCCGATGTAGGCGTTGAGCGCGGTCGCGATCGAGGGATTCCGCTCGAGCAGCTCCCGGGCCCGCTCCGGACGTGCCGTGATCCCGGTCACGCACCGGTCTGTGAAGACCCGGGACGCGTTGGCGAGCAGCGTGATCGACTCCAGGAGCGCGTCGGCGATCACGGGCATCATCACGTTCAGCTCGAAGTTGCCGCGCTGACCCCCGATCGTGACGGTGGTCGTGTTCCCCGCGACCCTCGCGCACACCATCATGAGCGCCTCGCAGATCACCGGATTGACCTTCCCCGGCATGATCGAACTGCCCGGCTGCACCGCCGGCAGCTGGATCTCCGAGATGCCGGAGGTGGGGCCGCTCGCGAGCCAGCGCACGTCGTCGGCGATCTTCATGAGGCTCGCCGCGACCGTGTTGAGCGCGCCCGCCAGCGACACGCAGGCGTCTTTCGCACCCTGCGCCTCGAAGTGGTCCTCGGCCTCGCGGAAATCGATGCCGTACCGCTTCGCGACCCGCGCCATCGTGCGGGCGGCGAACTCGGGGTGGGTGTTGATGCCGGAACCGGTGGCGGTCCCGCCCAGCGCGACCTCGGCCATCTCCCCGCCGGCCCGTTCCACGCGCTCGATCCCCCTCTCCACCTGCCGCGCGTACCCCCCGAACTCCTGGCCCAGGCGGACGGGCGTCGCGTCCATGAGGTGGGTGCGGCCGGACTTGACGATGCCGTCGAAGTCGCGCGCCTTCGCTGCCAGTGCGTCCTGAAGCGCGCTGAGCGCTGGGACCAGCTCGTCGCGGATCGCGGCCCGGCACGAGACGTGGATCGCCGTCGGGATGATGTCGTTCGACGACTGGCCGTAGTTGACGTGGTCGTTCGGGTGAACGTGGGCCGCGCCCGCGAGCGCCCGGTTGGCCAGCGCCGCGATCACCTCGTTCGCGTTCATGTTGGTCGAGGTGCCCGACCCGGTCTGGTAGATGTCGAGGGGGAAGTGGTCGTCCCAGTCGCCGGCGGCAACCTCGCGGGACGCGTCGGCGATCGCGTCGGTGAGCCCGGTCGCGACCAGGCCGAGTTCGGCGTTGGTCTCGGCCGCCGCCTCCTTGAGCCGCCCCAGCGCCTCGATGAAGCGCCGCGTGAAGCGCCGTCCGCTGATGGGAAAGTTCTCGGCGGCCCGCTGGGTCTGGGCGCCGTAGAGGGCGTCGGCGGGAACCCGCACCTCGCCCATGGAGTCCTTTTCGATTCGGTGGGATTGGGACATTGTCGTATGCTTGTGTGTTGTGGGGTGTCGGAGTGGAATCGACGATAAATCTAGTGTGCCGCCGCGATGGTGGCGGAAGGGAACCAACGCGAATGAAGGGCGCGGACAATCCGGTTGGACTGGTAACCGGTGGCGGGGTGAGGGTGGGAAGGGCCATCGCGCTCGGGCTCGCCAGGGACGGCTACGATCTGGTCGTGAACTACCGCACCTCGGCGGCGGGTGCCGAAGAGGTGGCCGGGGAGGCCCGCCGGCTGGGGAGACGCGTGCACACGGTCCAGGCCGACCTGTCGAGCGAAGGTGATGCCGTGCGACTGGCGCGCGCCGCCGCCGAACACTTCGGCAGACTGGACCTTCTCGTGAACTCGGCGGCGTCCCTCGTGGCGGGCGATCTGCTGGAGGTGACCACGGACCAGTGGGAAGCGGTGATGGCGGTGAACCTGCGCGCCCCCTTCCTCATGGTGCGGGAGACGGCGGAACTGCTGCGTGGTGCGCGCGGATCGGTGGTGAACATCGTTGACCTGTCGGCGCTGCAACCGTGGACGAGCCACCCGGTCCACTCGGTGGCGAAGGCGGGCCTGCTGCACCTCACCCGGGTGATGGCGCGACGGCTGGCGCCCGAGGTGCGGGTGAACGCGATCGCACCGGGCGCCGTGCTGCTGCCGGCGCATTACAGCGAAGCGGACGCCGAGCGGGTGCGTGATCGGGTGCCGCTGGGAAGGATCGGGTCGCCGGGTGATGTGGTGGAAGCGGTGCGGTTTCTGGCGGGGGCCGAGTACGTCACGGGCGAGGTGATCGTGGTGGATGGGGGGGTGGGGT
>VXOC01000025.1 GCA_009840215.1 Gemmatimonadota bacterium | reverse complement strand
GCCTACCCCTGATCTATACACGCTTAAGAGCTTAGGCATCGTCAGATGTGTATTAGATCCAGGGGCGGACGACCCGGTCGAGGGGCGCTTTCTGGTCGTGCGGGCGGGGAAGAAGCGATATTTCGTCGTGGAGGTGAAGTAGGAGAGAAACGTGATCGGCCGACGAGTTGCTGCCGCCCTGGCCGTTGCCGGGATTCTGACCTGCGACTGGGGGACGGAACCGCACGTGAACCAGGCGCCCGGGTCGGTGGGCACGATCCCGGAGCAGGTGGTATAACTCAGCCCCCCACCGGATCCACGCGCACGGTCACGATATCCGTGTCGTGGTACTTCTGGTGCCGCACCGACGACGCCAGGTGCCGCAGCAGACGCAGCGAAAAGTCATGCTCCACCGGCACCTCGGCCGCACGCCCGCCCACCAGCGCCATGCGATCCTCGATGTTGCCTTCTCCGGTGGCGGCGAGAAACTCCAGCTCGACGCCACCCGACTCGGCGCGTGCCGTCACCCGCAGCCGCCGCTCCCCCAGCGCATCGTCCCGGTCCGCCTGGTCGAGCAGCACCAGCAGCGTCTCTTCGGCCGCGAGTGCCATCCGCCCCGCCATCTCCTCCCCCAGCCCGGCTTTCGCGGCGAACGCCTCCAGGAAATCGCGGATCTTCGGCTGCGCGTCGACGTTCAGGCCGGTCTCGATGCGCCGCCGCCGAGGTCCCGACAGCTCCATGAAGGCCGACAGCAGGATCGCCGTGAGCCCGCCCGAGGTCATGCCGTTCTGCAGTAGCGAGCCGGCCCACTCCCCGAAGTACTCCGACGGGATCTGGCCGCTCTGGAAGCCCGCCCCGATCCAGAACGAGACCCCGATGATGGTGGCCTTGCGGTAGTCGATCCCGTCCTGGGCGACCATTTCCACGCCCAGCACGAAGAGAATCGCGATCAGCACGATGATGTACGCCCCGACCACCGGATCGGGGATCGCGAGCAGCACGGCCGCGGCCTTGGGGAAGAAGGCCAGCGCGATGAAGATCAGGCCGATGCACACACCCACCCGGCGCGCGGCGATCCCCGTGATGTCCACGATCGACACGCTGTTGGAATAGGTCGTGTTCGGAACCGTCGCCAACAGGCCCGACAGGAGATTGCCCACCCCGTCCGCGGCGACCGCGCCCTGCACGGCGCGAAAGTCGGTTGCGCGCCGCTTGCGCCACGAGACGCGCTGAATGGCCATGCCGTCGCCGATCGTCTCGATGGCGCCCACCAGCGTGACGAATATGAAGGCCGGCAGCATGGCCCAGAACTCGACGCCAAGCCGCAGGTCGAAGCCGGGCCACGCGCCCGCCGGCACCCCGAACCAGGCCGCCGCGCTCACGAGTTCCATGTTGTAGGTCCCGTATGCACTCGCGACCAGGCAGCCCGCGACCGCGCCGATCACCGATCCCCACAGACGCAGTGCCCCTCTGGCCCGGAGCACGATCACGATCGTGATCGCCATGGTGGTGAGGGCGGTCAGGGGGGCGGCTTCAGGTGCGGCTCCCTCTGGCGCCACGAAGAGCAGGTCGAAGCCGATCGGCATGACCGTCACCGCGATCAGCATGATCACGGTGCCCGCCACGGTGGGGGTGATGACCCGCCGCAGCAGCGACAGACGCGACGAAATCAGAAACTGGAAGAGCGACGAGGCCACGATCAGGGTGGCCAGCAGCGAGGGCCCGCCCAGCTGCAGCGCCGCCACCGACACCGCGATGAAGACCCCCGATGTCCCCATCAGCAGGATGTATCCGGCCCCGATTCTCCCCGCGAGCGGTTTCGCCTGGAGCAGGGTCGTGATTCCGCACACGATCAGCGCCGCGAACGCCGCCCACGTCAGGTAGTCCTCGCTGCCGCCGCCGGCGCGCACCACGATCGCCACCGTAATGACGATCCCCGCGATGTTGAGCAGGATGTACTGAAACGCCAGCCCGAAGGAGACCGGGTAGCTGGGCGTCTCGTCGGCCTGGTAGCGAAGATCCTGGCGACGGTCGGATGAAGAAGGCACGAGGTGGCTATGCCCCCGGCCCGGAGGGATCGACCCGAACGGTCACGACATCGGTGTCCGCGTACTTGTGGTGCTGCACCGAGGTGGCGAGGTGACGCAGCAGCCGCAGCGAAAACTCGTGTTCGCTCGGGTCTTCGGCCACGTGTCCGCCGATCACGGCCATGCGGTCCTCGATATTGCCTTCGCCCGTGGTGGACAGGAACTCGAGTTCGGCCCCGCCGGCGTCGGCCCGGGCCATCAGTCGCAGCCGCCGCTTTCCGGGTTCCTCATCGTCTTCCGCCTCGCCGGCCAGCAGCAGGAGCGTCTCCTCCGCCGCGAGGGCGAGCCGTCCCGCCAGCTCGCTCCCGAGCCCCCTGCGACCCGCGAAGTCCTCCACGAAGCGCTGGATCTGCGGCAGCGACTCCACCTGCAGCATGGTCTGCATGCGCATGCGCCGCCGCCCGGACAGTTCCATGAACGCAGTCAGCAGGAGCGCCGTCAGTCCCCCCGAGGTCATCCCGTTGGCGAGCATCTGCTCGAGGAAGGGCGGCAGTCCCTCCGTCGGGATCTGGCCGCTCTGAAAGCCGACGCCGACCCAGAAGGAGAAGCCGATGATCGTGGCCTTGCGGTAGTCCATGCCGTCCTGCAGCGCGATGCGGGTCCCCAGCACGAACAACACGGCGATGATCACCATCGCGTAGGCGCCGATCACCGGATCGGGGATGATCAGCAGCAGCTGCGTCACCTTCGGCAGGAAGGCCAGCACGCAGAAGATCCCCCCGATGCAGATGCCCACCCGGCGCGCGGCGATCCCCGTGATTTCGACGACCGAGACGCTGCTCGAGTAGGTGGTGTTCGGCACCGTCGCGAAGATGCCCGAGAGCAGGTTGCCCAGCCCGTCGGCGGCCACCGCCCCCTGCACGGCGCGGTAGTCCGTGGCCCGCGGCTTGCGCCACGAGACGCGCTGAATCCCCACCGCGTCGCCGATCGTCTCGATCGCGCCCACCAGCGTCACGAAAGTGTAGGCGGGCAGGATCGCCCAGAAGGCGGGACCGAAGTCGAAACCGAAACCCGGCCACCCCGCAACCGGCACCCCGACCAGCGCCGCCTCGCCCACTGGTCCGGTGTCGATCAGGCCGAACAACGCGCCGGCGATGCACCCGGCCACGATCCCGATCAGCGGTCCCCAGAGACGGGCGGGACCCGTGAACCGCAGCATCACCACCAGCGTGACCACGAGCGTGGCGAGCACCGTCACCGGCGAGGCGAGAGGATCGCTGCCCTCCGGCACGTTGTTCAGGAAGTCGAAGAGGAAGGGCATCACGTTGACCGCGATCAACATGATCACGGTTCCCGCCACCGTCGGCGTGAGGATGCGCCGGAGCAGCGAGAGGCGCCCCGCAAGGAGGAACTGGAAGAGCGCCGAGATGATCACGAGCGTGGCCAGCAGCGCCGGGCCGCCCTGCTGTATGGCCGCCACCGACACCGCCATGAAGGCCCCCGAAGTGCCCATCATGAGCACGTAACCGGATCCCAGCCATCCGAACCGCCTGGCCTGCACGATCGTCGCAAGGCCGCACACGAGAAGCGCCCCGAAGGCCCCCCACGCCAGGTAGGTCTCGCTTGTCCCGGCGCTGCGGAACACGATCGCGACCGTCAGGACGACGCCGCCAAGCGCGAGGATGGCGTACTGAAGCGCAAGCCCCGCCGCGATCGGCCAGGGCGGTTTCTCGTCGGGTTCGAAGCGGACGCCGGGACCGGCGGTGGTTGGGGGGGATGCCATCCGGGTTCTCCTCGAACGAGGGGGGCTCAGGCGGGGATCAGGGGGTGGGCGGTCCTGTTGCGGTGACCATTCGGAGCCGGGTGACCGC
>VXOC01000146.1 GCA_009840215.1 Gemmatimonadota bacterium | reverse complement strand
CCCCCCCCCCCCCCCCCTCCCTTTTTTTTACAACACCACCCCGCCCCCCCCACTTCCTCTCCGTCTCGTGGGCGCGGCGATGTCTATAAGACCCCGGGGGGGGGGGGGGTGGTCTCGGCTCTTGCCGGGTGATCTGCAGTAGAGGGCACACCGATTCACCAATCAGTCCCATTTCGCCATGTGAGCGCCCCGGCTCCGTCGCGATTGTTCCAGGAGCAAGCAACGCGCGGAGCCAGAGCCTCTACGAGTCCCGGAGCCCCGCTGGTAACAGTTCCACGCCCGACCCGCCCACACTGGAGCCCGCGATTGTCCCGAAGCTCCGACCCGGAGCGGATCGCCCGCATCGGGGACCGGGTCATCGAGTGCGAAACGGGTTCGGAGCTGCTGGCGCGCGCTCGAGAGATCTAGTCCTCCCCCAACTCACGAACTCGAGCCCTGCCGCCTTGACGTGGCACGCCCAGCCATTCTCTATTACGAAATACATCGTAGAGCGTTAGCGTACTCATCAGCATCTCTCAGGACGGAAGGGGTGGGAAACATGAAGCTCTCGACGAACCGGACAGTCTGCATCCTGGCGGCGATCGCGGCGGGGTGGCCGGCAGTCGCGTTCCTGTACGCGCAGGAAGTGATCGAACTCCCCGGCGAGGACCGCTGGCTGGAAGCAGACTTCGAGGAGGTCTTCCGGATCGGCTCCCTGGCGGGCGAGGAGTGGGAGCAGTATCACCTCGACAAGGAGCTCCTGCGATGAACAGGTTAGCCTTCGGGTTGGCGCTCGTGTCCCTTCCGCTGGTCTACCAGGCGGCCTCGCGTGCCGACGACTCAACGGCACCGCCTGCCGAATCGCCCCGTGAGCACCTCCAATCGAGCCAGCTTCCCTGGGACCGCCTCGACACGCTCGCGGTGTCGGGAGGCGGGGCGACCCTGGAGGAGCCGCCATTCTACCGGGTGTACGACGCGGTTCTCGACAACGCAAACAACGTCGTCTTCGTGGTCAACGGAGGCGATGGCGAGCTCATCCGCTACGATATCGCCAGTGGACAGATGAGCCGCATCGGCAGGCGCGGCTCGGGCCCCGGAGAGTTTTGGCCGCAACTGGTGGAGCCGTCCGGCCCGGACTCGCTGCTGGTGTACGACCGTGGCCGCGCACGATTCTCCGTCATTCCCAGATCGGGCGACCCCGGCCGGTCCTTCAACCTGCATTTGGTCGGTGGCCGGGGCAGGCAGCTGGTGGCGATGACCAGGATGGGAACGAGATTCTGGGTGGCCCAGTCATTGGGCATGCCGGGGGAACTCATGAGGGTGGACACGCCGCCGGGCACGAAGGCGCGTGACACCGCGATCGTTTCCGAGATGACCCTCGGCGGTGGTGTTTCGAACACGGTCACCCGCGTCCCGCACGGCGAGTGGGAACGGACAGCGGACATGACGTCCTTCGAAACCATTCGCGACTTCTACGCAGGCTGGGCGACGATCGCCAGCGGCGGGGACAGACTGTTCGTGGCGACCTTCGCCGCCGACTCGCTGGAAGTGTCCGCCTACCGCGTCGGCGATGATGTAGGTGGGTCGTCCGGATACCCGGTCGAGCTGGCTGGGCTTTCGCACCGTGGCCTGCGTCAGCTGTACGCGAGCCGGGAGGGATCGTTGTGGGTCGTTGAGAAGACGGATGACTCTACGGTCTTACACGTGTTCGGAGAATCAGGGGATACATGGGCCCGGCAGGGAAGGCTCACCTTCCCCGGGACCGCCAGGATTCTGGATGTGTCCCAGGACAGGGTCGCCTTCGTGCACCTGGACGAGCTGGACCAGGAGATCCTGGTGGTTGCCCGCGCCGCCGGGTGAGTCGTTGACCCGCCAGCGGGCTAGAAAAACCAGTTCAGCGACCCGAACATCACCCTCGGCAGCGCCCCGAACTCCGACCCGATCCTCACCTCGGTCCCCCTCACCGCCGCCCCCTCCCCCACCCCGAGGTACACCCCCCCACGGACAGCCACGCTCTCGGACACCGACCAGCTCACCCCCGGCGACGCAATGAACGACCTGTCGTGAAAGCTGCCCAGCAGCAACCCGCTCGCCGACACCAGCGGATGCAGCGTCCAGGACAGCTGCACGGCACCCACCGCGCGCCCCAGCACCTGCATCTCGCCCTGGCCGAACGGCCGGCTCCCCGCCACCGCGAGCAGCTCATCGGGTGAGGTGGCTCCGAATCCGTCGCGCTGCACCTCGATTACCACGTACAGGTCGCGCCCGGCGATCGCAAAGGTGCGGTCCACCCCGATCGCGCCGCGAGCCACGGCCCGCTTGTCCACCGCCCGCAACACACCCTCCGCCCTGAGCGCCCACAGCCCCACCGACCCGCTCAGGAAGGCCGCCCCGCCGAAGGTGCCGTGCAGCGAACCCCCCCAGACGCCGAAGTCCCAGCCCTGGTGGTTGGAGCTGGCACGCCCGAGCACTGTGAGCGTCTCCCGCTCGCCGAGCCGCGCCGGACGGGCCACCACCTCGAACTGCGTGAACGCGCCCCGGTAGATACGCAGCCGAGCCGCGTCCACCCCGGCGCGGTATTCGCGGAACGGGTCCGCCGGGTCGAAGGGGGAAAAGGGGTCGGCGGGGCTCAGGAACAGGGTCGTCGCCCACGAGATCGGCTGCCGCCCCACGATCAGGTCGGCGCTGCTGCCCAGGTCGACCCGCACGCTCAGCCGGTCCACACGGTGGCGCCAGACCATGTCCACCCGGTGGCCGCCAAGCGTGCGTTCGCCCGAGTCCAGCTCGCCGCCCAGCGAGAACCAGTCACCCCCCGACTCCGTACCGGTGGCCGTGAAGAGCTGCGCCCCCGCAGCCCCGGCTTGCCGCAGGCTCAGGGTGTGCTCATAAGCCGCATCGAGCCGCAACGGCCCGGGCGACGCGTTCAACATGACGCGCAGCCGCTGCACGTCCGACACGCCGGCGGGTCCGAGCAGACTGCCCGCCACATGTGTGCCGACATTCAGGTAGTAGCCGGACAGTCCGAGTTGCTGGGCAGTGGCCGAAATGGGGAAGAGAAGGGCCGCCAGCGCGCCCGCGAACAGCCCTTGGCGCCACACCGCGCTACTCTTCCACCCGCCCGTCCACCAGCCGGATCAGCCGCCCCGCCCGCTCCATCACCCTCGGGTCGTGGGTCGAGAAGACGAAGGTCGTCCCCTCGTCGCGGTTGAGCTTCTCCATCACGTCCAGCAGCGCCTCGGCGGTGGCCGAGTCCAGGTTGGCGGTCGGTTCGTCGGCAAGCACCAGCGTGGGTTCCGCCAGCACCGCGCGCGCCACCGCCACCCGCTGCTGCTGCCCGCCGGAGAGCTTCGGCGGCATCCGGTCCTCCAGACCCTCCAGTCCGACTTCCACAAAGAGCCTCCGCACCCGTTCGCGGCGTTCGCGGGCGGGCACCCCCTGGAGCAGCATCGTGAACTCCGCATTCTCCGCGGCGGTGAGCACGGGAAGCAGGTTGTAGGATTGAAAGACAAATCCGATCCGCGAAAGCCGTACTTTCGCCAGCTCCCTGTCCGGAAGCTCCGATATCTCGCGGCCACCGATCCACACCTTCCCCGTTGAAGGGCGGGTCAGTCCTCCCAGCAGGTTGAGGACGGTCGTCTTCCCGGAACCGGACGGCCCCGCCATCGCCACGAACTCGCCCGCGGCCACCTCCAGGTCCACCCCCCGTACCGCCTCCACCGGACGCGGCTCCTGCGGGTAGATCTTCCACAGCCCCTGGGTGCGCACTGCGGGTCCGTCGGCCGCGTTCGTTTCGGACGCCGCCCCGCCCCCCGCCCCCGCGGGGGGGTTTTAACAAAATAACCAGCCGCCGCTCTTTAGCGGGGAGATAGGCGGGGGGGCCGGTTCAATAAAAAAAAAGGGGGGGGGGGGGGGG
>VXOC01000258.1 GCA_009840215.1 Gemmatimonadota bacterium | reverse complement strand
CCCCCCCCCCCCCCCCCCCTCTATTTGTTTCCCCCCTCCCCCCCCCTCCGGCCATTCCCTTACTCCCCGTGGGGTCGGATATGGTTTTGGGGGGGGGGGGTGGGGGTGTTGTTGGGCCGGATGCGTAAAGCTTGATTGACAAAATGTATAGTACAGTTGACATTCTGATCCATCAGCATCTCTGGAGCCTGGGAGGAATGGTGCGTTTTGCTCGGCCGATGACTTCGGTGCGAATCGCCGTATGCGTGTCGGTAGCGGCGCTCGCCACTGCCTGTGAGGGTGAGCCGGACGGTTTGGATCCGGACATCCCGATCGAAGTGGACGCATCGGCCATTGAAATCCTGGACACTTCCGACTCGCTCGCCGTGGTCCGGGACCTGGAGGTCCTGGATGACGGTTCCGTCTGGGTCCTGAACGAGCGCGCACCGTATTTCATCGGTTTCGGGGCGGGCGGTGAACTTCCGGGCGCTCACGGACGGGACGGACAGGGGCCCCGCGACTTCCCCATGCCCTCGGGGTTTCTCACGGGGGGGTGGGAGGGTGAGGCGTGGGTCTTCGACTTCGTGCGCCACGCGATGATCCGCGTCTCGCGGCCGGAAGAGTGGGCCGAGATTCCGCTCCGGTCGGAATCCCTCCCGCCGGGCAGTGTGCAGGGCGGCATGAACATGCTGGCCCCTTCGGTGCGAACCGCCTCCCTTGGCCGCGAGATCATCGTCCCCCGGTCGGGCGGTACGATGCAGGAGGGGTTGCTGCAGTACCGTCTTAGGCTCCTGGGTGCCGACCTGGTCGCGGTTGATCCCGAGACGGGCGGATTTCGGACGATGGTGTCTCTTGGTGAAGTGCTGGACGATCCCTCCGGGGACTTCATCGCGAGCGAGGGTGGCTTTCCGCTCTGGTATCGGCTGTGGGCTGTCTGCGGTGGGGATCTCGTGCGCGTCTACGACCGTGTAAGGAATCAGCTGCGGGGTTTCGGCGGATCGGGAACCGAGGTGGAGCCGGTCGACCTACCGCCCGTGCCCTTCACGGAGGTCAGCGCCCGACAGTTTGCCCGGGCGGTGTTCGGGCTGCGGCAGGCCGAGGTGACCGGAGCTGTCGGAGTCAGGCTGACGGCAGAGGACAGCGCGCGGGTCCTGGATCAGTTGGCCGGGACGGTGCGGGGGCAGCCACACGAGCTCGCGAGCTACCTCCCGCGGTATGTGGACTTTCGCTGCAGCGAAGATGGCACGATGTGGATGCAGCCGCTCGATCTCGACCTCGGTGGGCTACGCGGCGGTCGGTCGTGGTTGCGTATTGCGGCGGACGGGGCCGTCCGGGAGGTGCGGCTGCCGGAGCGGTTCGATGCGTTTCGGTTCCGCGCGTCACGGGTGTGGGGGGTTTACCGGGACGAGAACGACATTGCGTCGGCTGCGTCTGTCGCTTTGCCGCGTGGTTGAGGGTTGGTGACGACCACCGTGGTCCACCGCGCGGCTTTCCCGATAGCGGCGGGGCCCTCGGGCCGCCTGCTCGTGACGGCGTGGCAACCCGCGCTCATCCTGGCCGCAGCATTCCTTCTCCTCGGCCGCGCCCCTCTCCCCGCCCAGCAACCCCCCTCGGACGCCCGTCCCAACATCTTCCTCGATTGCGAGGGCGACCTCTGCGACCCGGATTACTTCCGCACGGAGATCCCCTGGGTGAACTGGGTGCGGCAACGCCAGGACGCCGACGTTCACCTGATCGTGACCAGCGAGGAGACGGGTGGGGGAGGCCGGGTGTACCGGATCGACCTCCTGGGCACGGCGGACGCCGGCTACGAGGACCGGCTCCTCCATACAGCCCAGTCGACGGCCACGGATCGCGAGACGCTGGACGGAATCGCGTACACGATCGGCATCGGATTGCTGCGCTTCGCCAGCGAGAGCGGGTTCGGACAACTGGTCGACTTCGTGGAAAGGGGCGGCCCGGAGACGGATCCCGCGGAGCGCGTCGTCTCCGGGACGGAGGTGGACGACCCCTGGAACTTCTGGGTCTTCAGCCTCCGCGGCACGCCGCGCATCACCGGCGAGAAGACCCGACGCGTCAGGCGCGTGAACCTGAACGCCAACGCCTCGCGGGTGACGCCCGACTGGAAGAGCACCTTCAGCATCTGGATGGTCGCGATCCGCACGGAGATCGACCTTCCCGGCGGCGACCTCTACCTTGACGACTTCCGCGCATACGGGACCGACCATTTCGTGGGGTATGCGCTTGCGGACCACTGGTCCCTCGGGATGCAGAGCCAGGTCCGCACGCACCGGCGCCTGAACCAGAAGGTGCGGGCCCAACTCTCCCCCGCCCTGGAGTACAGCGTCTTCCCCTACGAGGAGGCGACGCGGCGCGCTCTCACCGTCCTGTACCAGGTCGGTCCCTCGTACCAGCGCTACAACGAGGAGACCATCTACGAAGAAACTTCCGAGGTCCGGTGGAAGCAGCTGATGGAAGTCGAACTCGCCCAGAGGCAGCCATGGGGAAACACCTCCGTGACGCTGTCGGGATCCAGCTACCTGCATGACAGGGACCTCTTCCGGCTCTCCCTGAGCGGGAACGCCGCCCTCAGGATCGCCCGGGGGCTGGAGATCCGCGCCGACGGACGCATCGCCTGGGTCCAGGACCAGATCTACCTGTCCGCCAAGGGTCTCACCGAAGCCGAGGCCCTACTCAACATCAAGGAGCGCGCCCAGAGCTTCAACTACACCCTCGGGATCACCCTCACCGTCAACTTCGGCTCGATCTACAACAACGTCGTCAACAACAGGATGCGGCTGGGGCCGCTCTCCTTCAATTGAGTTCCGCGGGCCGCCAGGCCGTGATTCGGAGGCGAGGGTGGGGACCGTCGGCAAGCGGCCTGAATCCCCGCCATCTCCCTGAACGACAGCGGCTGGATCAGCTCCACCGGCGCCGGAAACTCGTCGTTGGGAAGCCATCGGTACCACAGGGGGATGGGTTCGCCATAGACGATTTCGATCGATTCGAGGTCGGGGTGCGGTCCGGTCACGCGAACCGTCCGGCGCGAACTGAACCATGACCTGCTGCCACTGCCAGGGCGTAGCCCGGATGTTCGACGAGAAGATGGCCCGGCGGCAGTTGCGCCACTATCGGCGCATGGGGCCGGGTAAGGGGACGCGGCAACTTGTCGAGGCGGTTGCAGCGGACGGTGTGGAGGGCTGCACCTTCCTCGATATCGGCGGCGGGGTGGGCGCCATCCAGCATGACCTCATGGACCGGGGTGCCGCAGGGGGAACCAGTGCCGACGCGTCGCCGGCGTATTTGGCGGCCGCGCGGGCCGAGGCGGAGACGCGCGGATACGCGGATCGGATTCGCTATGTGGAGGGTGACTTTGTCGAGCGGGCGGGCGAGGTCGACGCGGCCGATCTGGTCACCCTGGACCGGGTGGTGTGCTGCTATCCCGACATGCCCGGGCTCGTGGGCGCTGCCGCGCGGCTCACGCGCCGCACGCTGGGACTGGTGATCCCGCGCGGGACGTGGTACATGCGGGCCGGTGTTGCAATCGTCAATCTGTTCCAGCGGTGGCGGCGCCACCCGTTCCGCGTGTACGTGCACGATCCTGGTGAGGTGGAGGCGGTGCTGGCGGAGTTCGGGTTGCGGCGGCGGCATATGCGTGAGGGGGTGGTGTGGCGGCTGGCGGTGTTTGAACGGGGTGGGGATGGTGGCCGAACCCTGACGTAACGTTAGGGTGACGTAACGTCAGGGTTGACGGAAGCGAAGAGGCTCGGGAACCCGCGCCGCTGGCCCGGGGTGTCATGAGTCCATGGTTGACGCCTGCGCCAGTCCCAACCCACTTTGTCTCATGAGCCGCTCTGTAGCCTTTGTCGCCTTTCTGGCCCTCTCGTGGTCCCATGTGGCCGGCCTGCGCTGTGACATGGGGACGACCGAGCAGACCGCAATGGCGGGCTCTTCCCACGCCCACGCCCCCGCACACTCGGATGCGACCCCCACCTC
>VXOC01000006.1 GCA_009840215.1 Gemmatimonadota bacterium | reverse complement strand
ACCCTCGCCTCTACGTGCCTGGGGGCTGTCTTTGTCAATATCCGCCCGCCGCCGGCCGCGTCGAGGTCGTCACTTTGGCGGGCATCTCCGACAAGCTCGATGAGCGGCTGTCCTACTTCCGGCAGGTCGCCGTGATCCTGGGGAGCGTGAGTCTGTTCGTGGCGGCGCTGCTGATCGGGACGATCACGGCCGTCTCGGTGAGTGAGCGACTGGGGGTGATCGCGGCGGTGCGGGCGATCGGGGTGGGGCGGCGGCGGGTGGTGGGCGAGCTCACGGCAGAGAGCGTGGTGCTGGCCATCGTCGGCGGTGGTATCGGGATCGGGCTGGCGGTGGTCGTTGCCGGCTATCTGGAGACGATCCTGGCCGGGCTGCCCGGTCTGCCGGCCGCGGTGCGGTTCTTTGTGCTGAGGCCGGAGAGCCTGGCGACGGCGTATGGGCTGGTGATCGTGTCGGGGGCGGTGGCGGGGCTGGTGCCAGCGCTGCGCGCAACGGGGCAGGAGGTGACCGAGTTGCTGCACACGGAGGAACCGTGAGGGGGCGCGGCACCATCGTCACGGCCCGTGACGTCACGCGCGACTATCGGCGGGGCCGGACCCGGGTGCGGGCGCTCCGCGGGGCGACGGTCGAGGTGCGGCACGGCGATTTTCTCGCGGTGACCGGACCGAGCGGATCGGGGAAGTCGACCCTGCTGCACCTGCTCGGCGGGGTCGATGTTGCCACGAGTGGCGAAGTGGTCTTTCTGGGCGAGGATCTGGGCCGCCTCCCGGTCGAGGCGCGGGCAGCGCTCCGCCTGCGTGAAGTGGGGCTCGTCTTCCAGCGGTTCCACCTGCTCCCGATGCTGACCGCGATCGAGAACGTTGAGCTGCCTCTCGCGGCCACGCGGGTGCCGCGCCGGGAGCGCCGCGACCGTGCCGCAACTGTGCTGGAACGGGTCGGCCTGGCCGACAGGCTGCGACACCGGCCGAGCGAGCTGTCCGGCGGCCAGTGCCAGCGCGTCGCCATCGCGCGCGCGCTTGCCAACGACCCCTCGCTCGTTCTGGCCGACGAGCCCACCGGCGAACTCGACCGCGCCACCTCGCGGCGCGTCCTCGCGCTCTTCCAGGAGCTGAACGCCGCCGGCACCACCCTGGTTGTCGCGACCCACGACCTCGAACTCGCCGCCGGGGCCACCCGGCGCATCGAGGTCGTCGACGGGAGGACACGGCCGTGACCCTGCGCCTTGTCTGGGCCTCGTTCCTGCAGCGGCCCGCCCGCAGCCTGCTGCTTCTGGGCGGCTACGCGCTGGGCGTGGGCGTCACGATCGTGCTGCTTTCGGTCGGCGGCGCCCTCGTGGAGCAGGCCCGCGACAAGGAGCTGGTCGGCGGCGGCGACCTGATCGTCCTGCCCACCGGCATTGATCTCGAGACGCTCAAGACCGGCGGGGTCGGCTCGATGTTCTTCTCGGTCGAACAGTCATCCCTCCTCTACCACCAGGTCCTCGCGGGAACCCGGTTCGAGGATCGGGTCGCGGCCGCCGCCCCCTGGATCGACGACGAACTCCTCTACCTGGAGGCCGATACCGGCCTGGTGCCGATCTCGGCGAGCGCCACGATTCCCGGTCTCGCCGAGCGTCTCGAGGTCGCACCGACTCTTGTCGCCGGTGCCTGGGAGGACCTCGACGCGGACCGCCGCTGGCGCGACCCCACCGACGCCGAGCTGTACCGTTCCCTGGACGCGCTGCATCTGCCACGGGGCAGCGCCGCCACCGATTCCACCTGGGCCGAATGGCACTACTTCAACGTGCTCCTGCCGGACTCGGGGTGGCTCTACCTGACGTACATGATCGCCGGCGAGGTGCCGGACGGCCGCTGGGGAGGGCGAATGCTCGCGACGCGGGTGCGGCCCGGATCCCCTGAGCGAGCATACTCACGCGAGCTGGCATCCGACCTGGTCTCCTTCGTGGAGGGACGGCCGGATCTGGTCATCGGCCCATCGAGCGTGACCATCGAGGACGACGGGACCTACACGCTGGCCGCGCACGTCCCGTCGGAGACCGGAGGCGACCCGCTCACCGTGGAGCTGAGCGTCGCGGCCAACTCGCGGCGCTACCTGCCGCCGGTCGAAATCGGGGGAGAAGGCATCGTCTCCGGCTACACCGTCCCCCTCCTCGACGCCCGCGCGAGCGGACGGATTTGCGAAGGGTCGCGCTGCCTGCAGATCGAGGACGCGCGAACCTATCACGACCACAACTGGGGCACCTGGGGCGGCGTCACCTGGGACTGGGGACAGGCGCAGGCCGGGGGCTATTCGGTCCTGTACGGCGGCGTCAGCGACGGGGACCCGGATCGCACCGCCACGGGACCGCGCATCCTCTACCTGACGGATGAGCACGGTTTCGCAGGGATCTTCTCGATAAGGCGGCTGGTGACGTGGTGGCCTGAGGGCGACAGGCGGGCGGCGCCCGATTCGATCTCGATTCTCGCCACGAGTGGTGCGGATTCGGTGGGCCTGAAGGTCAAGGTGGGACACAGCCGGGTGACACCCGTACCGGTGGGGATGGGCGGCTCTACGGCGCTCTTCTTTCAGATGCGGGGGTCGGCTGCGCTGTCAGGCCGCCTGCGGGGTGCCCCGGTTCGTGCAACCGGGGATGGGTTCTTCGAGACCTGGACGCGGTGAGGTCCCGGCCCTCACCGCCGCCGCCGCCCCTTCCCCGAGTCCGCCCCGCTGACCTCCGAGACCCGAGATGCCGGTGCCCACGACTGCTATCCTCATGCCAGAAGTTACCCGATATTGCACCTTTGGACCCCGCCCCCCCGGCGGGGGTTTTCCCTGGATACCCCATGAAACGAGAATCCATCCACGAGTTTGCCGACCGCGTTAGACGGGGTGAACGATCGGCCCGCGATCTCGCCGAAGACGCGATCCGTTGCCACGAAACCAGCGAACTCGGCGCCTACATCGTCTTCGACGCCGAGGGCGCCCTCGCCCAGGCGGCCCGGATCGACGAGGCCGTCGCGCACGGCCACGACCCCGGCCCGCTGGCCGGGATCACTGTTTCTGTGAAGGACCTCTACGGCGTCGATGGTCTCCCCATCCGGGCCGGCACCAGGAGGGAACTCCCCGCCCGCTGGCAACGCGAGGGTTTCCTGGTCCGCGCGGTCCGGCAACTCGGCGCCGTCATCGTGGGCAAGACCCACACGGTCGAACTGGCCTTCGGCGGCGTCGGATTCAATCCGAACACCGGTACGCCGGTGAACCCGTGGGACGCCACGGACCACCGCGCGCCCGGCGGGTCCTCCGCGGGAGCAGGGGTGAGCCTGTGGGAGGGATCGGCGATGCTCGCGCTGGGAAGCGACACCGGGGGGTCCGTCCGCATTCCGGCGTCGGCGACGGGTGTGGTGGGGCACCGCCATACGACTGGTCGCTGGCCCACGACCGGCGTTGTCCCCCTCAGCACAACACTCGACACGGTCGGACTGCTGACCCACACGGTCGAGGATTCCCGTTACGCGTTCGGTGTAATCGATCGGCTGGCGCGCGCCGCAAGTGATCCTGTGAACAGGACTTCAGCTATCGACAAAACCACGTACCCGGAAGACGCTGCCGTGGACCGTATCGCAGGTCTCCGCATCGGCATTCCCCGCTGCAAACTCTGGTCCGGTGCCACGCCCGTCATCGCCCGCGTCGTCCGCGGCGCCCTGCAGGAGCTGGGAGCGGTCGGCGCCGAGATCCTGGAAGTCGAAGCCCCGGAGCTGGACGAAGCCGGCGAACGCTACCTGGCCGGAGAACTGGTGCAGCCCGAACGCGTCGAGTCCCTCGAACGCGACCTTCCCGGCTGGACGGCCATCCTGGATCCCACCGTCGGCAAGCGACTGGAGTCCTCTCGCGACGTCAGCGCCATCGACTACATCGCCATCCTGCGCCTCCGCCACCGCCTCTCAGCCACCCTTCACGCCCGCCTCGAGGCCCAGCGCATCGACCTCCTCGCCACTCCCACCCTCCCCATCAC
>VXOC01000004.1 GCA_009840215.1 Gemmatimonadota bacterium | reverse complement strand
CGCTCCTGGAGAGACGGGGCAGACCGGAGCTGGGCGCTGGAGGTGCGCCTCGCAGCGCTCGACACCTTCAACGAAGTGATCTTCCAGGGCCTGGGAGTGAGGGCGGACGAGGTGGATGCCCACTACGACTACGCGGGGGTTCCCCTCGCCGCTCGCACGACCCTGAGGGCCGCGGCGTCGCGCTGGCGGGCGGAGCTGCACGCGGGATCGAGCCGAAGAAGCGAGGTGCAGGTTACCTTTCCGGCAACCGACCTGGCTCCGTTCACCCAGTCCGAACAGGTCCGGTTCCTGGGAACACTCTTCCAGGTCACACCGCTCGATCGCGTGACGCTGGCGCTGCACGGCACCTGGGCGAGGGCGGACACCGAGCGGTGGGCGCCGGCGAGTGGGCTCGGCTTCACTCTGCGCGAGCAGACGGTGACCCTGGGTGCCCGCGCACGGACCCGCCTGAACCCGGCGTGGGCGGTCGAGACGGAGCTGGTGCGGGTGCGGCGTCCCGAATGGCGCACGCCGGATGGGGGCGCTCCCCGCGAGCACCGTGATCGTGAGGTCTTCGCCCGGGCGGCCCTCGTCCGTTACCCGGAGGCTGGATGGACGGCCCGCCTGGCCTACACCCTTCTCGACCGCGATTCGGGCTTTCTGGCGCCTTGGCTCACCGCCCGGAGTCATCGACTGATCACGGAAGCGGGCCACCGGTTCCGGTCGGGCTTCGAGGTGACGGCCGGGGCAGGCTGGGACCTGGACAACTTCGGGCGGGCGCCGTTCGACGGCGGCCTTCTGCGGGTGTCGGCGGGCTGGTGATGGGCCGCCTCCTTTAGCGCCAGGGGAACAGGAACGTCACGCCCACCTCGCCCTACGCCGAGTGAGCGCTGTGGAAGTCAGATCGGCTTGCTATTTGTCATTACGATTGACAATCGGCAAGTTTTTCATCATCCTTTGCCCCCGCCCCTAGCCCGCGACGCCCCTGCCGGGAATCCCCGACCCATGCCTCTCATCGACCGCAACCTGGCCACTCCGCTGCTGGAGCGAATGCGCCACTACCCGGTCGTCGCCGTCACCGGCCCCCGCCAGTCGGGCAAGACCACGCTTTGCCGCACCGTCCTTCCCGATCGGCCATACGTTTCGCTCGAGGGCATGGACGTTCGCGCCTACGCCCGCGAAGACCCCCGCGGCTTCCTGCGCGAGTACAGCGATGGCGCCGTGATCGACGAGGTGCAGCGGGCGCCGGACCTGACCTCCTACCTCCAGGAGGTGGTCGACGAGGATCCCGCGCCGGGCCGCTTCGTTCTGACGGGTTCGCAGCACTTCGGGCTGAGCGAGGCGGTGAGTCAGTCGCTCGCCGGCCGCGTCGGGGTGCTCTATCTGCTGCCCCCCGGCCTCGACGAGCTGGCTCGCTTCGGGGGACCGCCGCCGACCCTGCTCGACGCACTGTGGACCGGCGCCTATCCACGAATCCACGATCGCCGAATCCCCGCCGACGTGTGGTTGAGGGACTACTTCACGACCTACGTCGAGCGTGACGTCCGCTCGCTGCGCAACGTGACCGACCTGGAGGCGTTCTCATCGTTCGTTCGGCTGGCGGCGGGCCGAACCGCGTCGGAAGTCGGCCTGTCCGCGCTCGCAGGCGATGTCGGCGTGCGCCACAACACGATTCGTGCGTGGCTCTCCGTTCTGGAAGCGAGCTTTCTGTGCTTTCGCATGCCCGCCCACCGGAGCAACGTGCGCAAGCGCCAGATCAAAGCCCCGAAGCTGCACTTCCTGGACTCGGGTCTCGTGTGTCACCTTCTCGGAATCCGGTCCCCCGAGGAATTGCGGCACCATCCGTTGCGAGGCCGGATCTTCGAGAGCTGGGTGGCTTCAGAGGTCTTCAAGGTCGTGACGCACCAGGGGGAGGAGCCCCGTCTGCGCCACTACCGGGCGGCAGGTACCGAGGTCGACCTGGTGGCGGACCGTGGCCCGGGGCTGATCCTTGCCGAGGCCAAGTCGGGAGGCACGGTCACGCCCCTCTTCTTCGGGGGGATGCAAAGGCTCAGCCGCGAAGTCGAGGACGCCGGATACACCGTGGAGCGACGCCTCGTCTACGGGGGCGACCTCCGGCAATCGCGAAGCGGGACGGAGGTGGTCCCGTGGAACCGCCTCCTCGAACTCACCTGGTGACCCGGCCGAAGATCCGGAAATCCAGCCGCCCGTCCACCCCGCTCCCCGTCTCGATCTCCACCTTCAACGGCTCGCTCAGCCCACCCGGCGCGAGCCGGTCGTGCGACCCCATCTTCCCCGTGAACGACCACTCCCGGCCCCCGTCGCCCACGGCGCGGAGCCGCACGGGCCCGTGCACCACGCCGTCGGACACGTTCCGAAGCTGCACGTCCAGCGTGACCTTGCCACCCGCCGCCTCGTAGACCACCGGCCCCGTCACGACCAGCAGGTGCGCGGTGATGTCCGTCTCCTCGCCCGCCGGAACCGGGGACGCGTTGCCCACTTCCACCTTAGTCGTGAACAGCTCGTCGACCGCGTTCCGCCGACTGATCCAGAGTGGGTGGAAGACCCCGCCGGCGTCCGCCGCGAGTCCCAGGTAGTGACCCGGCTGGTTGCCCCGCGCGTTGTCGAAGGTGACCTCGAGGGTGGCGTGGTCCAGGTCGCCGAAATACCGCGCCCGGGCCTCCCGACCCTGCTGCGCCATCTGGGTCGTCATTCGCTGGATCAGGTCCATCTTCGCGAGCTCGTCGGCGGGCACGTCCTCGATGTCCGGATCGGTCGCGAGGTTGTGGACGCGCACCACGGGGGCGTGGGTGGGCGGCGGGCAGGACGGTGCTGTCGCCACCGGCATGTTGGCGCTGAAACTCGCCCCTCCGTCGGACGACGACGCGAAGAACAGCTCCCAGCACCGCCGCGTATCGTCCCGGCGGCGATCGTACCACGCCACGCCCACCACCCCGTCCCGGTTCACCTCGACGACGGGGATCATGCGGTCGTCGAGCGGGTCGCCGGGTGCGGGCGGGTCGTTGTCGTTGATCCGCAGCGGATTCGACCACCGCCGCCCCCCATCCGTGGAGCGCCGCAGCCAGATGTCCGAAGTTCCCCCGCTGACCTGATCCCACACCACGTAGATGTTGTCCCCGTACCGTCCCCCACCGCGGTCCCAAATCACGATTGGCAGCGTGAACGCGCTCGACATCTCGCCCTGCGCATACGGCCACGAGTGATGCCCGATGCGGAAGGCGACCTCCGGTTCGGTGAAGGTCTCGCCGCCGTCCCCTGACCGCATGGTGAAGAAGGGCATCTCGGCGTTCTGCGCGTCGGTCAACGGGAAGAAGTACTGGTAGAAGGTGACGAGAAGGGTGCCGTCCGAGAGGACCACCGGCTCCGTCGCGACAAGCTTCCCGTCCGGGATGGTGGAGAGGAGCTTCGGCTCGCTCACCGTCTCGCCGCCGTCGTCGAGGGTGTGCATGAAGAGCTGAAAGTCGCCCCGGATGAACGAGTCGCGCACGTCGTTCCAGACCACGTAGAGGCGGCCGCGGTGCGGACCGTCGCTCCAGTCGGCGGCGATGCGGGGGTGGTCGGGCGGGACGGGACTGCGCAGTTCGGCGGGTCCCACCCAGGTCGCGCCCTCGTCGTCGGTGGACCAGACCTTGATCGTGCCCAGCATGCGTGCGGCCGCCTCCGCGGTCAGGCCGCCCAGCGTGTTCGCGCCCACATAGGTGTACAGGATCCACATGCGACCGTCGGGCCCCGGGACCACCATGGGGTCGAAGGCGCCCGACTCGGTGCCGGGCAGGTTGACGGGTTCCCACGAGACGCCGCCGTCGCGGGTCAGGAATGCGGCGTTGGTGCGGGCGGCGAGGGATGCGGAGGCCGCGCCCGGGAAGCTCCATCCGCCGGTCTGGGTGACCGCGATCAGGAAGTCGGGATTGTCTGGACTGGCCGCGATCCAGGGCTCGTTGTAGCCGCCGGGGGCGACGCGGAGGTTGGGGCCGACGATGACCTCGGGGGGTTGGGCGGTG
>VXOC01000294.1 GCA_009840215.1 Gemmatimonadota bacterium | reverse complement strand
CCTCCCCCCCACCCCCGCTCCCCCCGAGATCGCGGCCCGGCGCGAGGAAGACATCGCCGCCGCCCGCGCCGACTACGAGTCCGACCCCGACGACGCGGACGCGATCATCTGGCTCGGCCGCCGCATCGGCTACACGGGGCGCTACCGGGAGGCGATCGAAGTCTTCTCGGAGGGCGTCCGCAAACACCCCGGCGACGCGCGCATGTACCGGCACCGCGGCCACCGCCGGATCAGTGTCCGCGAATTCGACCGCGCGATCGAGGACCTGTCCCACGCCGCCGCGCTCGTCGAGGGGCACCCGGACGAGGTGGAGCCGGACGGGCAGCCCAACGAGCGCGGCATCCCCACCAGTACGCTGCAGTCGAACATCCACTACCACCTCGCGCTCGCACACTACCTGAAGGGCGACTTCGAGGCCGCGCTTGAGTCATATGAAGACTACTTCGCGGTCACCACCAATCCCGACCAGCTCGTCGCGATCTCACACTGGTGGTACATGGCGCTGCGCCGACTGGGCCGCGACGAGGAAGCCGCGGCCGTCCTGGAGCCGGTCACGACGGATCTGGACGTGATCGAGAACACGAGCTACCACCGTCTCCTGCTGATGTACAAGGGTGAGATCGAGGCGGACGAGCTTTGGGATCCGGGGAGCGAGGACCCGGCCGGCGTGGCGATCGCGTACGGCGTCGCGAACTGGCACTTCTACAACGGGCGAGCGGAGCAGGGCGAGGAGATGTTCCGGCGGATTCTGGAGGGGTCGGGGTGGGCGGGATTCGGGTATATCGCGGCGGAAGCCGAGATCGCGCGGCTCGGGGGCTGACGCTAACGCTCCACGCTCGCCCCCGTCAGCTGCGCAATCGCCGCCAGCGTCGTCTGCGCCGCATTCAGCCCGAGCCGGAAGTCGTCGTCCGTGTACGTCGTCCACACATCCGTGGGCTGGTGCCAGTTCGGATTCCAGCCGGCCCCCACCTGCGCCCCCCGCTCGTTCTCGCGCAGGCTGATCGCCGCGACGAGGTTCATGAAGGGCGTGGAGTCGGTGTTGGTCATGTGCGGGCCGACGGTGGCCGGGTAGTCGGTGGCGTAGCGCGCGTTCGCGAACTTGAAGTGGAACGCCAGGTCCATCGACTCCTGGACCATCTCCGAGTTCCACTGGAATTCGATGTTGACGTCGGCCTCCGGGCGCTGGTTGCGGCTGACCCGGCCGTCGGGGCCCGGCGCCCCGTGATCCCAGAGCATCATGTCGTGCTGGATCATCCCCAGCCAGCGCGGCTCGGGGTATTGGCCGGAGCCCGGCGGATCCTCCACGCCCTGCAGCTCCTGACGCTGCTCCACGTACGCCCGCGCGCCGTTCAGCCCCGTCTCCTCGTTGTTCCACAGGATGAAGCGGATCGAGCGCTCGGTCTCGACGTCCGGCGAGCTGAAGATGCGGGCCAGTTCCATGACCAGCGCCGTGCCTGAGCCGTCGTCGTCCACCGCCTCGTTGACGCCGTGGCCGTCCATGTGCGCCCCCAGGATGTACATCTGGTCGGGGTGGGTCGTGCCGACCTTGGTGCAGTAGACCTGCGAGCGGTCCCCGTCGACCGGCTCCTCGCGGTTGAGCTCCCGGATCCGCTCGTCGGGCTGCGCCATGAGGCCACGGTTGACGCCCGTGCGGCCCCGGTAGCCGAAGATGGTGCTGCCGCCGGAGCCGCGTCCTCGGCGTCCCACGAGGCCTCCGGTCGCCGTCGTCAGGTCCTCGACCTGCTGGCGGGGAGGGGTGCGGCGGGGGGCGCCCTGGCCGGGTGCGCGGCGCGGCGGATCGGCAAACCGTCTCGGCGCGTACTCGTAGTGGACGCGCTCGGTGTTCGTGCAGCCGGCGTCCTGCAGCCAGGCCTCGATCCAGTCGACCGCGTCGCGGTTGCGCTGCGTCCCCTGGCGGCGGTCACCGAACTGGGTCAGGCCCTTCAGCGTGGCCTTGTAGTCGTCGAGGGTGAGACGGGTGACGAGGTCGGCGACGGGGTCCGCCTCCTCCTCCTGGGCTGCAAGCGGTGACATGGCGACTCCCGCGGCGAGCACCGCGACGAAGGGAATCCCGGCGGCTGCGATACGGCGATGGCTGAACATGGTTTCCTCCGAGTTCTGATCCGGGAGGCGACTCCGCCCGTCCCGGTGCGGATCCTCTTGCAAGCGAAACCGTAGACTGTGGAGCGGGGCAGCCGCAAGCAGCCGGGCGGGCGCGACGCGAGGGGAACGGCAAGAGCTGTTCGCCTGGGGAGCAACGCAGCGCGAACCTTTGGAGAGACAAATTGTATACTGTACATGACAAAATGTAATGTTCTCATTACATCGTCGGCAGATTAGCCGAAGGGGTCGCGCCCGGATCCATCGCTGCTCGAATGACGGGGGGATTCTGTCCGCGGGCTGTTAGCTTAAGCGGCGCCGCATTCTCGTTCGCACCGCTCTTGCGCGCGGTGAGAGGGCGGCCGGTACCCTTGAACCTGATGGAAGAAAGGAGCTGGGCGAACCCATGCAGGTGTTCCAGCAACTTGGCGAACACGACTACGAGAAGGTGGTTTTCTGCAACGACAACGACTCGGGACTCCGAGCGATCATCGCGATACACGACACGACACTGGGACCGGCGCTGGGCGGCGTCCGCATGCTGCCCTACGCCACCGAGGAGGAAGCGCTGAAGGATGTGTTGCGCCTGTCCCGGGGGATGACCTACAAGGCCGCGATCAGCGGCGTCGATCTGGGGGGCGGCAAGTCCGTCATCATCGGGGATGCGAGGACGGGGAAGAACCCCGCGCTGCTGCGGGCGATGGGCCGATTCGTCAACACGATGGCGGGCGAGTACATAGCGGGACAGGACATCGGCACGAACTCGCACGACATGGCGGTGATTCGGGGGGCGACCAGGCACGTGGCGTGCGTGAACGAGTCGGCGGGGGGGGCGGGGGACCCGTCGCGGACCACCGCATACGGGGTGAGCTGCGGGATCCGCGCCGTGCTCAAGGCGACCAACGGGAGCGACTCGATCGGCGGGCGGCACATCGTCGTGCAGGGACTGGGGAACGTCGGGTACGCGCTGGCCAAGTTCTGTCATGAAGCGGGCGCGCGGCTCACCGTCTCCGAGATCTACGCCCCGCTGGCGAAGAAGGCGGCGAGTGAACTCGGCGCCGAAGTGGTGGACGCGGACGCCATCTACGACGTGGAGTGCGACGTCTTCTCGCCCAACTCGATCGGCGGCGTGATCAACGACGACACCATCGCGCGCCTTCGCTGCAAGGCGGTGGCCGGCGGCGCCAACAACATCCTGGCGGAACCCCGCCACGGGGAAGAGCTGATGCAGCGGGGGATTGTGTACGCACCCGACTACCTGGTCAACTCCGGCGGCCTCATCCGCTGTCAGGAGGAGGTCTTCGGCAGACCCACCGAGGACTTCACGATCTACTCCAAGGTGACGCAGATCTTCGACCAGACCCTCCAGGTGATCGAGTTGGCCGAGGAGCTGGGAATCAGCACCGCGGCCGCGGCGGACTGGATGGCGGAGGAGAGGATCGCGGCGGCTCGGTAGCTACACCTTGAGCACGTGCTCCGGCCCGGGATACACACCCTTGCGCACCTCGTCGGCGTACGACGACACCGCCTCGCGCACCTCGGCCGCCATGTCCGCGTAGCGCTTCAGGTACCGGGCATCGGCGGCTTCGTTGAGGCCCAGCAGGTCGTGGAGGATGAGGACCTGCCCGTCGCAGCGGCGCCCCGATCCGATCCCGATCGTGGGAATGGAAGTGGCGGCGGTCACCCGCTGGGCGATCACGGCCGGCACCATGGCCAGCACGATCGCGAACGCCCCCGCGTTCTGCAGCGCCTTCACGTCGCGGATCAGCTTCTGGTAAGCGCCCTCGCCCTGGCCCTGCGGTCCCTTGTGGCCCACCTGGTGCACCGCCTGCGGCGTGAAACCCACATGTCCCATGACCGGGATCCCTGCGGTGACCAGCGCTTCGACCGCGGGCGCCACCGCTGCCCCGCCTTCGAGCTTGACCGCGCCCGCGCCCGTCTCCTTGAGGATCCGTCCGGCGTTTCGCACCGCTTCGGCCGGCGACACCTGGTAGCTCAGGAATGGCATGTCCACGACGACCAGCGCCCGCTTCGCGCCGCGTTGCACGATGCGCCCGTGGTAGATCATCTGGTCGACGGTCGCGGAGAGGGTCGTCTCCTCGCCGGCGAGCACCGTCGCGACCGAGTCCCCCACCAGGATCGCATCCACGCCGGCGGCGTCCACCAGCGACGCGAAGAGGGCGTCGTAGGCGGTGACCATGACTATTGGCTCGCCCGCCTCCTTGCGACGCGCGAAATCGAGGGTCGTGACCCTGCTCGTGCCGGCTTCGTCCATCGTCACACCTCGTAGGGTTCCCCCGTTGCGGCGTCGGTCACGCTGATCGCCGCGGTCGGGCAGTTCTCGGCCGCTACAAGTATATCCTCCAGCGTGTCCCCCTCGGGGTCGATGACCTCGGACTGGCGGCGCGCGTTGGGTTGGAAGACGCCCGGCGCAAAGGTCAGGCACATGCCGTTGCCCACGCAGCGGTCGTGGTCGACCTCGATGTGCAGCTGGGGGGGCGGGCGCTTCACTGGAGCGACCTCATGGCCGCCACCGCACCGGCAGCGGACTGGGGGACCGGGCGCTTCATGTCACCCACCTCATGCCTGCCACCGCACCGGCAGCGATTTGACCGAGCGGAACTGGAGGCTGGGCTGGTACTCGACGCGGTCCGTGGCCAGTTCGAAGTGTGAAAACCGTTCCGCGAGTCCCCGGAAGACCTCCTGCCCTTCGATGCGCGCCAGGGTGGCTCCCAGACAGTAGTGGATGCCGGACCCGAAGGAGACGTGTGGGTTGGGCTGGCGTCCGATGTCGAAGGTGTCGGGGTCGGGGAAGACGCCGGGATCCCGGTTCGCGGCCGCCATGATCCATCGCACGCGGTCCCCCGTCCCCATTGTCCTGCCCGCGATCTCGACATCCTCCGCCGCGATCCGCTGCGTGGACTTGACCGGCGGGTCGTAGCGCAGGCACTCCTCGGTGGCCAGGCGCGCCATGCCGGCGGGATCGGCCCGCAGCCGCTCCCACTGGTCGGGGTGGCGGACGAAGGCCAACAGCCCGTTGCAGATCAGGTTCATCGTCGTCTCGTGGCCGGCGAAGAGCAGCAGTCCCGTGTTCACAAGCACCTGGTGCCTCGTAAGTACACCCTGCGACTCGCCGTCCGCCAGCACGGAGATGAAGTCCGGGCCCGGACGGTCGATCCGTTCCTCGGCCAGGGGCGCCGCGTAATCGACGATCCCCCTCACTGCGGCCGCGAGCGGGCGCAGGCGGTATGGCTCGCCCCGGTTGATGTACAGAATGCCATCGGCGAGGGCGCGCAGGTGATCCCGGTCCTCGTACGGCACGCCCATCATCTCGGCGATGATGCGCACGGGGAGCGGTGCGGCCAGGTCGGTCAGCGCGTCCATCGCGCCACGGGGATGAATCCCGTCGAGCAGATCGGCCACCGCCGCGCGCACGAAGGGGCGCCACTTCTCCATGGCCTTCGGGGTGAAGTACCCGTGCACGACACTGCGCTGGCGAAGGTGCTCGGGGCGGTCCTGCTCGACGAGCTGGTCGGCGCGAAAGTCGCGGATCTCGTCGAAGAGCGGCAGATCTTCCGGGTCGACGGGAGGGTACGGTGGACTGGTCCCATTCCGGATTACTGCGGACGAGAAGATTTCATGATGGCGCAGGATCCACACGAGTTCGTCGTAGCCGGTCACCAGCCAGAGACCGAAGCGCTCGTTCCAGTGCACGGGCTCCACTTCGCGCAGGGCGCCGAAATAGCTGTACGGGTCGGCGATGACCTCCGGGGCGAAGAGATCGTCGGTGACCCCCTCCACGGGTCTTACCGACCGCCCTGATCGCCGCTCTGCACCCGCGTGAAACGCAGGTTCTTCACCCGCCCCGCGTCCAGCATCACCGACGAGAATCGGCCCTCCGCGAGATCCGAAAAACGGAGGACCAGGCCGCCAATGCGCAGCACGCCGTCTTCCACCTCGGCCAGGGTCAGCGGATCCCACTTTCCCACTCGCATCGAGAGCCCGGCGGTGCCCACACCCCGAATGTGATAGGTGGCGTCCAGTTCCGGACTGTAGAACGACCCCGCATACCTGTCCCGGCCAGCAATGTCTTCGCCCGGCGGCTCGTCTTCGGCCTGGTTCCCGCCGGCGTCGGGGGTCGCACCCTCGCCGGATTCATCAGGCTCTTCCAGCGGCTCCATCCGGTCCCCCAGATAAACCTCCGCCGTGGCCGCGATGAGCCCCATCGGGTCGATGTGCGAACCGTTGCAGAGGGCGACGAAGGCGTAGCCGGTTTCGGGATACCGTGTCATGCCGGCCCGGTATCCGACCCAGGCGCCGCCGTGGCCGACGGTGGCCAGTCCCCGGTGCTCGCCGTGGGAGATGCCGAAGGCGTACGGGATCGTGTCACCCGAGTTGAGCACGCCGCGCTGGTGCATCAGGGCGACCCATTCGGCGCCGCCCACCGTGCCGGACTCCAGATTGCGGTCCCACGCGACCCAGTCCTCGACCGTGGTGAAGACGCCGCCGTCGCCCACCATGTCCAGCGTCGTGACGTTGATGCGGAAGCCATCGTCGGTGGGCGAATAGCCGGTGGCCCGGCGGGTGACGATTTCGTTGTGGTCGTCGTGGAAGTGGGTGTGGGTCATCCCGAGGGGGGCGAAGAAATGGGCTTCGGCGAATTCTCGAAGCGTCTGGCCGGAGACGGCGGCGACGATCTGGCCGAGGAGGAAGTAACCGGCGTTGCTGTAGAGGTATTCGGCGCCCGGCTGGAAGTTCAGTTCGCGCTGGCGGTTGATGATGGCGAGGACCTCGGGATCGGTGAAGAAATCCTCGTCGCGGTTCCCGGCCAGCCGCATGAGGCCGATGTAGTCGCGCACCCCCGAGGTGTGGTGGACCAGGTGGCGGACGGTGGGGGGATTGGGGTATTCGGGGAAGTCGGGGAGGTAGCGGCGGACGGGGGCATCGAGGTCGAGGTCGCCGCGGAGCGCCAGCAGGGCGATGGCGCCGGCCGTGAACTGCTTGGAGACGGAGCCCGAGCGGAAGACGGTGGCGGGGCCGTTGGGGATCCCGTGGTCCAGATTGGCCATTCCATAGCCCCCGGACCCGATGAGCCGTCCGTCCTGGATGACGCCGACCGCGCAGCCGGGGCCGTCTGTGGCCGAGTAGTCGGCGAAGACGGCGTCGACGGCGGCGGGCAGGCCGCCGGGTTGGTCGGGAGGGGTGCACGCGGCGGCGAGTGCGGCGAGGACGGTTCCGGAGATCAGTTGCTTTACTTTCATGGGATGGAATCTGGAGACCGTCACGTCCCGCCGCCAATCGCGGACCCCATTGCCGTGTACCGGGACCGCGCCGACCGCTTCGACCGGGAGGCAGCCACGAGGCTCGGGACCGTGCGACTGTACGGCCGCCTCCGGCTCGCCCTCTTCGCGGCTGCCGTCGCCGGCACCTGGATCCTCTTCACCGCGGGGCGGGGCTCGGCTGCGTGGGCAGTTATCGCGGCTGCGACGGTGACCTTCGCGTTCCTGGTCGCGCGGCACCACGTCGCGCAACGGCGCCTCTTCCGCGCCCAGGTCATGGCCGACTTCAACCGGGAAGGCATCGCGCGCATCCGCCGTCGCTGGTCCGAGCTGCCCGATCCCCCCATTGCCTCGCCCCGGAAGGACCACGACTACGCCGACGACCTCGACCTCCACGGCCACGCGTCGCTGCTGCATCTGGTGGGCGTGTGCGGCTCGGCCCCCGGGAGGGCGACGCTGGAGCGCTGGCTGCTCGAGCGCGCCGATCCCGATACGATCGCGATGCGGCAGGAGGCGGTGCGGGAGATGGCCGGCGCCTACGATTTCCGTGACCGTCTGGTGGCCGAGGCGCGGATGATGGGGGACGGGGGGGAGGAGGACGGGATGGACGGATTCCTCGCGTGGGCAGAAGGTCGGGCGTGGCTGGCAGGACGGTGGTGGGGCCGCGCGGCGGGCATCCTGCTGCCGGCCGTCAACCTTACCGCCATCGTGCTTTTTTCCCTCGGTCTGGTACCGATCCCCGCAATGGTTTGGCCACTCGTCATATCGACACTGGTGTATACTTGGCTCCGCAAGGGACTCCATCGATGCTTCGACGAGGCCGATGACGGTGAATCCGGGGTGAGGCGCTTCGCCCCGCTCCTCGCCGTCCTGATCGACGCCCCTCTGCAGACGGCATACGCGGAGGAGATTCTCCGGCGATTGGGAGCGGACCCGGCCGGTCGCCGCACCGCCCCCGAAGAGATCGCGACTCTGCGCAGTCTCCTCGACCTCTCCGATGCCAGACGCTCACCCCTGCTCCACATCCCCCTGGCCGTAGTCCTGTTCTGGGATGTGCACGTACTGGCCGCGCTCGAGCGCTGGAAGGCACGGTCCGGCGCCCGTGTCCGCGACTGGCTCGACGCGGCCGGCGAGGCGGAAGCCTTGGGCGCTCTGGCCGCCCTCGCCGCCGATCACCCCGACTGGACCTTCCCGGTGATCGACCCGGCCGCGACCACCCTTCACGGCGAGGCCATCGGTCATCCCCTTCTGGAGCCGGCCGCCTGCGTGACCAACGACGTCGAGGTCGGCCCCGCCGGTTCCTTCCTCCTCGTCACCGGCTCCAACATGTCCGGAAAGTCGACGCTGCTGAAGGCGGTCGGCGTCAACGCGGTGCTCGCCCAGACGGGCGGCCCGGTCTGCGCCCGGTCCCTGCGAATGCCGCCGATGCGGATCGTGACGAGCATCTACGTGGAGGACTCGCTGGCGGACGGCGTGTCCTACTTCATGGCCGGGTTGCAGCGTCTCAAGGTGGTCGTGGATGCGGCTCGCAACGGGGTCGGCCCGTCCCGTCCAGCCATTGCATCGCCCACGGACTCGCCTCCGGAGCGCGCGCCCGACCAGGCCACCCCCACCATCCCCCACACCCTCTACCTCCTCGACGAGATCCTGCAGGGCACCAACAGCGCCGAACGCAGGATCGCGGCCCGCACCGTCCTGCGGCACCTCCTCGCCACCGGTGCAATCGGCGCCGTGACCACCCACGATCTCACCCTGGCCGACGCCGAGGACCTCGTCGAACGGGCGGTGGCGGTCCACTTCACGGACTCGGTGGGAGATGGGGTCGAGGGACTCACCTTCGACTATCGGCTGCGAGACGGGATCGCGACCTCGACGAATGCGCTGAAGTTGCTGGAGTTGGCGGGGTTGGGGGATGGGGGCGGACCGAGACCCCGCCGGCCACATCGAGGTTCTCGCAAGCCATGACTGCTCTCACCGTCAGTTCACCGAAGGCAACATCCCGGGACACAGGTCGCCGCTGACCCGGCGGAAGGGGTGGAGAGTGACCCGGTTGGCGCTGTCGGTGTAGTAGGTGGTTCCGCCATTGTCATTTGGCTCGCTGTAGTTGTGAAACACTAGGACGCTATCGCCGAGAATGCGCACGGGGACGCGCGCCTTGTCAGTACTTGGATCCTTGCGCACGATCGCGTAGCACCCGGTCTCGGGGTCGATGATCGTGCCCGCGGTCTTGAAGTCGACCTCGCTGAAGAGGACGAGATTGCCCTGGCCGTCAAAGGACGGGTACAACCCCCGATTCCAGATCGGGCAGGGGACGAGCCATACATGCCCGGATGGCGTAGTCACCTCCTCGCCGCAATCCTCCGACCAGTCGGCAAAATCGGTCGGGACCGCCACTCCGCCCACCTCGCCACCGCGGTGGTACACGAACACCGAGTCGGGTCCATCGCTGTAGGACCTGACGACGACGGCGCTGGATTCCGCGCACACGATCCGGAAATCGACATGCGCTGTCATGGCAGTCCGGCCCTGCACCTCGGAAAGGACCACGAAGCGGCTCTGATCCGCGTCACGTGAGGGAAGGACGTCTTCCCGGCCCTCCGGTCCCCTGCGAATCACTCCCTCGGGGATCGGAATGGCTGGCTCGCCGCCGAAGTCGCAGACGTAGAAGCTCGTCGCCCAATCGGGGATCCAGGAACTGACGAAGGCGCCCACCGAATCGTACTCGATGACCCTCTTCGGGCCAGCGGCGTAGAGGTGCCCGTCCCGGGCAGCCGCAATGCCCCGCCTGCCCGCCGGAAACTCCCGGGGGCCGTCCCCCTCCGGGGTCTGGATGGTTCGGATCCATTCGCCCGTCTCGAGGGAGAAGGCCATGACCCCTTCCGGTTCCTCGGCGTCGATTACGTAGAGGATGCCCCGGCTCCTGTCAACGGCCAGATCGGAGGCTCGCATCGACCGCCATTGGTCGTCGATGATGGTCCTGCCGGTTGCATAGTCGATCTCCAGAACCTGCTGGGCGTCCGCCGCCGGCACGCCGAAGATCGCCGCGCCAGCAAGCAGTATGATGGCCCGGCAGCCATTCAGCCTCTTCATTGCTCCTCTTGTACGCCTATCCATGATGTGTTCTCCGTTCCAAGTGCCTTCGTCGTTTGCTGTTGATCGCTCGCCCGGCCCGACCTATCCGGCCTGGTCCAAGGAAGGAAACATCCCCGGGCAAGGCTCGCCGCTGACCCGGCGCAACGAGTGGAGCGAGACCCGGTTGGCGCTGTCCGTGTAGTAGGTGGTTCCGCCGTCTTCGTTTGACTCGCTACGGTTGTGAAACACTAGGATGCTATCGCCGAGGATGCGCACGGGCACTCGGGCCTTGTCGGTGCTGGAATCCTTGCGGACAATCGCGTAGCAGCCGGTCCCGGGGTTGATGATGGTTCCCGCGAAATCGAAGTTCTCGCCCAGGAGGACGAGATTGCCCCGGCCGTCAAAGGACGGCGTCAGAGCCCGGTTCCAGACCCAACAAGGAGCACGGCCCACCGACTGCCCGGATGGCGTCCTGACCTCCCTCCTCTCGCACCCATCCCAGTCGGCGAAATCGGTCGGCACTGCTACCTTCCCGACCTCGCCACTTCGGTGGTACGCGAAGACAGAATCCGGACGGCCCAGGTAAGACCTCACAACGAATGCCGTGGACCCCGTGCAAGCGATCCGGGCACCGACGTGTGTCGTGTTGAACGCCGAGGCGTCTTCTGAAAACCGAGCGATGAAGCCGTCTTCCTCCGCAGCCTTTGCAGGAATGGGATCGTCTGTGCCGTCAGGCCCCCTCCGCATCACTCCGGACCGCATCGGAATGGCCGGCTCGCCGTCGAAGTCGCAGACTCTGGTGCCCTTCTGCCAGGCAGGACTCCAGGTGCCGACGAAGGCGCCCAGCGCATCGTGTTCGAGAACCCGTCCCGGGCCCGATACGTAGAGGCCCCCGTCCGGGGCAATCGCCGTGCTCCACCTGCCGCCGGGAAACTCGCGCAGGCCATATCCCCGCGGGGTCCGGACAGTTCGGATCCATCCGCCCGTCTCCAAGGAGAAGGCCATGATCCCTTCCCTTTCCTCGGCGTCGATGACGTAGAGGATCCCCCTGCTTCGGTCGACGGCAAGGTCGGTGGTGCGCATCGAGCGCCGCTCGTCGTCGATGATGGTACGCCCGGCTGTGTAGTCGATCTCGAGTACGACTGTCCGATTGCCGGCGCCGTCCTCCGACACCGCTGGAGTCGGTAACTGTGGCTGGGCGAAAACCGACCGACCGACGGGAGCGCAGTACACAAAGCCGAGGGATAACCCGCACGCCAGCGCAGCCAAGCCCGCCACGCGGACCCCTCCAGCCCTGGACGACCCCGCAGGGATTGCCAAAACCGTCCTCAACCTCTTCTCGAGCAGCCTCGAATTCCGGCAGCTGTCAGCCGTGCTCGCCAGGGCCGGAGCCCTCGGCATCGGCGCGGCCGACATGATCTCGACCACTCGCAGCAGTGATCCGGCGTACCGATCTCGCGTCAACCTCGACGCGGAGACAGCGAGGACATCGCAGCTCGACTCCTCCGCCGACCTCATCCCGCGCTTCGCCCACCAGACGACCGGATTCCACCAGTAGGCCGAGCACGCCAGCAATTCCACCAATCGCACCAGGTAGTCCCGGCGCCGCACGTGGGCCAGCTCATGCGCCAGCACCGCGCGAAGCTCCGTCTCGTCGAGTTCGTCGAGGAACACCGACGGAATCAGGATCCGGACGCGGCCGCCCGCCCACCACACCAGAGGGCGCAACCGCGCATCCGTAGTGTAGACTCCGGGCACTCTCGGCAAGCCCAGCGCGTCGCCGATCTGGGTCGCGAGCCGTTGCAACTGTGGGGCCGGGCGGGCGGCCCTGCTAAGCGTTCGCTGAAAACGCACCGTCCGCACCACGGTCCACGCGAAGAACCCGGCAGAGCCGAGAAGCCACAGGAGCACGGCCAGCGGTTTCCTGTTCTGCGCGAGCCAGCCCCAGGGGGCAATGCCATCGCTGCTCACCCCGGCGTCGGCGACCACCACCGGCGGGCCAACCTCGGATGGCACTGCAATCTCCCCCCCCACCTCCCTCGACGGCAGTCGTGGGGGCACGATCCCGGGCCGCGGCACCGCCTCGGCCTGCGGCACAACCTCCATCGCCCCCTCCTCCGGCAGAACCCGAAGCGGCACGACCGCGGGAACCAGCATGGCGCCGAGAACCATCAGCCACAGGGCGTGGATGATGGCCGGGCGTTTCACGCGCTGCTGGACCAACCAGACCATCCCGGACAGGGCAATCGCGAGGGCCAGTTTCGTGGCGCCGATCTGCAACAGGATATCGGTCATTTCCAATCCTCCAGAATCCTGCGCAGCCTCTCGATCTCCTCCTTCGGCAGCCTGTCCGCTTCAAGCAGTTGCGTGATGATCGGAACCACCGAGCCCCCGGTCAGCCGACCGGCGAGCGCATTGAGCCGGTCACTCGCGTACTCCTCCCGGGTCGGAACGGCGGAGAACAGGTAGACGCCCACGTCGCGGTCGCGAACCACGAAACCCTTCCGCATCAGGCGTTGCAGCAGGCTCTGGACGGCGCCGTGCTGGGACCGGGCCGGGTCCGGGTAGAGCTGTTCCAGGATCTGGCGCGCCGTCAGCCGGCCCTTCCGCCAGAGCAGTTCCATCACGGCCAGTTCGGAGTTCGGTATTCTCGGCAAGCCCATGTTGCGGCGTTCTCCCCCGGTTCCGGGATCGGTGTACGGCAATCTGCATTAATGATACTACAAATCGCAGTATCGTGTCAAGTGCGGAGAGCGGAGGTTTTGAGCTGCAGGCCTTCAAGGGGTTGGTGCTGCCCGGCTACCTCACTTCACTCGGCAACCGCTTCACGATGATCGTCGGCACATCCAGCTCGTCGACCTCCCAGTAGGCAACCAGACCATCCGGGCCAAAGGCCCTGGGCATCGTGGTGGCGTCGGCCATGAACGTGCCGACGTACTGCCGGTCCGGGCCGAAGACATCGATGGGACCTTCCGTGTCCCACGGCTCCTCTCCGGGCCGCCGAATCCACAGGCCGCCCTCCCACGTCGACCGTATCTCCCGAATGACCGAAACCTCCGGGTAGACCTCACGCTCCTCGACCCGTTCGCGAATGTCGTCGGGCATGCCGCCTTCGATTCTCTCGAGTGTTCGCGTGAGCGTGTTGATTTCCCGTTCGATCGCGGCCGCCCGGAGGCGACGGGTCACCGCTTCGGGCTCGACAGGCCGCCGGATCACTTCAACGACCGGCCCGCCGGGCGTGACAAGCTTGATGACATAGGCCGAGGAGTCCGCGTAGGCGATGACGCCGTCCGGCAGAATGTCCCAGCGCAACGTGGGCTCGAAGAACATTCTTTCCTGGGAGCTGGTCAGCGCGGTTGACATGATCCTGGAGGGATCACTCAGGAGTTCGTCTGCGGACAGCTTTTCGGCGCGATCTTCGCGGGGTAGCTGCCATGCCTGCAATACGACATCGACGGCGAACGCATCGGCGGTCAGGTCGATTCGCCCGATGCTGAATTCGTCAAACTCCTCCGTGGGTGTTTCTCCAGTCATTTCGGCCAGGGCCTCGCGGATCGCCGAGGTACTACTTGATGATCCCCGCGCGTAAATGGCACCGCCGTTCGGATCCGGCTTTAATGAGTTGAGTGAAATGTGGCTGGGCACCCTCATGGAATGGTCGAACGCGCCGCCGGGGCCAAACAGGTGAATCACGTTGTTCTGCAGGTCGTTGACGGCGAGGCGGCCGTCGCGCCACACCACCATGCGGAAGGTGAACCCGAACTCCCCCGGCCCCTCGCCCTGGCGACCGATGGTCTTGACGAACCGGCCCTGGGGATCGATCACCACGACTCTGTAGTTCCCGGGGTCCAGGATATGGAGATTCCCCGAAGCGTCAAAGCTCACCGGACCGCGGCTGGCGAACTGCGCCCAGTCGGGGGCGTTCAGGCCGCCGGCGCGGTAGACTTCCGGGAAGTCGGCAGTCAGGGGTCGGTCCTGGGCGGTGGCAGGGGTCGCTGCGGTGATCAGGATGAGGGCGGTGGCGAAAGCGGTGGCCGAAACAGTGAGGAGAGATGCCGGGGACGGCACGGTCCGCGAGCTTCGGCCTCGATGATTCGCTGTTGTTTTTTGGGTGATCATGTTGTCTTTCGTTCCGTGACGGGCTCCAATTCACGTCACTTAATGTACGGTTTCGCGCTCAGGAACGTGCAAACCTGCGCCGAGAAACACCTGCCATGAGACACACGGAGGAGACATATGGTTGTCGAGCGATGGGCCGCCGGGAGGGGTCAACGTTTTGGCCCCGGGAACTGTTGTTAGTGTGACGGTGGAACACCACCCACCACGGAGATGTCCTTCGAAGGGACACCACAATGACCAGAAGGCCAGGCAAGTGAAGGCCGCATGGCCCCGCCTCGCCATGCTGCTACCCGGCATGCTGGCTCCGGGGGCGGTCGGCTTGGCGCTCCAGGACACCGGCCAGGCCGTCTCGGAGTTTCCCGACTTCGTCCCCGTGGGGCGGTTCGGTGTTCTGAACGGGGACTCCACGCTGATGTTCGGCCGCCTGTCCGGTCTGGCAGTTGACATGGAGCGCGGCATCGTCTTCGTGGTCGACGAGTTGGCCCACAAGCTCTCCGCAGTCACGAAGGAAGGTCGGTTTCTCACGTGGGGCGGGGGGAGAGGGGAGGGTCCCGGCGAGCTGATCGGTCCGAAGGCGGTGGAAGTCAGCGGGTCGGAAGTGCATGTGCTCGACGCCTGGAACCACCGTGTGACGCGCTACGAAATGGGGTCGGCCACGCTCCGATACATGGACCAGACCCGGTTGCCGACCTCCGGGGGCTGGGAGTTCTGCCTCTTCGACGGCGACTACCTCATCCTGAAGCATGAGCACACCCTCGGCGGCCGTACAATCCACCGCTTCGATCGCGCGGGCAGCGTCAAGTCCTCCTTCGGTGTGCCGTTTCTCGAAGGCGACGCTGCCATGCTGAGCCTGACCGACGCGGGGCTCCTCGCCTGTGATTCGGCGAACCGGAGGGTTTACGCGGCCTCCACCGCCGTCCCCCGGGTTCACGGCTACAGCGGCGACGGCACTCTGCTCTGGACCACCGGGCTGCCCGGTGTGGAAGGCGCCGTCATTGAACGAACCGCGGCCGGGGTGAAGTGGAGTTTGCCGGAGGGGAAGAGCACCTTCGGGAGCGTTGTGACCCTCTCGATCGTCCCACAAGGTCAGCTGCTGGTACAGTACGAAGAGCAGGAATGGGAACAGGGAGTCGGAGATGGCCCCGTGGTGGGCTCCTTTCTGATCGACGCTGCCAGTGGAGTGATCCTTGCCACATCGGAGTACGGAGAATTGCCACGAATCAGCACCTTCGGCGGAGGCTACGCTTACGGTGCGGTCGCTGCGCCGGTACCGGAGGTCAGGGTGTACGAGTGGCGGCAACGAGGTAGGCAATGAGTGGAATCCGTAACACCTGGGTCGCGAGGGCGATGACCACCCGTATCCTCCCGCTTGCGCTGACGCTGGCAGCCACCGCACCCGCGCGGGCCCAGAACCCGGCGGTGACAACGCTCACCGAATCCCCCGACTGCAACTGCCGGATCGAACTGACCAGGGTGTTCAGTCTCTCGGACAGCCTGCACCCGGGTCTATTCGCGTACAGCCCCCTGGTGATGCGCGATTCGCGCGGCGTCTGGTACGCCACGTCGAACACCGACGGGCTGAAACAAGTCGGGGTGTTTGATCAGGAGGGCCGACTCATCAAGGTGATCGGCAGATTGGGGGAGGGCCCCGGCGAGTTCACGCGCGTCAACCATATCGTCGTGGGTGCTGGAGACACGCTCTACGTCTACGACCATTCGCAGCTGCGGAGATCGGTCTTCGATCCCGACCATGAGTTCGTTCGCACGGAGCGGATTCCCGCCTTCATGCGCGACATGGTGCCGCTGCCGTCGGGCCACATGATCGTCAATTCGACCATCAGGACCGCCGAGGGGGTCGACTGGCCGCTCCACCTCGTCGGCGCGGATGGCGGCGTTCTCCAGACTTTCGGCAACGAAACGGCCTCGCGTCGACCGGACGACTCCTTTCTCGAACTGCGCTCCATCGCGGTTGACGGTGGAGGCGTGCTGTGGGTCGCACCGAGGAATGCATACGAATTGTCCATCTACTCGATGGCGGGTACGCGACCTCAACCGACGAATCGGCGGTACCGGAGACAGGTTGACTGGTTCCAACCCTGGACGGAGCTATCGCGGGGGGCGGAACCGCCGAAACCGAACGTGCAGCAGATCGCGTTCGGCCCGGATGACCCGACTCTGCTGTGGGTGCTGATCAGCGTTGCCGACGCCGAGTGGGCGCCAGTCCCGCCCCAGAGGTCGTCAAAAGAACTGATCGATTCGCTGTATGACGACATTTTGGAGGTGATTGACATAGAGAGCGGCTCGGTCCTGGCGTCCCGGCGCTTTGGACCGGTGTTGTCGCGCCTGACTTTTCAGGGACTGATCCCCGCACTCAGGATTGACGAGGCGAACAAGGTCTGGATGGATGTCTTCATGCCCACGCTTCACGGAAGGCAGCTCCGCGAATCGCTTGGGCGATCCTGCCCGACGTCATCCAAATAGTAATGTAGCGATTACATTCTGGAAAGCGTAGTTTACATTCGGCCGGCTCACATGCGATGTAGGCCACACCACAGACTGCAACCTTCGGGACGATCGATTGGTGGCACATCGTCCCCCTCAACCATACATGGCATCGGGCAGGAACATGGCAAGCCCCGGCAACAACGCAATCAGAACCAGCGCCACAAGCATCGCAACCCAGAACGGTACGATCCCCCGAAACATCCTGTGGACCGGCACGTCGGGAGCGACGCCCTTCACGACGAAGATGTTCAGCCCGACCGGCGGCGAGATCAGGCCCATCTCCAGCGTGATGACGATCATCACGCCGAACCAGATCATATCGACACCCAGGGACTCGAGAATCGGCTGAACCAGGGGAACGGCCAGCACCAGCATCGCGAATCCGTCGAGAAAGGTGCCGAGCACGATGAACATGACCAGTACCAGCATGACGACCTGAGCACCCGAAAAGCCCTGTTCGGCCACCCACTCGGACGCCACGAACGCTACGCCGGTCAATCCGAGGAAGACCTTGAACACAAACGCCCCGCACAGCACAAGGAAGGCGGTGCCGCTGGCCTTCAGCGTGGCGCCGGCCACCTCGATCATCGTCTTCCGGTTCAGCGCGCGCCGTGCGCAGGCGGCGATCAGCGTCAGCAGCGCTCCCACTCCCGCCGCCTCGATGGCGGAGAACACACCGGCATAGATGCCGCCGATGGTCACGACGACGATCCCCAGGATCCAACTGGCCCTCGCGGTCGCCCGCAGTCGCTCCCGCCACGCCACAGGCTCTTCGGCGTGCGGCGCCTTGTCCGGGTCGCGTCTCACGACGATCGAGACGGCGAGCACGAAGAGAAGCGTGAGCAGAATCCCGGGAATCACCCCGGCCATGAACAGGCGTCCGATGCTCTCTTCGGTGATGATCCCGTAGATCACCAGGCCCGCTGACGGCGGGATCAGTATGCCGAGCGTTCCGCCGGCGGCGATCGCTCCCGTCGCCAGCGAGTCATCGTACCTGTACCGCCGCATCTCGGGAAGCGACACCCTGCCCATTGTCAGGGCGGCGGCCAGCGACGAGCCCGAAAGAGCCGAGAATCCGGCACACGCGACGATGGATGCGGACGCGAGGCTGCCGCGGACACGCCCGAGCCAGCTGTGAGCGGCGCGGTACAGGTCCTGGCTCATCCCGGAGACGACTGCCAGATTGCCCATCAGCATGAACAGCGGCAGGATGGTGAGGGGATACCGCGACGCCACCGCGAACATCTCCCCCGCCAGGACCGGCACAGCGGCACCGGGGCGGATCAGAGCGATTCCAGCCGCACCGACGATCAGCATCGCCAGCCCCACGGGCACGCGGATCAGGAGCAAGACGAGGAGAGCGAGGAAGCCCAGCAGCGCGATGCCCGTTCCGTCCATCATTCGGCCGGCTCGTTGGGATCCTCGGCGTTCCATGCCGCCAACCCCAGGAGGAGCTGGGACACGAGCAGCAGCCCGTAGGTGACGAGAGACGCGCCCAGCGCGTAGTAGAACGGCTCGTGAGGGATCGACACGCTGCCGGTTACGGCACCGCAGGCAAGGCCGCAACTGCCGTGTGCGAACAGGGCAAAGGCAGCCACCGCGGTCACTCCCACGCCGAGGAGTCGCGCGACCGCGTCCGTGATTCTGGTCACGGACCGGCCCCAAAAGCGCGCGATCAGGTTAACGCAGACGTGAGATCCCTTGCCCGCGCCATAGGCGATCGCGCCTGCCACCACGACGGTGAGCGACATCGTGGAGAGATCCTCGATCCAGAGCAGCGAGTCGTTCATCACATAGCGCCAGAACACCTCGGCCACGGTGACTGCCAGGAGCACGGCGAGCGCGATCCCGCCCACCGCCACGAACGCCGTCCCAAATCGGCGGCAGTGCTTTTCGGCCCGCTCGAAGTGGTCCCGGCAGTTCTCGAAGACAGTCACGAAAAAGTCACGGATCTCCGCGCAGCGACGCGGTCTCGACTCCGCGCCCCGCGCCTTCCGGCACGCCGCGCCCTGCGACGCTCACTCACCGTGCGCCATTGAACATCCGGACGACCTCGCCGACGGTCATGTCGCCCACCTGCCGCGCAAGCCCCGCTTCACGGAGAGAGGCGATGGCCAGTTCGAAGCGGCGCCTTTCGCTTTCCGCAAGATCGATGATCTCCACACCCGCCTCGACGGCCAACTGCAAACCCTCGGCACCCGCGCGCGTGTATGCTTCGGCCCCGGCCAGGGACAGGGAGTCATCCGCAACTTCGTCGATCCAGCCCTGCTCCTCGGGAGAAAGGCCATCGTATATCCCCTGATTCATCAGCAGGACGAACGGCAGCCCGGACAGAGGGAGCCAGGTGGTCAGGTAGGAAGCCGGCTCCTGGAGCTGGAACGCGACGATCCCCGAGGGGGAGATGGCGACTCCGTCGATGACTCCGGTGCTCAGACTCTGGTGGACAACCGTGCCGGGCTGCATGACGGCGCTTGCGCCGAGCGCTTCGATGAACGGGATGGCGCTTCGGGTCGAGACCCGGATCTTGAGTCCGCGCATGTCTTCAAGCGTCCGCACCGGCCTGTCGCGTGTGAGCAGCACCGGTGCGTCGTTGGCCCAGATCGCCAGAACCCTGGCCTCGTACTCCGGCTCCAGAACCGGCCGCGCGCGTCGCATGGCCTCGGTACATTCCATTGCCGTCTTGCAGACGCCCGGGTAGGCGATCAGGTCGGTCTTCGGAAAGAGGTCGGCGGTGTAGGCGGGCACGGCAAGTGCGATGTCGGCCACGCCGCTGAGCAGCATCGAATACTGGGCCGGCGCGGATGAGTTGAGGGCCCCCGCGGGAAACTGCCGGACAGTCAACTTGCCGTCCGACAGCTCGGAGAGTTCATCGGCCAACGGTGTGAACATGGCCTCGTTCAGGGCGTGATCCGCCGACAGGAAGTGCGCAAGCGACAGCTCCCTGGTGTCGGGCGCCGGCTGACATCCGGAAGCGAAAGGCAATCCGGCCGCGAGAGCGAGGAGGAGGAGCCTGTGGGGATTCTGTCCGCGGGCTCCTGGCTGACCTTGGATGAATCCCCGCGAGCACCGGGGGCGGCGAGGCTCCGGGCTCGCACGGCCCCCCGGGATCAGCGTCATCGCTGCCATTCTCACGACCCACCCCCGGCAACGGAAGAAACCCGCAGAGTCAGGATGTCCATGTCGTGAAACTGCTGGTGCCGGACCGAGGAAGCGAGGTGTCTGAGCAGCCGGAGGGAGATCTCATGTTCCACCCGGGCTACTCTGGTCTGCTCCTCGAGCCATTCCAGGCGGTCCTGAAGATTGAGTTCACCGCTGCCGGCTGCGCCCACCCTGAATTCCAGTACGGCCTCGCCGTCTTCCTCGCGTGCGGTCAGCAGCAGTTCGCGTCTTTCGCGCCCGGGCGCCTCCTCCGCACCGTCCGCTTCACCGTGCGACTGCATGAGGGTGAGCAACGTCTCCTCGCTGGCCGCATCGAGGCGCTCCACGATCGCTTCCAGGCCGTTGCGCGCGGCGAACATCTGAATGAACTCCCTGATCCGGGGCAGTTCGGCCACGTCGAGCTTGCCCCTGAACTGGCTCTTTCGCCGAACCGAGAGCGCCGTCAGGACCAGTGCCAACAGCCCCCCGGTGGTAAGTCCGTTGCTCAACAGACCGCCCGCGAACTCCGCGAAGAAGGCGGGAAAGATCATGTCGAATTCGAATGCGACCCCCGTCCAGAACGAGACGCCCGCGATGAGGCCGTTGCGGGGGTTCGCACCCATGCTCCTTACGGCTTCGCGCATCCCGACCGCGAACAGCGTGGCCATGACCACGGCGATGGAAGCGGCCACCACGCCGGCGGGGATGGCGAGGAAAAGCGCGAGCGCCTTCGGCAGGAAGGCCAATGCGAGGAAGACCAGTCCGGCCGCGACCGCGGTGCTGCGAGCCGCGACGCCGGTGACTTCGACGGCGGCCACCGCACCGGCATGGGGCGTGTTGGGCATCGTTCCCGCGAGCCCAGCCAGCAGATTCCCGGCGCCCTCGGCGGCCACGGCCCGCTGCACCGCGCGATAGTCCACCGCCCGCGGCCGGCGCCACGCCACGCGCTGGGCCCCGACCGCGACGGCGATCGACTTCGTCGAGCCTACCAGCGCAACGAACAGGAATGCCGGCAGCAACGTCCAGAACGGCGGTCCGAAGCCAATGTCCAGTCCGGGCAACCGGCCGTCCGGGATGCCGAGCCAGGCGGCATCGGCGACGCGTGCGGTGTCGTAGATTCCGAAGAAGGCGCTCACGAGGGAACCGGCGACGATGCCGGCGGCCGGGGCCCAGAGACGCAAGGTCCCCTTCGCCTTCAGCGCGATCCCCACGATGGTCGAGATCGTTACGACCGCACTCACCGGCCCTGCGTATGCAGGGGCTCCGGGCGGCAGCTCGTTCAGCATGCCGAAGAGAATCGGCATCACGGTGACGGGCAGGAGCATGATCACCGTCCCCGTGACGACGGGCGTGAGGACCCTGTGCAGGAGCGAGAGCCGCGCGGAAAGCGCCCCCTGCGCGACCGCCGAGACGACGACCAGGGTGGCGAGCAAACCCGGTCCCCCTTGAACCAGCGCCTCTACGCAGACCGCGATGAAGATCGCCGAACTGATGTGTGTCAGAGCGTAGCCCGACCCGATCCGTCCCAGACGCGCACCCTGCAGGATCGCCGAGACGCCGCACGCCAGGACCGAGGCGAACACCGCCCACATGACGAGTTCCTCGGCACCGGCCGCGCGAAACACGATCGTCGGCATCAGCACCACCCCATTCAGAGCCAGCGCACCGAGCTGCGCGCCGAGCGCAAGCGCGAGCGGCCCGGGAATCCGGTCGCCGGCTTCGTAGCGCAGGTCTTCGTTGGTACGCAACCGCGAACGCTTCAAGTGGTATCCCTCGCCCAGGTAAAGAGTTGCCCTGCTCCACGCTGCGACCGTATCTTGCCGCCCGGCGTATCTGTCGGCAAGCGGACCAACACCCCGGAGGGAGCCTGAAGTGACAGCCTACACAGTGATTCGAACGAAGGTGCACGACCCCGAGGCCTATTCAACATTCGTGGAGAGAGTGACGGCCCTGATGCCCGAATTCGGCGGCGAATTCGTGGTCCGGGCCGACAGGTGCGTGACGCTCGAGGGCGAGGCGCCCGATATCGTCGTCATCCAGCGCTTTCCCGACATGGGGTCCGCGCAGGCGTACTACGACCACCCTGAGTATCAGGAGGCCCTGAGCACCGTGAGCGGCGCCTGCACCCGGAAAGTCGTGATTGTCGAGGGTGTCTCCTAGGAGTTCCCGGACAGCCCGTCTGAATGCCGGGGGATTATGTACAAGCGCACTTTTTTCGTCGTTGGAATCGCGGTGGTCGCAGTATCCATCGCCGTGCCGCCCGCCCGGGCCCAGGATCCCCCACCCGAACCCGACTCGGTCGTCAAGCTGCAGCCGCTGGTCGTGACCGCCAGGAACCGGGAGGAACTCCTTCAGACTGTCCCACTGGCGGTGTCGGCCCTGTCCGGTCGTGCCCTGGAGCATAGCCAGATCGGAACGACCGATCTGCTCGGCCAGATCATGCCGAACGTCAACTTCAACCACTCCGGCGCTCTCTCGGGCACGAAATCGGCGGCGCAGTTCTACATCCGGGGCGTGGGGCAGCGTGACTTCCTGCCCGTGACGGATCCCGGAGTTGCGGTCTACATCGACGGGATATACATGCCGCGCTCGGTGGGAGCGGTGATGGACCTCATCGACGTGGAACGCGTTGAGGTGCTGCGCGGACCGCAGGGCACGCTCTTCGGGCGCAACGCGGTTGGCGGAGCCGTTTCGGTGCACTCCAGGAGGCCGGACGCCGAAGCGCGCAGAAGCATGCGGATGCAGTTCGGCGACGACCGCATGGCCAACCTGACCGCCTCGGCGAACGGTGCCCTGGGGGATGGGCTGTTCGGAAGCGTGGCGCTGGCGCTGCGCAAGCGGGACGGGTACGTGACGCGCATACACGACGACGGACTCGACATGGGCAACGACAACGGACAGGCGGTCCGCAGCGCGATCGTGTGGCGTCCCTCGTCGAACTTCGAGGTCTTTGCGACGGCCGATTATGCCCGCAAGCGAGAAAACGGCGCGCCCACCGTCAACGGCGGCGTGAACGACAAGCAGGCCTTTGCGACGTTCGGCAACGCCGCGCTGCCCGGCTGCACCGCGATCATGATCAACCCCAACTTCCCCGCAATGGGGCCACCGACCTACCCGCCGCCCGGGCAGGGCGCGGGCGGTGCCGAGGGTTGCTACGGGCCAGACAGTTTCGCCGGGGCGTACATTTCTGAAGGTACCTTTCCGGCATTCGACGATCTGGACTCGTGGGGCGCCGGCGCCAGGGTCTCCTGGTCGCTCGGCGGGGGCGTCACGCTCCGGTCTCTCACGGGCTACCGGGGACTGGACATGCGGAGCTCCCGTGACGCGGACAACACGCCCGCCAACATCCTGCAGATCCAGATCGAGGTCGAATCCGAGCAGCTCAGTCAGGAATTGCAGTTGAGCGGCTTCGGCCTCGACGACCGCGTTCACTGGCAAACCGGCGTCTACCTCGTGCGCGAAACGGGCTACTATCTGGGCGCCGTGACGCTCCCGACCGGGGCGTTTGACAGCAACTGGGACTTGGTCAACTCGTCAATGGCCGGGTTCGCCCAGGCCACGGCCGACGTGTCTCCGGCGGTTTCGCTGACGGTCGGCGCGCGCTACACGAGGGATTGGAAGGCCGTGACGCCGGACGTCTACGCGTTGGGTGACGCCTCTCAGGGCAGGGGAAGCATCCACGGACCCACATGGCCCCTCGCCAGGGGGATCTTCCGAGCCGCCACCGGGCCGATGAACCCCGGGGACCGCATCCTCGCCAACAAGGAGTTCAACAGGGAATTCGATGCGCTGACCGTGATGGCCAACCTCGCCCGCCGATTGAACGACAACACGATCGCATATGTCGGATTCGCCGAGGGATTCAAGAGCGGCGGCTTCGACGCGCGGGTTCCGTCTCCCCCACCCGGCTACGAACCGAATTCGCCCGACGCCCCCCCGACCGACTACGAGCCCGAAACAGTCAACAGCTACGAAATCGGCCTGAAGTCCAGTACCGGCGACGGCCGTCTCAGGCTGAATCTGGCGCTCTTCCGGGCCGACTACGAGGACTTGCAGGTCGTAATCCGCGAGTCGATCAATCCCATCACCGTCAACGGCGGGTCGGCCGATCTCCAGGGTGGCGAACTGGAAGCGGCGTGGATACCGGGCGGCGGGTGGGACATCGCGGCGAGTGTCGGTGTATTGAGTGCGGAGTACGACAGCCTGAGCCCCGCTGTCCTCGAGAACAGGAACCCGCTGCAGCCGGACTACAAGCTGACCAAGACACCCCGGTTCAACCATTCGCTCCAGATCGGCAGGACATTCCATGCCCGCGGTCTACCGGTCACCCCACGGCTCCACTGGACGTACTCGGCGTCGCAGTATCACGACCCGGTCAACACGCCCCAGCTGTTTCAGGAGGGGTATCACCTGCTCCACGGCTCGATCAGCCTGGCGAGCGCGGATGGCGGGTGGGAAGTGGTGTCCGCGTTTCGCAACCTGACGGACGAGCGCTATCTGCTGACCGGGACGTCCGCATGGGGCACCGCGGCGGCCTATATCGAGCAGGTGTACGGAAGACCGTTCGAATGGTCCGTTTCGGTGAAGAGGAGCTGGTGAATCACTCCCGCGCGCTCCGGTACCGCACTACCCGCTGATCCACAATGCTTATAAGGGCCGCGCGCATTGATGTACACTCCACTTTCCATAATGTCAATCGCAGTTGACAGGTGACCGTGAGGACAACCACCCTGCACCCGAACACCCCGCGCCCCAACCGGTACATCACCGGCCGAACGGCAGCTCCCCGATGTCGTACCAGTCCAACTCCCGGTCCGGAACCCCGTCGGCATCGTCCGGGCCGGCTTGCCGCTCAACCAGAACCACCAGAGTCGACCCGAGGAGGTCGAAGGCCCTGAGGCGGTCCCTGACCCTCACAGACCCCACGTATTCGGCATTCTCGTACACGTCCAGGTAGGACCATTCATGCGTGTCGCGTTGCGTGGCGATCCAGTAGCGGTTGGCAGCGTCGAACAGCCGGTGTTCCTCGCCCAGAGAGTAGGGTTTGGGCTTGCCTCGATAGCCTTCCAGACTCTCGTCCACGAAGGAGCGGTAGGTGCCCTCCGAACTCCCCTGGAGAGCCCTTGACGTTACTTCGGGATGCAAACTCCCGCGGACTGCCAACAGCCTTTCTTCCAGCCTGGCGACGTCGCGTTCGTCCGGGAGGTGGGTCGGCACAGGCACCACCGTGGCGTCGCCGTTGTCACCGGCGAAGACGAGACGATCTCCGCAAGCCACGAAGACCCATCCACTCGCCCGGTCCGGGATGCCGTCGATGACTTCGCCTTCCCCACACGTGACACCCCAGCGCCCGCTCGGCGACGCTTCCTCCCGCACAACCTCCCCGGTGGCGATGTTGACGTCGTACCGGGTCATCAGCGAATCGGCGATCCAGCCCCGCCACACCACACCCGAGAGGACCGTGCCGAACGACCGGAGGGGATCCAGGAACGGCGTCGGCACATCCGAGACATAGGTACCCGACGGCTCGAAGACCGTGAAACGGCCCAGCGCACCGTCATAAACTCCAACCGTCCCCTCCTCACCGCGCACGAGCCCGAGGTTGCCGGGGTTGCCAGAGCCGCCGAACTCGCCGGGACCCTCCCCCGCTCGGCCGAAGACTCCCACAACGGCGCCCTCGGCGTCCACGCAATGGACCCTGGTCTCGTAGGAATCGACAACGCACGCGACGCGCTCGTCCGCAAGCAGCGCGACCTGGTCGCTCTGGCTGAGTGGGACATCGGTGGTGGCGAACGCCTCGGGCGTGAAGATGGCCTCGTCGGCAGTGGGTTCATTCCGACTGCAGGCACCGGCGAGGGCCAGGAGTACCGCCAGAGCGAGGATCCCGGGCAGCCCCATGGGACTGAAACAACATCGTGAGGGCGAGATTGAGTGCCGCATGCGGATTCTCCTGGTCAACAGAACGCGATCGATCCCCGATGGTTCAATATAGCCAGGGGGAGACCGTCGGCTGCCAGTTCCCATGTGGCCTCGTCGATGGTGCCACCCTATGATTCAGCTCCCCATGCTCCACCACCACGACAGGTGAAGAGCCAGAATGAACACGGAACCGGCAAGCCGCGCGTATCCGCCGTCCCCATGGCATTGGCTGCTGCTGTGCGCGTTCGGCATTGCCGCGTGCGACGGGATCAAACCGCCGCCGCCGGAGCCGGAGTTCTGCGACGGCTACCCCTGCATGGGCATGGAGCTCGTGTCCCTTCTGTCGGCCGATCAGCTCGGTCTGTCCGAAGAGGATATGGACGAAGGGAATCTGAATGACATGTGGGGCTGGACCGGTCCCGTGACGGGCACGGAGTGGGCGCTCGTGGGCCTGTCTCATGGGACCGCTTTCGTGAGCCTCGAGGATCCCGAGCATCCGGTGCATGCCGCGTTCCTCCCCTTCACCCAGGGAGCGCAGCCGAGCCTCTGGCGCGACATCAAGGTCTACAGCGACCACGCCTTCATCGTGGCCGACGGAGCGAAACACCACGGGATGCAGGTCGTCGACCTGACGCGACTCCGGGAGATCACCGAAACGCCCTCGCGGATCGAGCCGCTCACGGTCTACGACCGGATCCAGAGCGCCCACAACATCGCCATCAACGAAGAGACGGGCTTCGCCTACGTGCTCAGCGCCAACGGCGGCGAGGAGACCTGCGGCGGGGGGGTGCACATGGTCGACATCCGGACCCCCGCCACCCCGACCTTCGCCGGCTGCTTCGCGGACGAATCGGAGGGCCTCCACGGGCGGACCCACGACGCCATGTGCGTGGTGTACCGGGGTCCCGACGCCGAGCATCGGGGCAGGGAGATCTGCTTCCTGTCGAACTACGAGGTGTTGAGCATTGCAGACGTGTCGGACAAGCACGCGCCCTTTACGCTGTCCCGGGCCGCCTACCCCTGGGTCGCATACGCCCACCAGGCCTGGCTCGATGAGAGCCAGGAGTACCTCTACATGGGCGACGAGTTCGACGAAGATCTTCCGGAGTTGACAGCCACGCGCACCCTTGTGTGGGACGTGAAGGATCTGGACGACCCCGTGCTCGTGCGGGAATTCATGGGCACCACCCCGGCCACCGACCACAACCTCTATATCGTCGGCGATCTGATGTACCAGTCCAACTATGCCGCCGGTCTGCGCGTGGTGAGTATAGCGGACCGGGAGAATCCGGTGGAGGTGGCCTATTTCGACCCCACGCCGGACGACTCGAACGAGCCCGAACTCCACGGCTCGTGGAGCAACTATCCGTTCTTCGCCAGCGGCATCATCGCCTTCACGAACCATTCGCATCCATGGGACCGGAGCCGGCCTCCGGGGGACGTGTTCTTCGTGAGGCTTACCGGTCGGTAGCAGGTCATGAAGACGATCCGGCTCGATCTCACCCTTCTCGCCCTCGCCCTCTTCAACCTCACGGGCGACAACGCCAGCGCCGCCCCCGTCGACGGTCCCCATTCGGCGATCCAGGACACCACCGACATCCCGATCATCGAGAACGAACGTCCCCCACCGGACTCGCGCCTGCCCTGGCGGATCAGCGACGAACCCTCGCTCTCCATCGGAAGCGTCGCCGGCGGAGGCCCCGACCAGTTCTACGGGGTCATGGACGCAACCCGGCTACCGGACGGCAGAATCGTGATCGCCAACGCCGGCAGCAGTGAACTCAGGGTCTTCAACCCCGACGGATCACACGCGGCCACTCTGGGACGCCGCGGCGAGGGACCGGGCGAGTTCGCCAGCTACGCTCCGACCGTCGTCGCACTCTGGCCCGGTGACTCGATCGCAGCTCCGAACGGCCGACAGGGACGATTGTCGATCTTCGACCGGGACGGCAACCACGGCCGCGACGTGCGCCTCGAAGTCGGTTTCGCCGACATCGTCGACCTGCTCCCGGACGGAGGAATCGTCACCAGCGGCGTTGCAGGAATGCACGGGGGGATGACGGGATCCACGGGACTTGTGCGCCCGGATGTCGAATGGAAAGTTCTGGGCCCGGACGGCAAGCTGGGCGCTTCCTTTGGCGAATTTCCCGGGACCGAATGGTGGGCGGTGTTCGCGCGGGGCGGACAGATCGAGAGCAGCAGGATTCACCCCTTCGGACGCAACACCGTTGGAGCCGTCTGGGGAGACCTCGTCGCGATCGGCGACCAGGCCGCCTACGAGATCAAGGCCTTCGCCGCGGACGGGACGCTGGTCAGGATCGTCCGCCGCGACGGTGACCTGGGTAGACCGACCCGGAGCGAACAGGACTCCTACTGGGAGCGGCGCTACGCCGACCTGCCCCCCGACAGCCGCGCCGAATCCCTCAGGGCGGTGAAGGACATGCCCGTGGTCGACTCCTATCCCGCCTTTTCGCGGATCCTGTCGGACCGGCTCGGCTATCTTTGGGTCCAGGAACGGTGGAGTTCAATCTGGACCGTCTTCGACCAGGAGGGACACGTGCAGGGACTGGTGGAAATGCCGTCCGGTTTCGGCGTCTTCGAGATCGGCGAGGACTACATTCTCGGCCGGGCCAGAGACGACCTGGGTGTGGAGTACGTGCAGATGTACGACCTTCACACCGGTTGAGGGTTCCTGAGATGAGATGAGCCGGCGGCCCTCCGGCTCGTAGGTTTCAATCAGACGACATTTGGTTTTTCATTTGGCCGAAATCGACGTTACATTCCGTCGATGATCGACACGACCATCTATCCCCGCCTCGTCGAGCCGCACCTGCGCGAGGCGCTCGACGACTCGCCGGCAGTCCTGATTCATGGACCGCGCCAGTGCGGGAAGACGACGCTGGCCCGGATGGTGGGGGCTTCGCGAGGATACCGGTACGTCACCTTCGACGACGACGTGGTGCGCGCCGCCGCCGCGGACGACCCGAACGGTTTCGCCGCCGCGCTGCCCGACCGCACCATCCTCGACGAGGTGCAGAAGGTGCCGGCCCTGTTTCCCGCGCTCAAGATGGAGATCGACCGTCGGCGCACCCCCGGACGGTTCCTGCTGACCGGCTCCACCCACGTGCTCCTGGTGCCGCGGCTCTCGGAGTCGCTGGCGGGGCGCCTGCGGATCCTGCGACTCCACCCGCTGGCCCAGTGCGAGCTGGAACGGCGCGATTCGCACTTTCCGGATGCTCTGTTCGCGGGCGATTTCGCCGTCGAGCGCACCGAGCGCCTGGGGGACGCGCTACCGCGGCGGATCGTCGCCGGCGGATACCCGGCGGCGCTGGACCGCCCGCCCGGACGCCGGCGCGCCAGCTGGTATCTCGACCACGTTGATGCCCTGATTCAGCGCGATGTTCGTGATTTGACTCATGTTCGCCGCCTTGAAATACTGCCTCGGCTCCTTGCGGCCGCCGCTGGCCAGACCGCGAGGATGTTCAACGTGAGCCGGTTGGCCGCGCCCTTCGAGGTGAGCCGGCCCACGATTCGGGACTACGCGACGCTGCTGGAGCGTGTCTTCCTCCTGGAACGCCTGCCCGCATGGCACGGCAACCGGTTGACTCGGCTGGTCAAGAGACCCAAGCTGCACGTCGGCGACACGGGAATCGCCTCGGCGCTGCTCGGCCTGGACGGTCCGGCGCTGGCCTACGACCGCGCCCTCTACGGCCAGCTCCTGGAGACCTTCGTGTTTCAGGAGCTCCGCCGGCAGGCCGGTTGGCACGATGCGCGGATCTCCTTCCACCACTTTCGCGACAAGGACGGAGCGGAGGTCGACATCGTCCTGGAGCGCGGCGCCGCGGCGGTGGCCGGCGTCGAAGTCAAGGCCTCGGGAACCGTCCGGACCGGCGATTTTCGTGGTCTCCGCAGGCTGCGGGGGGCGCTCGGCCGGCGCTTCGCGGGCGGTGTGGTGCTGTACGACGGGGAGGCCACCGCGCCGTTCGGCGACCGGCTTCACGCCGTGCCGTTACGGCGGCTGTTCCAGGGTTCGGCGGAGCTCGCAACCCGGCGTCACAAGGGTACGGATTTTCATTCGGACGGAGAATAATCTTTCATTTGGCCGCAACGAGCACCACACAGTGATCGCTCGCCCGACGACCGCGCCGCGCCTCACGGCCACGATCCTCATTGCTGCACTCTGCGGCTTCGGCTGCGAGGACCTTGGCGACCGTGCCCCCGACGGGCCCCGGGTCGCGGTTCGCGACAGCGGCGGCGTCACCATAGTCGACAACGACCCGGCCGCGCCGGACTCGCGGCTGCCGTGGCGGTTCGGTGAACAGCCATCGCTCTCGATCGGTTCCGGCGACAGCGGCGAGGCCGACGAGCTGTTCAGGGTCCAGGATGCCACCCTGCTCGCGGACGGGCGCATTATGATCGCCAACGCCGGCAGCAGCGAGATCAAGGTCTTCCACACTGACGGTTCCCACTCGGGGACCTGGGGGCGCCAGGGTGAGGGACCGGGTGAGTTCAGCAGCGGTCCGGACGGCGTCGCGCTCTGGCTCGCCGACTCGATCGCCGTTCCGGGAGGACGGCGGGTGTCGCTCTTTGACCTGGATGGCAATCACGGCCGCGACGTGGCCCTGGACGCCACCCGAAGCAATGTCCTGGACCTGTTGCCGGACGGGAGGATTGTGTCGATGGGCAGCCTGCTGCTCAACCGCCGGACGATGGGATCTCCCGACCTCGTTCAATACGACACGGAATGGTCTGTCCTGGACACGGACGGTGCGCCACACGCATCACTTGGCGAGTTTCTCGCGACGGAGGAGTGGGTCTGGTCGTTTCCGGACGGAAGTACCGGCGAGAACCCCTACCCCTTCAGGCGCGACACCCGCGGCGCCGTGTGGGGCAATCTCGTTGCAATCGGCGCGCAGGACAGCTACGAGATCCGCGCATTCGCCGCGGACGGCTCGCTGGTCAGGATCGTTCGTCGCGACTGGGATCCGCGAAGCCCCACCCAAGCCGACCTTGAGGAGCACGTCGCCCGGGCCTACGCCCACCTGCCCCCGGAGGCCCGATCCCGGGCCCTGACCATGTTCAAGGACATGCCCCTGACGGACTCCTACCCGGCCTTCGAGGAGATCGTGGGCGATCGTGCCGGGTATCTCTGGGTGCGCGAATACCGTATGTTCGGCGAGGGGGACGCGGTTTGGACGGTGTTCGATCCGGAGGGGCGGATTCAGGGGTTGGTCGAGACGCCGCCGGGGCTGACAGTTTTCGAGATCGGGGAGGATTATGTGCTGGGGTTGGGGGAGGATGAACTGGGCGTGGAGTATGTGCAGGTTTGGGGGTTGGACCGCGGGGCGGGGTGATCGCGGGGCCGGTGCATTGCGGAGAGAGGACCTGGAGCAGCTGAATGAGCGACTCGAAAACCACTTCCCCACTGGCCGCGATTCTCGCGTTGGCGCTGTTCGCCCCCGCGTGCGGGGACGGGAGCGGCGGCGCCGGCCCCGGGCTCCACGCCGTCATCGAGGACAGCGCCGGCATCATGCTCGTCAGCAACACCCGACCCGCGCCCGACTCCCGGCTCGCGTGGGAGATCGGCCCACAACCGTCTCTCTCGATCGGTTCCGTCGAAGGCGCCGGGCCGGACGCATTGTTCCGGGTTGCGGATGCCGTGCGGCTTGGGGACGGCCGGATCGTGGTCGCCAACACCGGCAGCAACGAGCTGAAGGTATTCGGCCCCGATGGATCCCACACCGGAACCTGGGGACGCCAGGGCGAGGGACCCGGTGAATTCACCCGCCACGGTCCGACCGCCGTCGCACTCTGGCCGGGGGACTCGGTCGTCGCCGCCGATGCCGCCTCCAGCCCCAGGCTGCCGCTCTTCGACCTGGAGGGCAACCACGGCCGCGACATCGCCTTTGACGTCTCCCGGGGCGGGATCCTGGGCGTGCTACCGGACGGAAAGATCGTCTCGAGCGTCAGTGAGGTGTTCAACCGAATGGCCGTCTTCGAGACCCGGGACCTCGTCCGCCTGGAAACGGAATGGTCGGTTCTGGAAGCGGACGGAACCCTGTACGCCTCGCTCGGGAGGTTCCTCTACGGCGAGGCGTACTTCAGCGAATTGTGGGGAGGAGACATGCAGCACCCCTTCCAGCGCCGCGCCACGGGAACCGTATGGGGGAACCTCGTGGCCGTCGGGGTGCAGGACACCTACGAGATCAGGGCTTTCGCCGCCGACGGGACTCTGGTCAGAATCGTCCGCCGCGACTGGGACCCGCGAACCCCCACCGAGGCCGAGTACCCCATGCCCGCGCCGCCGATCGACTCCTACCCGGCCTTCGCGCAGATCCTGTCGGACCGGGCCGGATACCTCCGGGTGCGGGAGTACCGGGTGCCCGGCGACGGCGACGGGCCTATCGTGTGGACCGTGTTCGACCCCGAGGGGCGGGTCCAGGGACTGGTCGAGACGCCAACCGGGTTGAACGTCTTCGAGATCGGTGCGGACTACCTGCTGGGGTTGGTGGAGGACGAGCTGGGGGTCGAGTATGTGCAGGTCTGGGGGTTGTCGCGCAATGCCGGTTGACGCTGTACCATGACTGCGTGACCCCCCCACCTCTCACCCTCGTCATCCTCGCGGCCGGCCGCTCCACCCGCTTCGGCCGCCTCAAGCAACTCACCCCCATCGGCCCCGGCGGCGAGGCCCTCCTCGACTACGCGCTCTACGACGGCGCGCTGGCCGGTTTCTCACGCTTCCTGCTCGTCATCCAGGAGGACCTGCAGGCCGACTTCGACGCCCACCTCCGCCCCACCGCCACCGCCGGACTCGACCTCCGCTACGCCTACCAGTCCCTGTCACACCCCGGCCTCATCGACACCCCACCCCCCGGTCGCACCCGCCCTTGGGGCACCGGTCACGCGGTCCTCACCGCCGCCGAGCACATCGACGGCCCCTTCGCCATGTGCAACGCCGACGATTTCTACGGCCGCGGCGCCTACGCTGCTCTAACGGCAACCATGCGGGATGTGGCTCACCTCGATGGACCTCCGACCGCCGATCCCTCGGCACCCAGCCCACCACCCGGCTCCCCGGCACACCCGTCGGCGCACACCCCCAC
>VXOC01000365.1 GCA_009840215.1 Gemmatimonadota bacterium | reverse complement strand
GTCATCGGGGGCGTCGGGGGTGGGGGGCCCCCCCCGCGGGCCGCCCCCCCTCCCCCCCACCCCACCCCCCCCCCCCCCCCCCACGGCCCCACCTCTGCTAATCCCCCCCCAACCCCACCGCCCTCCCGAGCGCCCCACGCTCCGGCACCACCTCTTCAAGCCGCACCGCGTACCCCACCTCACCCGCCACCTCCACCACCACCTCACGCAACACACCCCCTTCACGAACCAACCCCCCCACGAACGCCACCGGCGGCCGCCCAACCCACCCCTCCGTCCGCCCCGGCACGGCCTCCAGGTGTTCGCGCACAGCGCCCAACGCGCGATGCACAACCCGCGCCGCCACCACATCACCCGTCTTCGACACCTTCGCAACGGCCACCGACAACGCCGCGATCTCGCCCTTACTCGCCCCCACCGCCCAGTCGGCCAGCCCGCGCGCATCCGCCGCGCCCGTCTCCGAGAGCAGCGCGTCGGTGAGCCTCGTATGCGGCTCCCGCCCGTCAGCCGCGCGCAGCACCGCGCGAATCCCCTCGAGACCGATGCCGTAACCGCCGCCCTCGTCGCCCAGCAGCGCACCCCACCCCCCAACCGTCACCACCTCGCCGCGCGGGTCCACCGCGCGCACCGCAGACCCCGTGCCCGCAACCAGGAGCACGCCAGGCCCCTCCCCAAATGCATCCGCGTGCGCCGCCTCCAAATCGGAACCCACGACCACGCGCAGGGCCAGTCGCTTGTCCTTCAGTTCCTTCTCGACGGCGGCGCGGGCAGATTCATTGCCCGCCCCTGCCAGTCCCGCCCACAGGGCGCGCGCCGGAAGCCGCACCCTCGCCCGTTGGGCGGCCTCTCGTGCGACCGCAGCCACCCGGAACGCCGCGACGAGGGGATCGGAAGGGTCGATCAGCCCCGGGCCTCCATCGGCCGCACCCAGTTCCCGCCCTTCGCGGTCACCCACCAGCGCCCGCGAGCGCGTCCCCCCACCGTCCACTCCAATCCAGAATTTCGCGCCTCCGCGCCTCGGCCGCGGCGACTCGGCAGTCCCGACCCCCGTCTTCAACGCCTGCGCTGCGGCAACGGTTCCACATGCGCATCGTGAGACCGCGCGCCCTCCTGCCGCGTCCTGAACGCCAACCCCACGACCACCGTGACCACCAGCCCGATCAACACGAACCACGGCCACGCGACCGCGCTCCTGGCCGTGGCCCAGATCACCACCACCGTCCCCACGCCCACCGTCATCCCGGCGATCGCGCCCGTCTGGCTCACGCGCCGGGTGAGCACGCCCAGGGCGAAGGCACCGAGCAGCCCCCCGTACGCCATCGAGGCCGCCGCCAGCGCCACCTCGACCGCAGCCGTACCCTCCGAGAGCGGGATGAACACGATCGCTCCCAGGATCAGCAGGCCGGCCCACACCAGCGTGAAGACCTTGCCCGCGATCATGATGTCGCGATCGGCCTCGGCAACGATGGCCGCAACCGGGTCGCCGCCTGCCTCCGCGCTCCCGCCACCGGTGCGCCGCCGCCGGAGCGGCCCCCAGAAGTCATACGCGCTCGCCGAGGCCAGCGAGTTGATCGACGACGACAGCGAGGACATCGCGGCCGCGAACACACCCGCGATCAGCAGGCCGCGCACGCCGGCCGGCATCTCCTCGATGATGAAGCGCGCGAAGATCTCGTCCGAGCCCGCGAACTCCCGTCCCTGGAAGAAGACCCAGAGCCCGAGCCCCACGAAGAGGAAGAGCGCGAACTGCACGATGACCGCGAACCCGCTGCCGATCAGCGCCCGCCTGCTCTGCACCACGTCGCGGCAGGTCAGCAGCCGCTGCACGATGAGCTGGTCGGTCCCGTGCGACGCCATCGACAGGAAGCCGCCGCCGATCAGGCCCGCCCAGAAGGTGTACGCCACCGCGGGCGAGGCGCTGAAGTCGAGCACCTGCAGCTTCCCCGCCGAACCCGCACTGGCCAGGATCGCGGGCCAGCCTCCGTCGACCGCCATGTGCAGGAGGAGGAGCGCGACGAGTCCGCCGCCGACGTAGAGCGCCATCTGCAGCGCGTCGACCCACACCACCGCCCTGATGCCGCCGAAGTAGGTGTAGACGAGGGTCGCCGCGCCGATCACCAGGATCGACACCGGGTACGACCACCCCGTGATGATCGCGAGCGGGATCGCGGTGGCGAAGAGGCGCACCGAGTCGGCCAGCAGACGGGTGACCATGAAGATCCCCGACGCGTAGCGCCGCGCCGCCCCTCCGAAGCGCGTCTCGAGGAGGGCGTAGGCGGTGGAGAGCTCGCCGCGGTAGTAGGCCGGCAGCAGGATCCACGAGACGACCGCACGGCCCGCCAGGTAGCCGATGGCGAGCTGCAGGAAGGCGAGCGTGCCCAGGTAGGCGACGCCCGGAATCGAGAGGAAGGTGAGGGTGCTGGTCTCGGTCGCCACCACCGAGAGCATGACCGCCCACCACGGGAGGTTGCGGCTGCCCAGGAAGTAGTCGGTCCCGCCCCGGTTCTTGCGGCCCAGCCAGGCGCCCCAGAGGGTCACGCCGGCCATGTAGAGGACCAGGACCGCGAAGTCGAGGCCGCCGAAGTTCATCGCCGCCCCGGCTCCGGTGGCCCCTCGCGCAGTCGCGGCGGCGTGTCCATGATCGCGCGCGCGACCCGATCGTGCACCCCCCGGCGCAGCGGTATGTGTTTGCGGTTGTCGCGCGTGGGGTTCACACGGTTGGTGAGGAGGACGACGGCAAGCTGTTGCGTCGGGTCGATCCAGAGCGAGGTGCCGGTGTAGCCCGTGTGGCCGAAGGAGCGGGCCGAGAAGTAGTCGCCGGCGGATGAGCGCGCCGAGGGCGTGTCCCAGCCGAGGGCGCGGGTGGATTCGGGGGACTGTCTGCGCGTGATCCGGTCTACCCATCCCTGCCCGAAGATCGAGACGGGTGCGAAGCGGGGGCGGTGGCAGGGGAGGCCGGAGGCCGCGTCGGCCACGCAGGGGGCGGCGGCGCCGCGGTCGAGCATCATCTGGGCGAAGACGGCGAGGTCGCGCGCCGAACTGAAGAGACCGGCGTGACCGGCAACGCCGCCGATCGCGTAGGCGTTCTCGTCGTGGGCGATGCCGTGGACGTGGAGGCCGCGATAGTCCTCGTCCAGCTCGGTGGTGGCGACGCGGTCCCAGAGCGCGGGATCGGGGGTGAAATTGGTGTCGGCCATCCCGAGGGGACGCCAGACTTCGGCGCGCAGGAAGTCGTCCAGCGCCATTCCCGTGACGGTCTCGACGATGAAGGCCGCGGTCATGAGGCCGATGTCGGAGTAGACGGTGCGCTCGCCGGGTGGATGGTCGAGCGGGAGGGCGCCGATCGCGTCTTCGTAGGCCGCGCGGCCCTCCATCTCGAGGAAGAAGCGGCGGAAGGGCGGCAGGCCGGCGCGGTGCAGCAGGAGCTGCCGGATGGTGACCCGCGACTTGGCCGGGTCGCCCTCGTCCCACCAGTCGAGGTGGTCGACAACCCGGTCGTCGAGCGAGATCAGGCCGCGCTGGATGAGGATGACGACGGCCGAGGTCGTGCCCACCACCTTGGTAAGCGAAGCCATGTCGAAGATCGAGGACGGGGTGACGGGGGATGCGTCGGGGTCCCAGTCGAGGCGGCCGTAGCCGCGCAACCGTACGAGCTGCCCCCGTCGCACCACGGCCAGAGCCGCGCCCGAGGCGGCCGAATCGGCCAGGGCGGAGAGGATGAAGTCGTCGACCGCGGCGAGGGAGTCGGCGTTCATGGCGACGCGGGCGGGGTCGACTTCGCGCGGGGAGATGACGGCGTTGCCCAGGCGGCAGAAGGTGTCGGCGAGGTCGGAAGCGTCCTGGGCACCAGGCTCCTCCGGCTCCTTCGCGCACTCCGGATACACCACCCCACCCCACCACCTCCCGGGTCCTCCCGTCGCGTGATCGCCAGAAGCAGTCACCGCGCCCCCCCCCCCCCACCGGGGGGGTGTAAACAACGACGAGGAACCCAAGCGATGAGGACAGTGGGGAAGGGGGGGGGGGGGGTGAAAAAA
>VXOC01000324.1 GCA_009840215.1 Gemmatimonadota bacterium | reverse complement strand
GTGGCGCCCGTACTCGCCCAGCCCGGCCTTGATGGCGAGCGGGATGGCCAGCGCCAGTCGTTCATGCTGGCCACGGCCCGGTAGCCGAGATTGGTGATGTACTGTGCGATCGCCAGCAGCACGATGGTGTCCCGCGAGTAGGTGGCCCCCGTCGCGGTGCCGCTCAGAGCGGAGGGCGCCGTGCGGAGGAGTTCCCGGTCCATCGATTGCGCGATCACGATCACGTTGCCGAGGTCGGTGGAGACTTCCTGCGGTTTCTCGTGCTCGTTCTCGCGGCTGTAGGCGTGCGTGTAGAGCCATCGCTCGTCATTGCCGGTGATCCCCACCAGGTCGGCGCCCAGCGTCTTCGCGGCGTGCTTGATCTCGCGCGCCATCTCCTCGGGCGACTCCACCGGCAGCACGCTCCCCGGGCCCTCGCGAACGGTTGTGTACGGATCGAGAAAGCCCTCGCGCCGGTCGTCGCCGTCACGCAATTCGGCGAAGATGTCCGTCACATGCCAGGACGCGTTGCGCAGCGCGTAGTCACGCTGGGTAAAGCCGTCGACCGAACGCCACGTCAGCTTCGGCGTGCGGTACGTCTCGTAAAACATGTCCGAGCGGTGCGAACGCACCTCCGGGTCCCAGAACGAGCGGCAGAAGATGTCGTCCCGCTGGGAGAAGCGCCGAAAGTCGTCGCGGATGTCGAAGTCGGCTGCCTCGTCCGAGACGGGGGATCGGGTGGCGCTTGCGCGACCCGGGTCGGTTGAGTCGTCCATCGGGCTCCCGGCACGTCTGCTGGGCGAACTCGTCGAATCCATCGCGAATCGCAACCTACCGACGCGCTGCTGGGGCAGCAATCGTCCCCTCCTGCCTGACCTGCCTGGCCGCCGCGCTGGAGGTCGCCCGCCCCCGGCTTGACAACGTCCACTCAATGTATGATACTTTAACATCTCATTCAAGATTAGAGCGTATCATTCATGGCATTGGCGACGGAAGAACGAATCCTGGAGGGGGCGGTCAGGGCCCTCTCGGCGAGCCCAAACGCGACCGTGGACCAGATTGCGGCCGAGGCGCGGGTCGGGCGAGCCACGGTGTTCCGCCATTTCGAGAGCCGTGCGGGGTTGCTGAGGGCACTGGCGAGGCGAGCCATCGCCCAAACGGACAGGGTGACCCGGCAGGCCACAGCCCGGGCCTGCACGGCGACCGATGCCCTGAGATTGGCTACGAAAGCGGTCGTTGGCGCGGGTGAATCGTATCGATTCCTTGAGGCGGCCGCTGAGCTCCGCGACGAGCCGGAGATCGCCGGGGCCTACGAACGGCAGATGTCGGAGTTGGCGGACCTGGTCAGGGCTTCGAGGAGGGAGGGTTTCATTCGTCCGGATGTCCCGCTCGCCTGGGTCGTGGCAAGCATCGACGGCCTGATATGGGCCGCGTGCCGGGCCGTCGGCGAGGGAGAGCTGGGCCGGGTTCAGGCGCAGGATCTTGTCTGGGACACGATCACGAGCGGCCTTTCGACCGGTGCAGCAAAGGAGTTTTGACATGTCGCACAGCAAACCGAACCGGCTCTCCTTCCCGGTGCAGATCCTGACGACGGTGATCATCGTGGGCGCCCTGGTCTGGGCGGCCAGGCTGGCGAGCTCCGAGGAGGACTCCAGGGCGTTCGACGAGGCGGCAGAGCAGACACGGTTTCAACTCGAGGGAGCAGCTCGAGGAATCGGCCCGGTTGACGATGCCGCTGACGAGGCCGGGGAACGGAAGGAGCGTCAAGACCCATGATCGACGCAATCTCCAGAGCGCTCAACTGGGACGCGGTCCTGGGCTGGTTCTACGTACTGAACGACCTGAGCCTGGTGTACGTGATCGTCCCTTTCTTCTTCGTCGAAATGATCCGCTACGCGTTCGTCAAGCGCCTGAGCTTCGATGTCATAGGCGACTCGGTGGCGAACGTCATCACCTTCACCTGTTTCGTGGCCATCGAGTACGCGCTCGGCATTCTCTTCGTCACCAAGCTCTACTTCTGGATCTACGAGAACTTCAGCCTGGCTCACCTGTCGCTGAACTGGATCACGATCGTCACCTGTGTCCTGCTGGCCGACCTCACGTACTACTGGGATCACCGCTTGATGCACAGGGTCGGGGTCGGGTGGGCCACGCACACGGTTTATCACAGCTCACCCCACTTCAACATGTCGGTGGCCTACCGTTTCGGTCCCCTCGACGCCGTGTTCCCGCTACTGTTCTCCTTTCCGATCGTCATGCTGGGATACCATCCGATCCTGGTGCTCCTCTCCGAGGTCCTGGTACAGCAGTTCCAGGCGATCCTGCACACCGAGGTCATCAAGAAGCTGCCGCGGCCCGTCGAGTTCCTCTTCAACACGCCCTCTCACCACCGGGTGCACCATGGCTCGAACCGGCAGTACTGGGACAGGAACTACGCGGGCATGCTGATCATCTGGGATCGCATGTTCGGCACCTTCGAGCCGGAGGTCGAGCGGGTGGTGTACGGCATCGAGCAGCCGCTCAACTCGAACAACCCGATCAAGGTGTTCCTGCACGGGATCCAGCGTTTAATTCTTAAGGTTTTCCGCACGAGAGGAGTCAGGAACAAGCTGCGGGTGCTGGTGAAGCCCCCGGATTGGAGGGCATCGGAGTAGCGGGTGCGTGGCTCGGCGATTGCCCCCCGGCTCGCGGCCCGATAGGCTTCCCACTGACGTGATGGATCCGGCCTACACCTCGGGCACGGGGACGCCGGTACCGGGAGGACTGACGCCCCGGGAAGTGTTCTACATGGTCCGCGGGCTCTGCTCCGAGAACAACGTGGTGGGCTTCGACCTGGTCGAACTCAACCCGCTGGTCGACCCGGGGTACACGACCGTGCTGAATGCGAAGCAGGTTGTGGACGAGTGCATGACGGGGATTGCGCTGCGGAAGCTGGGGCTGGGGAATCGGGATTACCTGAGTCCGCTGACGCGGAGGGATGGGCGGCGGTAGGGGGTGCCGACGGGGTCCGATGGATACGGGAGGACCGCAGTCCACAAGAAACCGGGGGCGGAAGGTGCGCGTCGCCTACTCCCCGGACCACCTCCGCGGCGGCTTCTTCGGCTCCCCGGGATCCGGCGGAATGGCCAGCTCCAGCTCCGTGTGTTGCGCGATCACCGTGAAATCATGGTTGAGTGCCAGCAGCGGGCGGCGATTCTCGAGTGCGGCAGCGGCCACCAGGCAGTCGACCGTCGATCGGATCTTGAATCCGGCCCGGCGACAGACGCGGTATATGCGAGCGGCGCCCTGGTAGTCCCTCAGCGAGTCGGGGATGAGGATCTCGAAGCGGGTGAGGAGCTGGAGGAGATTGGCGGCCTCGAGTTCGCTGGGACTGCCGGAGAGCAACTCCGACACTACGGGTGCTGGCGTGGCTATCGATTTGCCTTCCTGGACCCTGGAGCGGAGGGCGAGGTGGGTCGGACTGCCTGTCGCACGCAGGTATTCCACCCAGGCGGAAGTGTCGACGATCACGACTACTCGATCGATTCGAGCCGGTCAGCCGTGTCGATCATTTCGATCGGGTCGTTGTCTCGCATCTCGTCGAGATCTCCGTCCCAACCGACGCCCTGCATCGCCAGCGCCTCCTCCCTGGTCATCGGGACGATCGCCTGCCTGCACACCGCCTCCTCCACGGCCGCCTTCCAGCTGCGGAGCTTGTGGCGCTGGCGCACGGCTTCGACGTCGTGCTCCGTGACACGCGCCTCGATCGTGACGTAGCGCAGCGTACCCGGCTTGAAGACGGAGTAGTCGGGGCGGGCCTCGTGCACGGCGGTGGCGCCGCCGCGGCGGTCGCGGTTTGCGGCGTCGCGCAGGGTGCGGCGGACCCACGCGGACAGAGTGAGGTTGTCGCGGCGGGCGGCGTCGCGGATTTCGTCGAGGTCGGCGTCGGACATGACTACCTGGAGGCGTTTACTCATGACTTGAGTATGATATACTCATACCCTGACGTCAACTGACGGTTTGGGCGGCGCACCAGCCAACCCACCATTGCCCCCCCACCCCGACCCCCGCATCCTCAATCCAGTCC
>VXOC01000301.1 GCA_009840215.1 Gemmatimonadota bacterium | reverse complement strand
TACGTGATCTCCTGCCGGGATGTTGACGGTTAGCCGTCCGCCTACGCGGCTGTCCTCCACCTCCCCAGTGCCGGTCACACGGCGGATCGACGGCTTCTCGTCGTCGAAGAGGCTGAGCCGAGCCGCGTTTCCTTGGCTGGGCGACGATGACAGGAAGTCGAGGCTTCCAAGGCGGGCAACGCCCTCGGTCACGTCGTGCCGCACCCGCCAGAGGTTCATGTCCTTGACGACCTGACGCGCTTCGGCCATGCAGAGCGTGGAGGCGGCAAGGTGGATTGCGGCGGGGACCACGTCGAAGCCGTAGAGCGCCTCTTCGAGGATCGTCCGCACGATGGTTGGGGCCTGTTCGGCGGGCGCTCCGGCACGGCGCGCCCGCTTGAGTACCTCCTGGGCGGCGGCCATGAGCAGGGTCCCGCTGCCGCAGGCAGGATCCACGATCCGCAGCCCGGCGACAGACTCGGCCGAAGCGAAGTCGATTTCGGACCAGCGCGGGCCGCGTTCGTCGAAGGCGAGGCCCGCAAGCATGATCGCCGCCGGGATCGTCGTGTAGTTGGTCGCAAGGAACTTGCGCGAGTCCAACAGCCGGTGGAACACGCGACCGGCCACATCGTGGCGGCGGATCATTCCCGATTCCACGATCTCACGCGCGGTGCGGATCAGCACGCGGATGGCCAAACGGGTTCCTGGCGAGCCCGGCGTTGCCCGAAGCGTCTCGCGGGCTACGTGGAAGATGGGCCACCAGTTGATCGCGAGGATCTCTTCCCACTGCCGCTCAAGGTCTGCGGTGGTCCCGGCAGGGTCGGGACGGCTGATCGTCTTCCGCCGGTGCTCGGGGGGAAGGAGCGACATGTCCAAGTGACTCGCCAACAGCTCCTGAAAGACCAGCGCGTTGAGCCAAATGAGCGCCTTGGTGCCGGGAGACTCCGGCTTGCGGCCCCGGTTCCGGTCCAGTCGAGCCAGCACCTCGGCGACCTGATCGATTGCCGTCGAAGCCTTGTGGACGATCTCCTCGATGCGGGCACCGTTGTCGCTTTGCACCCAGTAGTTGCGCAGTTGCTCCGCCAAGAGCGTCACCCCGCCGACCGCGTTCGGCCCCCACTCGTCGCCGTAGTAGCGGTAGGAGATTGTCAGGTCCTTGGCGGCCGCCAAGTTGGCGTCGGTGTCGCTCTCGGGCAGGTCGGCCAGCCGCTCGGGGTATCCCACGGCCACCGCTAGCCGAAGCGGCAGTCCGCCCACCATCGCGGGCCGGTCGGGAGGAAAGCGCTTGTCGGCGTCGGCCTTGGCGGGCGCGCCGAACTCCGCCTCGATCACGACGGCGTAGTCATCGAAGTCGAGCAACACATCCGCCTGTCCGCGCGCTTCCCCGAATTTCTGGCGCTGCTCTCCCTGCGCGTTCAGCCCCTCGTGACGGAGGAGCCGGGCGAGCGCCAGGTTATACGCGACCTCGGTGGAGTTGCTCACCGGGCGGCTTGGTTCGGGCAGAGTTCGGAGCGACGCAGTAGTCTACGGCGCCCTTTGGAGGCGTTTTGGGATTCGCCGGCTGGGAGCAGGCGACCCCTCGGTCTGGGAACGAGCTTCAGGTCCCTGAAGTCCTCCTGCAGGGCTCCGTCGTTTGAGTAGAGGATGCGCGCCCTACTTGTACGGGCCAGGGCGATGATGTGCCGATCGTTGGACCGGCAGCGGTTGGACGGGAGCGCAGATTCTTCCTTCGCGATGTCGACATCGGGGAAGCGCCGCACGCGGCCGTCCTTCGTGGCCTCCTCGGCCCACTTCGCGAAAGTGCCGTTCTTCGTCAATTCCTCCATTAGCCTGCCACCGACGACGAGCTGCGGGCGGGGGCGTGAAGCGTGGGGTTGTTCCAGCCAGTCCAAGAGGTCGCGTCCTGCGGGTGAGCGATTGCGCCCGAAGACTAGGCCCACACGATCGGCGTCGAGGATCACGCACATGTTCACAATCCCAGGGAGCGGCGGCGCTCGGTGCGGAAGAAATCGCGGTAGCCAGTCGGAATTCCCCCGTCCCGCGACACCAAATTGCCTTCCTGGTCCCAGCCGAGGGCGTGGATGCTCACGGAGAGGTTGTTGCGCTCGAAGTAGAGAAGGGAGACATCGTTCGGTTCGAGGCCGGCCGTGCCGTCGCGCACCTCCATGCGGATGCGGTCGATCAGGTGGTCGCTATGGGTCTCGATGAGGAGCTGCTTGCCGGTCGCGGCGGCTTGGCAGAAGAAGCTACCCAACGCGGCCTGAGCGCTAGGGTGCAAGTGGACTTCGGGCTGCTGGATGAGGAACATCTGCGGTTGTATAGTCCGCAAGAGCTCAGTCACGACCGGAAGGACCTGGCTGACGCCGTAGCCCATGTCAATCAGGTTGCGCATCGCACCCTTGTTGCGCTTGCCGGGCCTTCGGACCTCGACTTGGAAGGGTCCCGAGTCGCTCCTGCCTCTGCCCAGGTTCCGGATTCCGATCTTATCGAAGAGGCCGGCTTCCCGCCCGAACCGCTCCAGTCCCGCCCGTATGTTCCGCCAAGCCTCTGGGTTGCGACGGGCCATGTCCGCGAGGAACATGGGAATGTGGCCGCCCTCCGGATCCAGGATTGCGGTGGCCGGGTCGTAGGTGCGGCGCGGTTGCGACCTGACTGGGGCGCTTGCGAAGGGTCGCGGCAGGTACAGCCGATTGACCTCGAAGTTCAGTTGGTGCAGGTCCCGCAATCCCCGGGGCATTGGCTGCCGACTCTCAGCCGCGGGACCCTCGGCGACCATCTTGAGTTCAACGAGAGAGCGAAAGAAGCGCCACGGACGGGAACCGTGCTGATTGACGCTGCCGAGCGAATCGGATGCTAAACGAGGGAACGCGTTGCGCCACAGGGCTTCTCCCAACCTAAACTCCACCTCCAGCCCGCCGTTTACCGGCGTCTGGGCCGTCAACTCGGCGCGCTCGTTCCTGATCGTGTGCTCAACGGCTACTGCGGATGGTCCGTGCCGACGGAAGGTGGCGTCGTAGTAGCGAGCGCGGGATTCCTCCCTGATATCTTGGTCGTCGTAGTCATCGGACAGCCAAGGCTTCTCTTTCGGCACGGTAAAGCCCGCCGTGAACTCCTCAGCACGCCCCCCACGTCCCCCCCGGTGGTGGGCGATCTCGTCGAAGCTCCCCAGATCATAGGGTGGTTCCTTGAAGTCGGGGACACTGTTGGGGATCGCCATGTCCCAGAGCACGCGAACCAGTGCCAGAAGCGAGGTCTTGCCGGTGCTGTTCTCGCCCACCAGCAAGGTGACGGGGGCTAGCGGAACGCGCTGTTGGGCCTGGAAACACCGGAAGTTCGCCGCCCGCAACTCCCGTATGAGGCTCACCGGTTTTCCGCGACGGGGCCAGAGGTCCGGCACCATCACGCTTCCTCCGCTTGGGCCTTGAGGCCCGGATGGTCGTGAAGTCTCATGGTCTTTCTCGCTTGAGCTATCGGCTAGACGAAGTTCTGCCGCACGCCGCATCCACCTGAGGAAGACCGGGCGGAAGCCGCGCCGAGTCTGCTGCCTGCCGACCCGAAGGCTAGTGCGACCACAGTCCCCGTCCCTTCAAGTATCCGTCCACTTGGGCTTGATCGCCAGTCTTCCAGAAGCGCATCGCCTTGAATCAGGCAAGATGAAACCTATCGCGGGTGAAACCCGTAGGATGTCGCCCTTCGGGTCACCGGCCCGTGAAGGGCAGCACGACCAAACGAGGCGAAACGCCGGAGGAGAAGCGTAGTCAGGTTGATCCACCCCACGGCCGAACCGGTGCCCGTGTCCATCGACGCGGGCGCTCGCGGCATCAGTCGTTGCTCCGGCTTTGGGGGCGCATGGACGGCTCGGCACCGCTGGCCTCTGTCCGGCCGCCAGCCACGCTTCACGAGGTCCGTCTGAACGGGTTCCCCGAAGGGCTCGCGGGGGTGCGCCGCCACCGCTTCGGCGGCTGCGTTCGCCAGGTCGCGGGCGCAGCCCGCACGGGCGTGCTGGACGCCCGTTTCGTTGTTCAGCCAGCTTACTCCTTGGGGCCACACTCCGTGAGTCCCCTGCGGAGGCTGG
>VXOC01000262.1 GCA_009840215.1 Gemmatimonadota bacterium | reverse complement strand
GTGGGGGCGGGGGTGGTGCCCGTGGGCGTGGTGCCGCCGGGGGGCGGAAGGACCGGCTGGACGGCGCTCGAAGAGGCGGGCGCCGCACGCATCGTGGAAGCGGACACCGACTTTGGAGGATTGTTCCATGGCTGAGGGAAACGGGACCTCGGGCGGCCGCGGCAGGACGGCGCGGGTGTCGCGGGAAACCGCGGAGACGAAGGTGGAGGTGCGACTCGATCTGGATGGACGCGACGGGGGCCGGCCGGACGATGCGCCCGCGATCCGGGTGAGCACCGGGATCGGCTTTTTCGATCACATGCTGCATGCGCTGGCCTTCCATGCAGGGTGGGGATTGGAGTTGGTGTGCGACGGCGATCTCGATGTCGACGACCACCACACCGTCGAGGATACGGGGCTGGCGCTGGGCCAGGCGGTGGCCCGCGCGCTTGGCGACCGTCAGGGCATCACGCGTTTCGGCCATTGCTACGCCCCCCTGGATGAAGCCCTGGCGCGCGCCGTCGCGGACGTTTCCGGCCGCCCCTTTTTCACGGGCGACCTCAACCTGCAGCGGGAGCGCGTCGGAGCACTCTCCTGCGAGATGGTGCCGCACTTCTTCCATTCCTTCGCCCAGGCGGCCGCCCTCACGCTGCACGTCGACGTGATCCGCGGCACCAACGACCACCACCGCATCGAAGCCTGCTTCAAGGCGGTCGCGCTGGCGCTGAGGACCGCGTTGGCGCCGACCGGAGGTGACCGCGTGCCGTCGACGAAAGGCGTGCTGTGATCTCGATGCGCCCGCCTGGCGAGGCGCGCACCCGGCGAACCCCGCTCCGCTCCCGCCGGGCGATACCGGCATGACCTCGTTGGCCCCCGCAGTCACCGTCGTGCGCACCAGCACCGCCAACCTGGCCTCGGTCCTGACGGGTCTGGAGCGCATCGGGTGCCGCGTGCACACCACCGCGGAACCCCGCGAGGTGGCCGCCGCCGACCGGCTGGTGCTTCCCGGTGTGGGCGCCTTCGCGGCGGCCCATCGCGCCATTGCCGCGCACGGTCTGGCGGATTCCCTGCGCGACCGCATCGAGCGCGGCCGTCCCACTCTGGGCATCTGCCTCGGCATGCAGCTGATGGCGAGCGGCAGCGAGGAAGCGCCCGGTGTGCCCGGTCTCGGCGTCATCGGCGGCATGGTCGAGGGCTACGAGTCCGGCGAGGAGGGATGGCGCGTCCCGCAGATGGGGTGGAACCTGGTCACCCCGCACGAGGATTGCCGGATCATTCCGCGCGGCCACGCCTACTTCGCCAACTCCTACCGTCTGGCCACGGTCCCCGACGGCTGGCATCCGGTCTGGTGCGAGTATGCGGGACGTTTTCTGGCCGGCGTCGAACGTGGGCCGGTGGTCGGCTGCCAGTTCCACCCCGAGCTGTCGGGGGACTACGGCAGGGCGCTGTTGACGCGCTGGCTGGAGGCCTGAGCCGTGCTTCCGATTCGTATTGTGCCCTGCCTGGACGTCCGTGACGGGAGGGTCGTCAAGGGGGTCAGGTTCCGGGGTCTCGCCGACCAGGGCGACCCGGCCGCGCTGGCTCGCGCCTACGAGGAACAGGGCGCCGACGAGCTCGTGGTCCTGGACGTGACGGCGACCCCCGAGGGGCGGTCGACGCGACGGGACACCGTGTCCGCCGTGCGGGCGGGGCTTTCGGTGCCGCTGACCGTCGGGGGCGGGATCGGCGGGGTGGCGGACGCGGCCGCCCTCCTCGAGGCAGGCGCGGACAAGGTGGCCGTGAACACGGCTGCGCTCCGGTGCCCCGAACTCCTCACCGAGCTGGCGGCCCGGTTCGGTTCGCAGTGCGTTGTGGTGTCGATCGACGCGCTGCGTACGGATCGTGATCGCGCGGATTCCGCCTACGAAGTGGTCGTGCGGTCCGGGACCCGGCGGCTCGCGCGGGACGCGGTCGAGTGGGCCCGCGAGGCGGTCGACCGCGGCGCCGGTGAGATCCTCCTCACCAGCATCGACCGCGACGGGACGCGCAGCGGCTACGAGCTTGCCCTGCTGCGCGTGGTGCGTGCGGCCGTGCGGGTCCCGATCGTCGCATCGGGAGGTGCGGACTCCCCCCGCCACATGGCCGAGGCCGTGCGCGCGGGGGCGGACGCCGTGCTGGCCGCGTCGATCTTCCACCAGGGCAACTGGACCGTGGAGGCCGTGAAGGAGGCACTGGCCGCTCTCGGGGTGGCCGTCCGGCCGAACTACGAGGAGGAGAAAGATCCCCCGCCCGCCCGCTCGGCCATTGCTTCGCCCGTGCCTTCGCAAGCTTGCGTATCGGAGTCGCAGGAGTCGCCATGATCATCCCTTCCATCGACCTCATGGACGGCCAGGCGGTACAGCTCGTGCAGGGGCGCCGCAAGGTCCTCGAGGCGGGCGATCCCCGCCCCATCGCCGAACGCTTCGCCCGGGTCGGCGAGGTGGCCGTCGTGGACCTCGACGCCGCGTTGGGGCGCGGCTCCAACACCGCCGTCATCGAGGAGCTGTGCCGATTGGCCCCCTGCCGCGTGGGCGGTGGAATACGTGACCGGGACGCCGCGCTGGCATGGCTGGACCGCGGCGCGGAGAAGGTCGTGCTCGGCACGGCCGCCGTCCCCGAGGTGCTCGAAGCTCTCCCGCGCGACCGGGTCGTCGCCGCCCTGGACGCCTGGGAGGGCGAAATCGTCGTCAAGGGCTGGACGGAACGCACGGGCCGCACCGTCCTCGACGGCATGCGCGAACTCCGCGGTCTCGCGGGCGGCTTCCTGGTCACCTTCGTCGAGGGCGAGGGGAGGGAGGCCGGATTCCCGCGCGACCGGATCGAGGCCCTGGCCCAGGCGGCCGGCCCCTCGCGCCTGACCGTCGCCGGAGGCATCACCACCGCCGACGAGATCGCGTGGCTGGACCGGGCGGGTGCCGATGCGCAGGTCGGGATGGCGCTCTATCGCGGCAACCTCGATCTGGCCGAGGCCTTCACCGCGCCGCTCCGCAGCGAACGCCCCGACGGACTGTGGCCCACCATCGTGACCGACGACCGGGGCGCCGCGCTGGGCCTCGTCTGGTCGAGCCTGGAAAGCGTGCGCGCGGCGATCGACGAGGGCCGCGGCGTCTACCACTCGCGTTCACGGGGCCTGTGGCGCAAGGGCGCGACTTCCGGGGCCGCCCAGCAGCTCCTCCGCATCGTGCCCGACTGTGATCGGGACGCACTGCGCTTCACCGTCGTGCAGTCGGGCGAAGGGTTCTGCCACACGGGGGACTGGAGCTGTTTCGGTCCGTCGACGGGGCTGCGGAAGCTGGAGCGGACGGTGAGGTCGCGGCGGACCGCCCCGGTGGCCGGGTCGCTCACCACCCGGGCGCTCGCGGACGATTCCTTCCTGAGGGGCAAGCTGGTCGAGGAGGCGGGGGAGCTGGGGGAGGCCTTCGAGGGCGCGGACCGCGTCGTGGAGGAAGCGGCCGACCTGATCTACTTCCTGACCGTGGCGCTGGAGCGCGCCGGTGTCACCATGGCGGATGTGGAGCGCGAACTTGACCGGCGGGCGCTGAGGGTGAAGCGGAGGGTGGCGTCGGAGCCGAAGGGGGTGCGGCGTGAATAGCGGGCGCGGGCATGTCCGTTTGAGACGGGTGCCCGCATCCATGGCCGGCCGAGCCCGCCCGCCCGCGGTCCGTCCCGAAATGATCGCACCGGTGCTGGAGATCGTCGAGTCGGTGCGCCGGGGCGGAGAGGCGAAGCTGCGCGAGTACGCCGAGCGGTGGGACGGCCTGGAGGCCGGCAGGGCGCTCACGCGGAGCCCCGCCGAGATGCGGACGGCGCTGGATTCGCTGCCGCGGTCCGATCGCGAGGTGCTGGAGCGCACCGCAGGCCGGATCGAGCACTTCGCGCGCGCCCAGCTGGAGTCGGCGGCCCCGGTGGATGTGGCGGTGGAGGGGGGGCGGGCCGGCGACCGCGTGGTGCCGGTGCGCGTGGCCGGGTGCTATGCGCCGGGGGGGCGGTTTCCGCTGCCGTCGTCGGTGCTCATGACGGCGGTGACGGCCAGGGTGGCCGGGGTGCGCGAGGTCTGGCTGGCCTCGCCGAAACCGTCCCGCGAGGTGATGGCGGCGGGGGC
>VXOC01000164.1 GCA_009840215.1 Gemmatimonadota bacterium | reverse complement strand
TATAACTCCTACCGCCCCCACCGTCTTCTAAAGGCCTATTTTCTTCTTCAGCTTCAGATGTTTATATCTCACATGGCGGGGTGGGCGCGGAGCGTGTTGAGGAGGCGATCGAGCTTGAAGGCGCCACCGGGGAGGAGGATGCGGGTGAGGACACCGACCCGGTGCAGGAAGCAGGCCGGATGGATCCCCACGCGACACCGGACGATGGGCCGGGGATGGCGGGCGTACCGGCCCTCCCCCCCGGCACCGTCGCCTACCGTTCCGGCATGACCCTCGAGGACATGGAACGGGACGTGATCGCCGCCGTGCTGGACTCCGTCGAGTGGAACCGCCGCCAGGCCGCCGAGATCCTCGGCATCGGGGAGCGGACGCTGTACCGCAAGGTCAGGAAGTACGGGCTGGAGGAAGAGGTGGTGCGGAACATCTGAAATCGCGGTGGTGGGCAAGGGTGCTGCGACTCTCAATGAGGTGGCGCCTGGCTATCGAACCGGACAGGTCTGTCTGCCGGAAACCGGCCAGATCTGGCTAACTAGCTCCCGACGCCGCAGTCTTGCGGATTCCCCGCGGGGGGGGGGTACTGTTAGCACGGTCCGGGATTGGTCGAGGCCCGGCCGACACGTGTCCACCTCAGAAGAGGAGATCTATCATGACGACTCGAAGGCTGTTCCCGTTGCTGTTCGTGGCCGTGGCCGCTGCGGCGTCGTTACCGAATCAGACATCCGCGCAGAATATCTGGGTGTCGGATTGCTACGTGTGTGGCACGTGCGCGTGGCCGTCGGGACGGCCCGATGCAGGCGCGATGTGCATGGGCAGAGAGCCAGCCTTCGGTATCGGCTGGCACCAATGTAGCCAAGGCGAGGAGGTTTGCACGTGCAGGACCTACCAGATTGGCTTTTGCTCCGGCCCCTGCCTCCCTTGCGAAGACCCTGGCGAGCAGACTGCACAGTTTACAGAGAACCTCGTCGACAAGACCTTGGCGGCTATGCAGGCCGGAGAGTTGATTCCGGCCGATGGCCCGCTTTTCTACGTAAGGCGAGGCGCTGAATTCGTGGTCAGACGCAAGTGTGACGCGGCGGAGATGGCCCGTGTGGCCGCTGCGGAAGTCAAATCCACCCCGATCCTGGGGCTGGACTGAATCGATGCCTCAATTGCGTATGGTTCCTCTGGCGTTGGCCGTATCGGTCGGCTGCAGCGACCAACACACGTCCGAGTCAGACTTCGCGGTAGGGGAACAGTGGCTTTCCGAACCTGCCTACGAATTTGGCGGCGCGCTGGACGGCGACGCGTTGTTCGGCCGGATCCATGTGCGTGTCGCCGCCGATGGCAACCGCGTGTTTGTACTCGAACCATTCGAGTCCAGAGTCTCGGTGTGGACACCGGCGGGACGACGCCTCCTCGATCTGGGAGGTACTGGCCAAGGTCCAGGCGACTTCATGTTCCCATATCGTATCGACGTGGACGAGTCCGGATTCGGTGTTCGCGACCGGCAGAGGTTCTCGTACTTTTCACACGAAGGAACGCTGCTGCGATCCGTGCCCAACCCGCCCTCTTCGGTCGGATACCAAGGATTCCCGATCGTTACGGATGTGGTGCTTGCAGACGGGAGTTTCCTAGGTATTCCGAATGTTCCGGTGAGTGTTCGACTTGGGCTTTGGGGCGACGATCCCATGTACACGCTCCCAGTGCTCCGGGTCCATGAGTCCGGGCAGCAGTGGCTACTGGACGAGGTGTTCACGCGCAACGTCCGCAACCTGACACTGGCGGTTCCCCTCGGCGATGGACACTTCTTTGCGGCGCAACCGTATTCCGATGCGGACTGGCACTTGCTGGACGGCGACGCGGGCAGCGTGGTAGTGGCTCGACTCGCTGGAAATGACCTGCAGGCTGGCGAGTTGGAGTTGATTGAAACAAGCGCGTTGGGCGAGACGGTTTGGCGCCGTCGGCTGGGGTTCAAGCCTATCAGGCTCAGCGAGGTCATGCTGGACACCACAATCGATGGTCTGGCGAGTACCGTGAAGCGGGAGGAAGAGATCACACCCGGCATCCTCGGTGGGAGGTCCGCTCGTGATCTGGCAAGGGAAGCCCTGTACGCGCCGGAATACCTCCCGTCGGTCGCAAAGTTCGTCCTGACCTCATCCGCAGAAGCGTGGCTGCAAACCCAGGAACGGTCGGACAGTCTGAGCGTCTGGTATTCCATCAAGCGAGGCGACGAGGAGTCTCCACCGCGACGAGTCTTGCTTCCCGATTGGTTCAGCTTGACTGACGCAACCGACACACATGTGTGGGGCGTCCTGGAGGACGAACTGGGCACGAACTACGTAGTCGGGCGGAGGCTGGTGCGTCCGTCCTGACGCGGATCGCCCCGGCTCAGCCGAAAATGCCGGCCACGATCTCCACGATTGTCTCGAATACCCCCCCGGCCGCTTCACCAACCGCATCCAGCGCCGCCGGCGCCGCCTCCGCAGCCGCCACCGCACCATGTCCCGCCGCATGCGCCCCCAGAAATACGAGATCAGGTGTCCAGAAGAGCGTCTCGAAGAGGACATCCGTGCCGCTGGCGCCCCTTCGCTGCTCGAGTTCTCCACCCTTGCCCCGCTTCGCGAGGAACCGGCCCCGCTCCAGCTTCCAGATCTCTTCGAGTTCGTGGTGGTCGAACCACACGCCCTTGCAGCGCTTGCACACGTCGAGGGTGAGCGTGTCCTGGCGCACCTGCAACATTCTGGTGTCGCAGGCCGGGCAGTCGAGCCTCGTCTTCGCCCCGCAGGCATCGCACTTCGGCGCGTCGCGGTCCAGGAAGGCACGGCAGGAGTGACACTGCGCCCGGTGCGGCTCGTCGCGGATGGGGATCCGGGACCACAGCGACTCGGGCCGCTCGAAGCTGAGCCGCTGGACTTCTCCCAGTTCGAACCACATGCCGCCGCAACGGGTGCAGTGGTCCAGAGTCAGCGAGTCCGACCCCTCCCCCCTCGCCCCCAGCGTCGTCTTCTGCATCTTCACTCCGAGACAGACGGGGCAGGGCCAGCGCGTCTCGGTCACGGGGCCGCGGGCTTCCTCGCCGGATCCGGTCCTGCTCATTGCTCGAGCAGCCCCCGCGCAGTCTCCTTCTCGGAGAGGTGCCGCAGGTCGTGGAACGCATACACCAGGAGACCCGAGTCCGTGATCTCGATCTCGGCCAGTTCCCGCCTCATCAGTTCGTTGAGAAGCTCTTCGGCCGTTGTGGCCGGCACCGCCAGCTCCGCCGCCACTTCAACGGTGGTGAGCCGGCCGCCATGGCGCTCCGCCATCTTCAGGATTTCGGCTTCGAGCGTGTCGCGGCGCAGTTCCTCACGCCTTCGGCCGATGCGGCGTCCGACTCCGAAGTGCCGTGCCAGCAGCCAGCTGCCCCCGGCCGCCGGCAGCCCGGCTCCGATCAGGAGGGCCACCATCGTGCCCAGCGCCGCCCGGTCCACGTCCGCACGCAGGAACCCGACCACCATGAAGAGGGACACGGCCATCAGTGCCATCCCTCCCAGGAGTTTGCCCACCGGTCAGCCTCCGATCCGCAGAAGGTTCACGCTAGCGCCCGATCCTTCTCCGCTCGGCCTCGATCGCCACCACCTTCCGCGCCCAGGACGAGTCCTCCACCCCCTGGTACGCGACGGTCAGTTCGCGGGTCAGGTCAAGTCCGTCGCCGTAGGCGTAGACCGCGATCTCGCTGGCCTGTACGGAGAGCCTTCCGCTGCCCCACCCCGGGGTGATCGGGCGAATCGCCAGCGGGCGCTCCCGCAGTCCCCGCGACAGCATGTGCAGGTCGTCGGGCCGGAATGGGGTCCCCTGCGACCGGCTCGACAGCGACACCAGGAAGAGGACGGGCTCCGTGACGCCCGCGAGGCGGGCCACCTCGACTTCGTGCGCTTCGGCGATGCGGTACAGGCGTTCGCGCGTATCGGGGGCCGCGGCCTCGAGCACCCAGGACGCGAGCGGAGTGACCTCGATCTGAAGAGCGCGGGCGGTCAGGCGCACCGAGATCTGTCCCTGCGTGAGCGAACCCGACCGGGCCGGATCCACCCCCTCCACCCGGCGCCGGTGTGTTATACACATCTCAGAGCCCACGAGAAGTAGAGGTATGGGGGGTTTGGGGGTTGGGGGGGTGAAATATTATAGGGGGGGGGGGGGGGGGGG
>VXOC01000349.1 GCA_009840215.1 Gemmatimonadota bacterium | reverse complement strand
GGGCGGCGATCTGCGCGACGGCACGCTCGTAGTCGGCGAAGGAGGGGTCGGAGGGGAGGGAGATGCGGGCGCCGATCACGACGGGCGCGGGGAGTCGCGCGGCCTCCTCGTAGAGGGTGACGTAGTCCGCGATCCACACCTTCGCCTGGTCCGCTAGCAGCTCCGTCGCCTCCTCGATTTCGACGTAGCCGGGGCCCCGCACCGGGAAGTCCACGTCGCGCATCGAGGTTAGGGGGACGCGGACGACGAGGTGGAGCGCCCCTGCCTCGGCCTTCACGAAGGCGCGCACGATCACGTCGGCGGGGATTTCGTGAACCCCTCCCGCAGGCGCAACGGGCATCCATATCACCGCTGCCAGGGCGACAATCGCACCGTTCCGAAGTGTCCGTCCTTTCATCCAATCCCTCCAACAGGCCAGTCGCTGAGGTCCGGCAGTCGGCGCACGCCTTCGCGGACGCGCATCCTCGCGGCAGGGACACGATATCCAGCCGCGCGGGGCCGCTTTCGCCGCCGACTACTCCGCCGACGCTTCAACCCTGGCCCTCCCACCCTTGGCTGACAAGCGGTCTCCGCCCTACTTTCCCCCCGAATCGTCACTTGCCCCCCTGCCGAGGGAACTGTCCCATGAAGCGCAAACAGCTTCTCATCGTCGGCCTGGTCGTGGCCGCCGTGGCCATCTACATCGCCCAGAACCGCCTCCAGGCCGCGGCCGACCGCGCCGCCGAGGCGCCGATGTTCGAAGTCGACCCCTTCTGGCCCCAACCGCTTCCCAATCACTGGGTTCTGGGGTCCGTCGTGGGCGTCGGCGTGGACTCGCGCGACCACGTCTTCATCGTGCACCGGCAGGCGCCGCTCAACGCACGAACCGAGATCGGCGCGGCCCAGGATCCGCCCACCGGCGAGTGCTGCGTTCCGGCTCCGTACGTGCTCGAGTTCGACCCGGAGGGCAATCTCGTCAACTCCTGGGGCGGACCCGGCGAGGGATACACCTGGCCCGCATCCAACCACGGGATCACCGTCGACCCGATGGACAACATCTGGATCGGGGGCAACGGGGCGGACTCGCACGTCCTGAAGTTCTCGCGCGACGGGGAGTTCCTCGCGTCCTACGGCGAGGTGGGCGCCGACATGCCCAACAGCAACAGCACCAACTCCTTCGGGCGCGTGGCCAAGATCTCCTTCGACGCCGCGGCCAACGAGGCGTACCTGGCCGACGGCTACGTCAACAAGCGCGTGGCCGTGCTGGACATCAACACCGGCGAACTGAAGCGCTTCTGGGGCGCCTACGGCAACACGCCCGACGACACCCGCATGGGCCCCTACGACCCCGACGCGCCGCTGCCGCAGCAGTTCCGCAACCCGGTCCACTGCGCCGATCCGTCGAACGACGGCTTCGTGTACGTCTGCGACCGCCAGGCCAACCGCATCCAGGTCTTCCGCAAGGACGGCACCTTCGTGGACGAGGTCAGGATCGCGCCGCGCACGCTCGGCGACGGGTCCACCTGGGACATCGCGTTTTCGCGCGACCCCGAGCAGCGCTACATGTACGTCGCGGACGGCAAGAACATGAAGGTGTACGTGATGGACCGGCTCAACCTGGAAGTCCTCACCAGCTTCGGTGACGGGGGGCGGCAGCCGGGGCTGTTCTTCGCCGTGCACAGCATCGCGACGGATTCGCAGGGCAACATCTACACGACGGAGACCTACGAGGGGAAGCGCGTGCAGAAATTCGTCTACAAGGGGCTGGGGCCGGTGACGGCGATGAACCAGGGGGCGCCCTGGCCGAGGAACAACTGAGGGGGACCGGGAAGCATGAAGATTGGAGCGATTGCCGCCACCGTGATGCTGGGCGTCGCGGCGCTCGCGGCGTGCGCTCCCGCCGACGGGGGCACTCCGGCTGACGCACAGTCGCCGTCAGGCGAGCCCCAGCCCGTCAACACCGTCTTCATCGAGGAGATGACGTGGACCGAGGTCCGCGACGCGATCGCCGGCGGCGCCACCACGGTGATCATCCCCACCGCAGGCACCGAGCAGAACGGTCCCCACATGGTGACGGGCAAGCACCGCTACATCATCGAGGCGGCCAGCGACCGGATCGCGCGCGAGCTGGGCAACGCACTGGTGGCCCCGGTCGTGACCTACGTGCCCGAGGGGAACGTCGATCCGCCGTCGGGCCACATGCGCTACGCCGGCACGGTCACGCTGCCGAACGAGTTCTTCATGAAGCTGCTCGAGTACGCGGCGCGCAGCTTCCGGGTCCACGGGTTCACCGACATCGTTCTGATCGGGGACAGCGGGGGGAACCAGCGCGGGATGGAGGAGGTCGCGGCCACGCTGAACGGGGAGTGGGGGGGCGAGGGCGCGCGGGTGCACTTCATCGGCGACTACTACGCGGCGAACGGCTACCGCGAATGGCTGGCCGAACAGGGCGAGACGGACGAGACCATCGGGCGTCATGCGGGGATCACCGACACCTCATTGCTGCTTTACGTCGCGCCGCAGCACATCCGGCAGGACAAGCTCGCGCCGGGGGGCGGGTTCGAGGGGAGCGGCGTCTCGGGCGATCCGACGCGGGCGTCGGCGGAGTATGGAGAGATGGGGATGCAGTTGCGCGTGGACGCGGCCGTGAGGCAGATCCGGGGTGCGGTCGGGGGGGGATAGCAGTCCGTGGATAAAGCCCCGCGAGCACCGAGAGCGGCGAGGCGCCGGGCTGGCAAGGCGCGACGAGGGGCCAATAGCAACGCTATCGGGCTGAGGAGCAACGCAGAGCGCAGCCTTGGAGGGACAAAATGTATAACAAACATGACATAATGTAATGCGTGCTTTACAGTATGGACAGCTGAAGCGAAGCGTCCAGGCCGGATGCATCGCCGCTCGAATGCCGTGGGGATTTTGTCCACGGGCTGATAGGGTGGTGATGCGTGGTGCGGTGCGTTGGGCGACGGTTGGAGCGGTCGTAGGACTCGTGGCGACGGCGGCCGGGACGCACGCAGGATCCGCCCAGGAACCGCCTCCCCCCACGGACACCGTGACCTTCACGTTCACCGGCGAGATCGTCGACGGGGTCATCGACGTTCCGGTGATCGCTGCGGTCGTCAAGGTTCCCGGGTTGCGCCGCTTCGCCTTCACCGACGTGAACGGGCGCTTCTTCTTCACCGACTTCCCCGAGGGCACCTGGGAGATCATCGTCGAACACCTCGGCTACAACACGGTCGAGGGCGCGGTCACGGTCGCCGAGGGCAACGGCCTCTTCCTGCGGATGACCCCCGACCCGGTGGCGCTGGAGGGCTTCGAGGTCCTGACCCGGTCGGACCGGCTGCTCGCCGAGAGACGGCAGCGCTTCCCCTTCCGGGTCACGAGGATCTCGCCGACGATGCTGGCAAATGCCATCAGCGCGGACCCCACGGCCATCTTCCGGCGCAATTCGATGTCCTACATCAGCGCCTGCCCCACCCGGCCGACCCGTGCAACCGACTGGATGACCCCCGACTGCGTGATGAAGAGTGGCGGCGCGGCCCGGATCAGCATCTACCTGGACGAGTTTCCCATGGCGGGGGGGATGACCCACCTGAGCGCAATACCCAAGGAGTTGATCCACTCGATGGACTGGATCCCGGAGAAGGCGGAGCTGCGGGTCTACACCAGGGCGTTCATCCAGCGGCTGGACGAGGGGGCGTACAGCCTGGAGCCGCTGATCTGGCAGTAGGAGCACGGTCTGCTAGCAGCAAGTGCCAGCATCTCCGCCGGGCCGGCTACCCGGAACGCCTCCCACGACGCAGCCGCCACATCACCAGGGCCACCGTGAACCCCGTCCACGCCAATACCACCACGGCAAGCGCGAAGAGTCCGGCAAGCGCCTGCCCTGCAAGTCCCCAGTATTCGCCGGTGTGGGCGTAGCGGAGGAACTCCTGGGCGCGGTGGCTCGGCGCCTCGTCGCGGAAGGACTCCGCCGAGACGACGGCGCCGGTCTCCCGGTCGACCGTGAGCACGGTTGCCTTCTGCGGCTGGCCTGAGCGTCCGGTCCGCACATCCACGCGGACCTGCGCGTGGTCCGGACGGGGGACCGTGATTACGATGCTTCGCCATTCGGGAACCTGCGCTTCGGCAGCCGCCAGGGCACCGCCGAGGTCCTGTCCCCCGCCCCCTCCCCACCCCTCCCCAGCGTGCTCACCACC
>VXOC01000367.1 GCA_009840215.1 Gemmatimonadota bacterium | reverse complement strand
GGGCTGGGGGGACGAGCGGAATCGGTCTGGCCGGTCTTGGGAGCTGGATCGGCGGGACGACCGGCGGCGCGGGACGGTCCCCGCGCGGGTTCATTGGGGACGGCGCCGCGGCCTTCCGCAGGCTCGCCGCCGGGGAAGAGTTCGAGGGTGTCGGTCATCGCGGGGGCCGCGCCGGGACGAAGGTCACGGTATGGGGCTGCGGGAGCTGGTGGAGAAGGCGTCTCATCGTGGTGGCCGCTCCAGGTTCATCGCCGCGACCATTTCGAGCAGGGTGGTGCGGTCGTTGAGCGTGGGGTCTTCCCAAACGGCCTCCATGAGGGAGCGCAGGGCCGCGCCGATTCCGGGGCCGGGCAGCCAACCCTGCGCGACCAGGTCGCGTCCCGCGATGGGGAGGTCGCCGACCTTCGTGGGGATGCCGACCGCACGGTCGCGCCGGATGCCGGTGGTGACCCGGTCTACCGCGCCGGGGTCGGTGCAGTCGGGTACGGCTTCCGCGACGGCCTTCCAGATACGGAGGATGTCCTCCACGCTGGAGCGCCCCGGCCGCACCATCCGCGAAACCCACCGCCGCCTCGCGACCGGATCATCCGCAATCCCTTCCGGCGGCGTCAGTCCACCCCGCACCACCGCCCCTGTTCGCTCCGCGTCCGCGTTGGAGAAGCGCAGGCGCGCGAGGAGGCCGGCGACCCGGTCAGGGGTCGCATCCCCCGGATCCATGCCGAAGAGAAGGAGAGCCGCCATGCGGAGCAGCCAGTCGCCCCGTTCGAGGGCATCGACGGTGGCGAGCGCCTCGGCTGACGCGCCATTGCGCAACTCGGGCAGGATCTCCTTCAACGCACCCGACCGCTGGTAGAGTGCCAGAGAACGCGAGGGATGCGGCCCCGCGAGCACCTTCTCCAACTCTTCGCGGACCCGTTCCATCGACAGGCGCGTGAGTCCGGGCACGGCCTCGACCATGCCATCCCAGGTGTCCGGATCGATCTTCATGTTGAGCGCGCCCGCGAAGCGCAACCCGCGCAGGACCCGCAGGTAGTCCTCGCGGAAGCGTTTCCGGGGGGATCCGACCGCGCGCAGGATCCGGTCTTGTAGGTCATCGCGGCCGCCGTGCCGGTCGCGCAGTTCCCTGCGCCGAGGATGCCACGCCATGGCGTTCACCGTGAAGTCGCGGCGGGCAAGGTCCTCGTCCAGGGTCTTGGCGAAGGCCACCTTCGCCTTCCTTCCGTACGTGATCACATCGTGGCGGAAAGTGGTGACCTCATAGAGGACCTTGTCGCTACCGAAAACGCCTGTCGTTCCGTATTCCACGCCGAGAGGTACGGTCCGCCGTTCAAAAAGCCGCTGCACCTGACGGGGCGTGGCGAGCGTTGCCAGATCCCAGTCCTCCGCCCTGGCGCGGATTCCCTGGAGCGCATCACGTACGGCCCCCCCGACGGTCCAGGTCTCGTATCCGGCGCCTTCGAGCGTCCTGATCAGCTGGCGGACGGGCCCCGGAACCTGCACCAACGGTTCGCCCCGCTCATCGCCACCGGAGCGAACCCGCGCACGCTGCGTGTCTTCATGTTTCACTTTAGATTTCACCCTACAAGTACCGCTCCTCCATTGACATTGAGTATCTCACCCGTGATGTGGCGGGCGAGCGGGGAGCAGAGTAGCACGATCGGTCCGGCCACGTCCTCGGCGGTAGCCACTCTCCCGATCGGGATGGCCGCCTCGATCGCGGCCCGGTCCTCGCCCTGGAGCGCGTCCTCGGACATCTCCGTGTCGATCCACCCCGGGGCCACGGCGTTGACGGTGATGCCCCGCGCCCCCACCTCCGTGCAGAGCCCCTTGACGAGCGAGATGATCGCGCCCTTGCTGGCGGCGTAGTCGGAATGATAGGCCTCGCCGCGCTGGCCCGCCGTCGAACTGACGAGCACGACGCGCCCGTCGTCGCTCATGCGGCGGAGCGCCTCCCGCGTCGTGAAAAAGATCGAGTCCAGGTTGACGGCGATGGTCCGGTGCCAGCGCCCGTCATCCATCTCGGAGAGCGGGATGTCGGCCACCGGCCAGATCCCCGCGTTGCCGACGAAGATGTCGAGTCCCCCGAATTCCTCGTCGACCCGGCGAAAGAGCCGGCCCGCGGTTGCCCGGTCGGAGAGGTCGCCGGCTTCGGCCCAGCTGCGAACGCCGAGCGCGCGGGCCTCCTTGACCACGCGGCGCGCCTCGTCCGCGCGGCTCCGGTACGAAATCCCCACATCGGCGCCGGCACGGGCGAGCAGGTGGACGGTTGCAGCGCCGACGCCGCGTGACCCTCCGGTCACCAGGGCGCGTTTTCCTGACAGATCCAGGTTCAGACCCGTCACTCGGACTCCTCCATGATGAATTTTTCGACGTAATCGCAGACAATATGGCCGATTGCGAGCTGGATTTCCTGTGCGCGCGAGACCCGGCCGGTCGGCAGAACGATGGCAACGTCGACCATCGACTCGAGCCGTCCGCCCATCCCGGCCAGGAGCGCGACGGTGGAAAGACCCGACTGCTTCGCGACCCTGGCAGCCCGGACGACGTTCTCGGACTCGCCGGTGGTCGTGTGGAGGACGAGCAGGTCTCCGGGTCTGCCCAGCGCCTCCACCTGGCGCGCGAAGACATGTTCGTAGCCCAGGTCGTTGGCACACGCCGTGAGGACTGAACTGTCGGTCGTCAGGGCAATGGCCGGGAGCGCCCGCCGGTCCCTGATGAGACGGACCACGTACTCCGCGGCCAGGTGCTGGGCGTCGGCGGCGGATCCTCCGTTGCCGCAGAAGAGGAGTTTGCCCCCTGCCTGGATGGTACCGAGGGCGAGCTCGGCATAGGCGGCGATCTCGACCTCGCGCAACTCCGCTGTCATCCGGGCCAGCTCCGCCAGCTGATGCAGTTCGTCCTTCGCGAATCCCCCGACATCAGACATCGGACCACCTTCCGGCCGAGTGGGACAGGGGCTCATGGATCGCCAGCGGGGGAACCTCCAGCGGGCGCTTTCCCTCGAAGAGGCGGGTCGGATTGACGCGCGCCAGCAGGTCGAGCTGGGTCTCGCCGCCGAGGCGCTTCAGTTCCTCCACGCCCGGTTCCAGGTAGAGGGTGTAACCGCGCCGACCGTGGAAGTCGGACGAGAGATAGTCGACCAGGCCTTCCTGCAGGAAGCGGCGAACCAGTGCCCTGGGCTTCGGACCGTACTGGCCCGCCAGGGCCCCATAGTTCGACTGCAGGCAGGCGCCTGCTTCCTTCCACGCGTGTACGATGCGCAGCTCCCGGTCGATCCCGTGGTAGCGTTCGGGGTGGGCAAGGACCGGAATGTACCCCGAATCGGCAAGCCGGGAGAGCATGTCGGGCGAGCCGAGCCGGGCCATGAACGCCGCCCATTCCACCAGGACGAATCTTGTGCCGCCGAGGCGCATGCGGGGGTGCGAGAGATCCGGTGCGGGCACGTCGAGCCGGACTTCGAACCCCCGGCGGAAATCGAGCTCCGGCCAGGTTGCGCGGACCGCATCGCGGACGCGCCGCCACCTGCGGTCCAGGTACTCCATGGCGGGATCGAATCGGGAGCTGGTGAGGAGCGAGGCGCGGAAGTGGGGGGTGGTGATGACCCTCTCGACACCCGCCGCGGTCATGAGGCCGACTGCGTGCAGGGAGTCGTCCAGGTTGCGAGAGCCGTCGTCCACGGTCGGGACGAGGTGGCTGTGGAAATCGGCGAATCCGCCGGTCACTCCCGCGTTCGGGGGGTCCATTCCGTTGCGATCCGTTCGGTGATGCCCGTCAGCGCGGTCCCACCGTTCTCGCGCACCGCCCGGAGACAGGCGTAGGTGAGATAGGCGTCGGCGGCCAGGAGGGCGAAAGCGGCGTCGCGACTGCGCATGTCCCCGGCAGTGTAAGCGTCCATCTCAGTCTCGGACGCCGCGAGCAGGTTGGCGAGCGATGCGCGGCCTTCGGCATTCAGGAACGACCGGAAGGCGGCCGGGACGGGGCGACCCTGGCTATCAATCCACTCGGCGATGGTCACGCCCGGGCTCCGTGTGCGAGCTCCCGTATCGTTTCCGCCCCGCACCGCACCGCCTCCTCGAGTCCGTCGGCGTCGCCCACCCCGGCCTGCGCCATGTGCGGACGCCCCCCTCCCCGCCCCCCCACCTTCGCGGCGACCTCCGTGACCACCTGGTCGGCCCTCAGCC
>VXOC01000060.1:1375-34167 GCA_009840215.1 Gemmatimonadota bacterium | reverse complement strand
CGCCCCCACCCCCGCCAGCAACACCGCGCTCTTGACCTGTGCGCTCGCCACCGCACTCTCGTGGCGCAGCGGAGTCAGCGCACCGCCCGTCACGCGCATCGGGAGGTGACCGTCCCGTTCCAGGAAGTCGACTGTCGCGCCCATCCGCGTGAGCGGCTCGGTGATCCTTCGCATGGGCCGCCCGGATAGGGACGCGTCCCCCTGGAGCACGGCCGCAAGAGGCTGGGCGGCCAGGGCGCCGGCCAGGAGACGGGCGCCCGTGCCGCTGTTGCACAGGTCCAGTGCCCTGCTGCCCGGCTGCCGCCACGCGCGCAGACCGCGTCCGCGAATTCGCAGTTCGCCGTCCGCGCACGCCTCCAGACCCGCGATGTCGACCCCGAGCGCCGCCAGGGCCCGGCCCGTCGCCAGCGGATCTGCGCCGCGGAGCACGCCCCGGATCCGGCTCTCGCCGTCGGCCAGGCCGCCCAGGATCAGCGCCCGCTGCGTGATCGACTTGTCCCCCGGGACGCGGATCGTCAGGCCTTCGTCGCAACCCATCGGTTTCCCCGCGTCATGATGCCCTCGATGGCTGTGGTGTCCCGCGCCTCCAGCGCCCGGCGGATCGCGCTCAGGTGAGTCTCCACGGACCGGAGCGCCCGTGCGTCCTCGGCCGCCGCCGCGTCGAGGAGCGGCAACCACATCTCCGGACTGGACCCCGCCAGGCGCGTCACGTCACGACCTCCCGGGCCGAGCATCTCGTGCCCGACACCCGCCTCGTCCAGCGCCGCGGCCAGCGCATTCGCCAGCAGCTGCGGCAGATGACTCGCCCACGCCATCATGCGATCGTGGCGGTCGGCGGCGATCGTTCGGGGCCTGGCGCCGAGCAGCCTCCAGAACGCCGATGCCCGATGCAGCGCGGACCGACGGCCGGCCATCCCCCCACGCCCCGCCCCTCCCGCCCCATCCCCCGGGCAAAGCCACACATCGGCACCCTCGAACAGATCCGGCCGCGCCGCCGCGTACCCAGACCGCTCCGATCCGCACATCGGGTGCGCCCCCACGAAGACATTGTGCCCTCCGCCCCGCCCCGCAGCCGCCATCACCGGCGCCTTCAGGCTCGCCACATCGGTGGCCAGCGCGGCCCCGCTCCAGACGGCTGCCGTATCACCCACCAATGCGACCGTTGCGTCGAGGGGAGCCGCGAAGACCACCACCCCTCCTTCGAGGCGGCACTCGGGGAGATCCGGCTCGATGCGAACCCCGGCCCCCGCCGCGGCCCGCGCACGCCCGGCGTCCGGCTCCACGCCGAAGAGCGGCACGGCTGGCGCGCGCCTCGCCATGGCCTTCGCCACCGACCCACCCATGACGCCGAGGCCCACGACAGTCACCGAGCGGATCCACTGGGCCCGGTTGGCGGTCCCCCCGCGCTCACTCACGGTAGCCGATCTCCACTTCGAGCCCGTCCCGGGCGACCCGCGCCCCCGGGAAGACCGCGCAAGCCTCCTTCTCGAGCCGGGCGGGGGCCTCGGCGTAGCGCGCGGACAGATGGGTCAGCACGAGGTCGCGCACCTTCGCCCGCGCCGCGACCGAGGCGGCCTCGGCAGCGGTGGCATGACGCGTCTCGCGGGCGCGCTTCTCCTCGCCGGACCCGAAGGTGGCCTCGTGGATGAGAAGGTCGGCGCGCATGGACATCACGATGGCTTCGGCGGTGGGCCGGGTGTCGCCGGTGTAGACCACCTTGCGTCCCCGCCGGGGCGGTCCCACCACTTCGTCCGGCGCGACGACCCTGCCGTCCACTTCGATCGCCTCCCCCCGATGCAAACGGCCGAAGAGCGGCCCCTCGGGGATGCCGAGCTTCCTCGCGGTCTCCACGTCGAACCGGCCGGGCCGGGCCTCCTCGACCAGCGCGTATCCGAGCGACGCGACGCCGTGGTCCGCACGGAAGGCGTGGACCGCCCAGTCCCCGAAGTCGACCCTTTCACCCGGCGCGAGGCCCTTCACCTCGACCGGGAAGCCGAGGCGCTCCACTCCAAGCCGCACCGCCGCACGCAGGACCGGCTCCGTCCCGGCGGGGCCGTAAATGCTCATCCCCTCTTCCCTGCCCTGCAGGCTCATCGTTCTGAGCAGGCCCGGCAGTCCGAGGAAGTGGTCGGCGTGTGCGTGCGTGATGAAGATGTGGGCGAAGGAGAACCCGGTCCCGAAACGCATGATCTGCCGCTGGGTCCCCTCACCGCAGTCCCACAGGAAGGACTCGCCCTCCCGCTGGACGGCGATCGCGGAAACGTTCCGGCTCACGGTCGGACGGGCCGCGGCGGTGCCCAGGAATCGGATTCTGATCATCGGTGCGGGGCCGGAGGGAGATGGGGGACGCACGGGTGTCCGTGGTTGAATCGCGGGCGGTGTGGACGGCCGGATTCATGGACTCCTAAACTGTAGCACGCGGCCGCCATCGGGGAGTCCCCACCGCCCCGCTTGCCCCTCCCGGCGCGCGCCCGCTACGATGAAACCCGGGAAGTCGACGTGGTCGGCGCCCCTCCCCGCAACCGAACGCGTGCGGGATCGCACCGTCCGTGCGAATGCCGCCAAGCCCCACACCGGAGCACACGATGCGAATCCGCAAGTCCAGACCCGGCACAGATCCGCGCACCCCCAACCGCCGCCACTTTCTCGGCTCCGCCGCAGCCGTCCTCGGCGCGTCCCGGCTGCCGGCGTTCAACTCCCGCGCGGTCGACATCGCGCGCGACCTGGCCAGCCACCCGGGATCTCCCGCCGACACCGCCGACGACGAGAACTTCTGGGCCGAGGTGGCCCGCGCCTTCACCGTCGACCGCACCCTGGTCAACCTCAACAACGGCGGCGTCAGCCCCTCGCCCTCGTTCGTGCAGGACGCCATGAAGCGCCACCTGGACTACTCCAACGAGGCGCCCACCTACACGATGTGGAAGATCCTCGGGCCGCAGCGCGAGGGGGTCCGGGCCCGGATGGCGCGCGAGTGGGGCGTGGACACCGAGGAAGTGGCCTTCACGCGAAACGCGTCCGAGGGGCTGCAGACCTGCCAGTTCGGTTACGACCTCGAGGCGGGCGACGAGGTCCTCACGACCACGCAGGACTACGGGCGCATGCTCACCACCTTCCGGCAGCGGGAACGCCGCGAGGGGATCAAGATGGTGCAGATCAGGGTGCCCGTGCCGGCCGAGGATCCCGCCGAGGTGGTGCGCCGCTTCGAGGAGGCGATCACGCCGCGCACGAAGCTGATCCTCATGTGCCACATGATCAACCTGACGGGCCAGATCCTGCCGGTCCGCGAGGTGGTGGCGATGGCGCGCCGGCACGACATCCCCGTCATCGTGGACGGCGCCCACGCGATGGCGCACTTCCCCTTCAAGCTGAGCGACCTCGACTGCGACAACTACTCCACCAGCCTGCACAAGTGGCTCTTCGCGCCCCACGGGACGGGACTGCTCTACGTCCGCCGCGAGAAGATTCCCGAAATCTGGCCGCTCATGGCGGCACCCGACCGCATGGACGAGGACATCCGCAAGTACGAGGAAATCGGCACGCACCCCGCAGCCAACTACCTGGCCATCGGCGAGGCGCTGACCTTCCACCAGGGGATCGGCGCCGAGCGCAAGGCCGAGCGGCTGATCTACCTGCGCGACTACTGGGCGAACCGTCTGCTGGAAAACGACCGCGTCAGCCTGAACACCAGTCAGAAGCCGGGCTTCGCCTGCGGGATCGGAAACGTGCACGTCGACGGACTCGACACGGCGGCGCTGAGCAACTGGCTCTGGGACAAGCACCGGATCATCAACGTCCCGATCGGTCATGAGGAGTGCACCGGACTGCGGATTTCGCCGAGCGTGTACACGACGCTGGAGGAAATCGACCGCTTCAGCGAAGCGATGGAGTGGGCGATCACGCGCGGGTTGCCGGAGGCGTAAGAGGCGGTGGCGGGGGCACGTCCTGAAGCCCACCGGCGGTTCCCGCGGCGCGGGCTTCGGGCCCTGGCCGCCGGTGTCGCGGTGCCGGCGGTTCTGGGAGCAGCCCTGGCAACCGCTCGGACGAGTCCGCTCCACACCGAACTGAAGGAGTCGGATCCGGCCGCGGACACCGTGTTGGAGGCATCCCCCGACGCGGTCACCCTCACCTACACGACCGACGTGCAGCTGGCTCTGAGCACCGTCACCGTCCGGGCCGCGGGCGTCGACGGAGCCACGGCGCCGGCTGGTGACCTGGCCTACCTCGCCGACGACAGGCACGATGTGCTGGTGCTGCCGCTGAGTGAGCCGTTGGGGCGGGGCGGCTACACGGTGGCCTGGACCACCGCGGGTCCGGACGGCCACAAGCTCTCGGGGGATTTCGGCTTCCGGGTGGAGGTCCGCGCTTCGGACGAGCCGGGAGAGCCTCCCGGCGCGGGGACGGCAGGGGCGGACCCGGCGACCCCCGCGGGTGACGGCGCAACCCGCTCGTCCGCGACTGACCGGAGCGGCGCCGGCGCCGGCGCCATCGGCACGGGAATGGGGTTCCTCTTCTACCTGGGCATCGTGGGGGTTCTGGGGGGCGTCGCCTTCCGGCGGTTCGTGCTCGGCCGCTGCGCCCGGGACGGCGCGCCCCGGGAGTGGCTCGACCCGGCTTCCATCGCGACCTGGACGTTCTTCTTCATCCCGACCGGGTTCCTTCTCGGCGCCGTGTTCGTCCGCCTCTGGGACCGGGCGGCAACGTTCTTCCCGGACGACGTGACCGGCAACCTGTTCACGGTTGTCACGGGAACACCGTGGGCCGCGGGATGGTGGCTCCACGTGGCGGGCGTCGTCCTGGTCACCGGGGGCCTGTTCCTCATCAACAGGGACGGGGTCCGGCCCGCCGCGTGGAAGGTGATCGGCCTGGGGGCTCTGCTGCTTCCCTTCGTGCCGGTGCTTTCCGGGCATGGATGGTCGGACAGCCCGCGCGCGGTCTCCGCTGTCGCGACCTACCTGCACGTGGTGGCGGCCGGGGGGTGGATGGGAGCGCTCGGCTGCCTCCTCTGGGTTAACGCCCGCATTGGAAAAGACCCCGCAAACGGGGCCGATGCTTCACCTGATGCGCCCGGACTCGCCGAAGTGGTGGCCGCCTTCTCGCGGTTTGCCCAGGTCGCGGTGGCCGTGCTGCTGGTCACGGGCGGCCTGAAGATCTGGACCCACATCGACGCGGCTTCGCAGCTGTGGACGACGCCTTGGGGAAGGTCGCTCCTGGTCAAGGCCGGGGTCGTGGCCGGGGTGATGGCGCTCGGATTCTACAACTGGCGCTTCGTGCGCCCGGCGCTGGCGAACGGTACGCGATCGGGGGGGTTGGGGGGACCGGCGCTGGTGGAATTGCTGCTCGGTGTGGCCGCGGTGGCCGTCACGGCATACGTCGTCGCCCAACCCCTCGGTTGAGGCGGCCACCGGTTAAACCTTCGTTTGGGTGCAGGGTACGATCTTCAAGGCGGACCACCTTGCGGAGGAGGAGCAGCAATCCATGAACAGGCACCGAGCCATCCTCGCCCTCCCGATTCTCCTACTGGCCTGCGACGACCCCACCGGGGTGTACGATGAACCACCCGATCTGTCCGGGCTCTACCGTTTGGTGTCATGGACATCGGCGGACTGGACGGATGGGGTGGAAGCGACGCCGCCCCGGGTGGAGGGTGTGTTGGGGATCACGCAGCATCGAGCGACCGACCGGTTTGCGACGGGAGAGTGGCGGATCGGTCTGAGGGTCAACCGCCCCAACGGATACAGCAGCGGAGGTCTCGACGGTACCTACGTCAACGACAGCTTCGGGGGAATGGCCGCCGAGAACATGGTCAGCGGTAAGTATACCTTCGAGGACGGCGTCCTGATCACGAAGCTCTCCAGCCCGCTGGCCAATAGAGACCCACCACCCCTGTGGCCCATGGGTGAGGCGGTCTGGGAGCCGTGCCCGACCTGCTCGGCCCGGTAGCCGTCCGTGAGTGGCGCTGCCCGAATGCCGCGCGGATCCCAAATTGTAATGTCTGCTTTACATAGTGGAAACTTTAGTATACATCCATCCCTCCATGCCTTCGCCCCTCACGCTTCCCGCCCCTTCAGCGCCTTCCTGAAGTCACTCCCCCCCGGCGCCTGGAACGCCCTCAATCCGAACTCGGGCAGCGTCGCGATCAGGTGGTCGAAGATGTCCCCCTGGAACCCCTCGTAGTTGGCCCACGCGGTGTCGTTGGAGAAGCAGTAGACCTCGATCGGCACCCCCTCCGGCCCGGGCGCCAGCTGCCGCGTCAGCAGCGTCATATCCTTGTGGGTCTTCGGGTGCGCCTCGAGGTACTTCTGCACGTAGACCCGGAAGGTCCCCAGGTTGGTGAGCCGCCGGATTTCCGGGATCACCCCCGGGTTGCCGGCGGCCTTCTGCTCGTTGTAGCGGGTGATCGCGGCGACGCTCTCGCGCATGTAGTCCTGCAGCAGCTCGCGGCGCGAAAGCTCCCCGATCTCGTCCTCGGTCAGGAACCGCACCGAGTTCATGTCGAGCCTCAGCGACCGCTTGATGCGCCGCCCCCCCGACTCCGACATCCCCCGCCAGTTCTTGAACGACTCCGTGATGAACTTGTTGGTCGGGATCGTGGAGATCGTCTTGTCCCAGTTCTGCACCTTGACCGTGTGCAGCGCGATGTCGATGACCTCGCCGTCGGAGCCCGCCTGCGGCACGCTCACCCAGTCCCCGATCCGGATCATGTCGTTCGACGCGATCTGGATGCTGGCCACGAGCGACAGGATCGTGTCGCGGAAGACCAGCATGAGCACCGCCGCCAGCGCGCCCAGCCCCGACAGGAAGACCACCGGCGACCGTCCGGCCAGTACCGCCACGATCACCACGCCGGCCGCCAGGTACGCCACAAGCGTCGCCACCTGCAGATACCCCTTGATCGGCCGGGATTTGGCCTCGGCATAGCCCTCGTTGTAGATGTCGTTGACGGCGTCCAGGAAGGCCTGGAAGGCGCGCACCACGGTGAAGGCGATATAGGCGGCCGCCAGGCGCCGCACGCCCGTCCACAGCAGCATCAGCGTTTCCGATGCGAGCACTTCGCCGCCGGGCTCGCTGACGCCCAGCGCACGCCCGATCCCCAGGTAGACCACCACCGCCGGCACCACGCCCGCGAGCCGCCTGAAGACCCCGCGCTCGATCAGCCGGTCGTCCCACGTCGAACGCGTGCGCGAGGTCACGCCGCTGATCACCCGGTGCAGGATGCGCGTCGACACCCAGCCGGCGGCCCACGCCACCACCGCCAGGATCGCCACGGCGGCCCCCAGCGACGGCCAATCTACGGGAAGTTGCGGAATCATGCCTTGCATCACCTCGATTCGCCCAGTTCCTCGGCCAGCAGGTCGAGCGCCAGCCGCGTGAGTCGCACCAGGTGGGGGTGGGCCCGGTGCCCGTTCGTCAGGAAGGCCACGCCGAACCCGCGCGTCCGGTTCCCGGAGGCGAAGGCGGTGTAGCCGGGAACGCTGCCCGAGTGGGCGAAGAAGCTCTCGCCGTCACGCGTCGACACCCACCACGTCAGCCCGTACCCGGGGTTCTCGTACCCCCAGCCACCCCCCAGCGGCTCCCCCGCGAACTGCTCATACTGCAGCGTGTGCATCTCGTCGAGCGTCTCCCGCTCGAGCAGCCGCGCACCGCCCCGGCTACCGTCACCCAGGTTGAACCTCACCCACGAGGCCTGGTCGTGGACCGTCCCGTAGACGATCCCCGCGGGCCACACGTTGGCCTTGAGCCGCTGCGTGGGGGTGTTGCGCCCGGTCTCCTCGTGCGGGACGTAGGGAACCGCCAGGCGTTCCGCGGTCGCAGGCGAAGGGTTGAACTCCGTCGAGGTCATGCCCAGCGGGCTCCACACCTCGCCCCGGATGTACTCCCTGTACGGAACACCCGAGAACTCCTCCACCAGGTGCCCGACCAGCGAATAGGCCATGTTCGAGTAGACCACCCCGGCCAGCGGCGGCGTGTCCACCCGCAGCGAGTCGCGCAGGTATTCCTCGAGCGGCAGGGGCGAGGTGTCTCCCCACACCGTATGCGGTCCGAAGGCGACCGGCATGCCGGAGGTGTGGGTGAGAAGGTGCCGGAAGGTGACGGGATGCGCCGGGTCCTCGCCGCGGATGATGAAATCGTCGAGGTAGCCGCTCACGGGGTCGTCCAGGGCGAACTTCCCCTGCTCCATCTGCTGCAGCAGCGCCACGGTGGACTGGGCCTTGAAGGTCGACCCGATCAGGTAGACCGTGCGGGTCGAGGCGGGGGTGCGCGCCCACAGGTTCGAATGGCCGTACGCACCGCTCCACAGCTCGCCCTGCCGGTCGGTGAGCGCGACGGTCAGCGAGGGGATGTTGCCATCCAGCATGGCCCGCCGGATCTCGGGTTCGAGACGCGCGGCCACGCCGGCGACTTCCTGTGGCTGTGCGGCCACCGGAAGAGCCGAGAGGGCCGCGAACACCGTCGCAATCCGGAACATCGGGATGGTCTCCCGCCCATGACGGGGGACAACTCCGGCCAATCTGCAACATCGGGGCATTCGACAACTCCGTCTTCTTCCGAATCCGTCCCGGCCCGCCGCCGACCCGGAGGGCACCGCCGGCCATTCGTCCGCCGATTCGCAACCTTGCGGCGGAACGCGGACGTGGGCCACCTTCGCACCACGGCTGCCCTGGCCGGAATCGGCGGACCTGGCGCTGGACTGCGCCGGAGGCCGGGGGACGGGAGAACGTATCCCGCCGATCGCGGGAACCTTTCCCGCAGACCGCTTGTATTCTATAGCTTTGCGACCACAAGTCCACGGCAAACCCAATGATCCGACTCGCCCGCGACCCCACACCCCAACCCCCGATCCTCCCGGACCGGATGCGGATCAGCGTCCAGCCCGCCTATTCATCGAGCCATTCGCTGCCGCCGCACCGCTACGTCTTCGTGTACTTCATCCGCATCGAGAACGTCGGCGACGAGACGGCGCAACTCTTCTGGCGCCACTGGAAGATCCACGACGCGGCCGTCGGCGATCAGGAGGTCAGCGGCGAGGGCGTGGTGGGTCAGAGTCCCACCCTGGCCCCCGGCGACGTGCACGAGTACAACAGCTTCTGCGTGCTCGAGGGCCCGAAGGGGTTCATGGAGGGGTACTACCATTTCCGGCGTGCCGACGGGTCGGTCTTCCGCGCCGAGATCCCCCGGTTTCTCCTGCAGGCACCGTCCGACGACGGGATGACCTACCACGCCTGAGCGTCCGTGTGGACCCCCCCCTGGGCTGCTTGCGGGCCGCCTCGATCTCCGGTTTCCCGCAGCCGGCAAGCCGACGGCCGCCCCTACTCGATGCGCCGGTACACCGCGTGGCTCACCCTCTCGGTCCCGTCTTCCAGCGTGCGCCGGTACTCGTTGTTGATCGTGCTGCCGTCCTCGGAGAGCACGTTGATAATGACCTGGTAGACCTCGCCGTCACGGGCGTTGAGGATCCGGTTGGTGTACTCGTCCACGACTTCGACCGCTGTGGTGGCACCCTCTCCCCCACCCTCCACCGGGCGAAACTCGCCGTCGAACATCGTCTCGTAGCCCCATGACGAGGTTGCGCCCTCGTCGTTGGTCGTCGCGACCGTGATCTTCATGCCGCCGCCACCCCAGGGCTCGTACGTCATGATGTTCCTGTACGGGGGCGGCCGGTCGCTCTCGAGCTGCCAGACACCGAAACGGGGGTTGTCGGGGGTCTCGGCGGCGGCCTCCGCGGCTTCGGCATCGGTCGCCGCATCGGCGGCACCCTCTCCGTCACCCGACCCGCAAGCAAGGACCCCGGCGGCGGTTACCAGGACCAGCGAGATCGACAGCAGCTTCCGGATGTTCATCGTTGTGCGCTCCTGAGCAGAGGGTTCACGGGACCGCAAAGGTACGGCCCCGTTGTATCTTTGTCGAAACCCGCCCGGGCGCGGACGCGTACTGCCCAACAGGTCGACCCAATCCCCCATGCCACCCAACCGCATGCCTCTGCCCTCTCGGCGCGGCCTCCTCGCCGCGTTGTTGCTGCTGTCTCCCGTCCCCCTCCAGGCCCAGCACGACCACCGGATCTGGGGACGCGTGTTCATGGAGGACGGGGAGGTTCACGAGGGGTTCATCCGTCTGACGCGTCCTCGGGGCGGCGCGGCCTGGACCGATCTGCTTGCAACCTCCAGGGAGATTTCGGAGGAGCACTACCAGGACTGGCTCGACGCGACGCGCGGCGGCAAGCCCCATGTCGGCACGATCGAGCTGAAGGGCTACAGGATCACGTGGGAGCAGAAGCACCCGTCCTTCGAGAGGAGCCACCGCTCGGGGATCCGGTTCGGGCACATTGCGGAGCTGACGATCGGTAAAGGGGGGAGGATCCGCATCGTGACCCGATCGCAGTACACGGCGATAGCGGGACTGGAGGGCGATAGCGTGGTCGTTGGTCGCGACGTTCACGGGGCCCCGGATGACGCAGGTGTTCCGGTGGAGAGCGATGACGGCCTGATGACGGTCCACAGGCTGAACAACACGTCGTGGCGCATCGAGAACGAAGGTCGCTCGGTCCGCGTCCAGGGAGGTGACGTGGCGCGAATCGAGTTCGCGGCGCCTCCCCCCGGGCCGGCCCCTCCGTCTGCGCGGTTGTACGGAACGGTCGAGGACCGGACCGGACGGTCGTTCACGGGCTTCATCGGGTGGGGCTGGTACGAGATCCTGGGGTCGCACATCCTGGACGGCTTCTGGGAGGATGCGCCGGAATCGGACAAGTACCGCCGGGCGATCCGCTTCTCGGCGATCCGCACCCTGGAGCGGAGCCTGTGCGGGCCGACCGTAACCCTGAAGTCCGGGGAGGTCGTGCCGCTCTGCAGTGCGCCTTTCGACAGGGATCCGAGGCCGATCCGGATCTCCGACCCGGCGCTGGGTCTGGTGGAAGTCGAATGGGACGCGCTGCGGATCATTCGCTTTGAGCCTCCGCCCGACCAGCCGGGCTACGACGCCTTCGACGGAGGCGGCCCCCTGACCGGGACCGTCGTCACCCGGGAGGGCGAGGAGATCGAGGGCCGGATCCGCTGGGACGCCGACGAGGACTGGTCGTGGGAAACGCTGCAGGGAAGCTCGGAGGATGTCGAGTTCTCGATCGAGTTCGGCAAGATCACGCACATCGCCCGCGAGGAGTCCGGGGGGGCGCTTGTGACCCTGCGGGACGGGCGGTCCTTCCACCTGACGGGCGGAAACGACGTGGACCGGGACAACCGGGGCATCTTCATCTTTCCCGCGGCGGCGGAAGGAGCGGCGGAACAAGCGGCGGTGGACCCGGCGGACGGAGCGGCGGTGGAACTCGCGGAAGGAGGGGCGGCCGGCAAGCCCGCTCCGGAGTGGCGTTACGTCGCATGGAAGGACTTTCGTGAAGCGCGGTTCCACGCGGTGGGAGCGGAGGAACCCGGGCCGTGAGGTCACGCCTCGCACCGCGGCCTGACAGCGCTGCGGCTCGCCGCTTCCGTTTCCCGCGCGGATTGGTCTGCGGACTGCTGGCCGCTTCAATCACGGCCACCGCTCCCCCACCCGCCCACACCCAGTCGAACTTCGCCCCCGACACCTTCGAGGACCCGGTGGCGGAACTGCTCTACACGGCGGCCCATGCCAACTGGAAGTCGCTCGACGAATCGATCCAGCGCTACACCGCGCTGATCCGGCAGAGGGCGGCGACATCGATCCGGGCGCTCTTCCGCGACCGCGTCCTCTACCACAACGAGACGGTGGTGCGCGCCTTCTGGGAGCGGGACCACGAGCCGGTCGTTCAGGTCCTCGGCACCCGGTCCGAGTATCCCGGGCGCCAGATCGCAATCGAGGACGGCGACCTGGACTGGCTCGAGGACCTCTCCTTCGACCGGCCCTTCGACCCCGGCAGCGACCGCCTTCTCTTCGGGATCCCCGACGAGAGCAACCTCTCCCTGGAACCCGAGGACGACGAATACTGGCTGGCGCACCCCCTGGCCGGCGGAGCCGACTCGCTCTACCGCTTCAGGAGCGGCGACACCCTGACGCTGTCCCTCCAGGACGGGAGCCGGCTGCAGGCCATTCAACTCGATGTCCTGCCCCGCGAGGCTGACGCCCACCGGATCAGCGGCGTGCTCTGGATCGAGCCCGGGTCGGGCGCGCTCGTGCGGGCGGTCTACCGCCTGAGCCGGGAGTTCGACGCCGTGCGCGATATTCCCGACCTCGAACGCGAGGAGGAGCGGGGGACGTTCCGGTTCGTACCCGGACTCTTCAAGCCCTGGACCTTCGACATCACCGTGGTGGCCGTGAACTACTCGCTGTGGGATTTCAAGGCCTGGCTTCCCCACAGCATGCGCATCGAGGGCGAAGCGGCCGCGGGCGTTGTGAAGATCCCGGTCACCGCCGACGTCTCCTACGAGGTCGAGTCGGTCGCGCTCATCGAGGACGCGAACGCCGAACTCGCCGGGGAAGCGGTTCAGCCCGCCCTCCCCCCCCTGAAGGAGGTGCACTTCAAGACCCGCGCCGAAGCGATGGCGTTCGTTGCCCAGCTCCTCTCGGAGGACGAAGCGGTCGAGTACGAGTCCCTCGATTCGGCGGGCCAGATGGAGGCGGGGCGGAACTCGCACCTCATCGTCCCGAAGGAGCTCCACCTCGTCGCCGAAAGCCCCCACCTGCCTCCCCCGATCTGGGAGGACGCAATCGGGTTCCCGACGGATGCGGAGCTGGAGAGGTTCATCGAGAAGCTGGCCGACCTCCCGGCCCCCTCCATCGCGCAGGCCGCGTTGGGCTTTCATTGGGGTTGGGCGCGTCACGACCTCATCCGCTACAACCGGGTGGAGGGGCCCGCTTTCGGGGGACGCCTGGAATGGGCGCTGGGACGGAGGTTCTCCCTGGGCACGTCGGGGTTCTTCGGATTTGCCGATTTCCGGCCCAAGGTTCGTGTCGATCTCGAGCGCTCGACCATGCAACGCAGACTGGCGCTGGGCGCCTTCCACGAGCTTCGGCCCACCGATCCCGGAGGGAGATACCTCGACTTCGGCAACTCGCTGAACGCCTTTCTCTTCGGCCGTGACAGCGGGGAATACTACAAGGCCACGGGGGCCGACCTCACCTGGCGCCCGCCGGAAGACTCCCGCGAGTCGTTCACGTTGCGCGCCTACGCGGAGCGGCAGAGTGCCGTCGAGAACGGAATCGACTTCGCACTCTTCCGTGCCTTCGACGGTGCCGGGACATTCCGTCCCAACATCCAGGCGGATCGGGTCGACGAGGCGGGCGCGGAACTTCGTCTCGCGCCCTGGCTGGGCAACGATCCCGGGGGGGTGCAGCTCGGCCTGGAGCTGCAGGGCCGCTGGGCGACGTGGCGGGTGCCGGGCGAGGGGCCGCGAACCGACTACCAGCAGGCCAGCGCCACTCTGCGGACGATCGTACCGGTCACCGGCGACGGGTGGCGACGGTGGAACATCGCCCTGGAAGCAGCAGCCGGAACCACCTGGGGCGACGCACCCGTACAACGCTCGTGGTTCCTCGGCGGGGCGGGATCGTTGCGCGGATACTCCGCCTCGACGCTCTCGGGCCTGTCGTTCGGGCGGGCCAGGGTCGAGGTGTCGCGGCTCTACGAGGCCGTATCCGTGATCTTCTTCGGGGACGCCGGCTGGACCGGGGATCGAAACGACATCGACTCCGACGACATCCTCTACGGGGCGGGGCTGGGAGGCAGCGTTCTGGACGGGCTCATCCGCCTGGACTTTTCGCACGGACTCAAGGGTCCGCGCAAGCGTTTTCGCGTCGACCTGTATCTGGACGCGATCCTGTAGCGCGGACGGGTCGGCAGTCGGGGGACCGTCCGCCCCGTTCAGCTTGCGCATCCGGCGTCCCTCGCTGACAGTGATGTCGAAGACCCCCCACCTCACACGGGACCGCATCATGAACATGCCCCTTCGTTCGCGCCTTCCCCGCACCCTCCTCGCGCTGGCAACCCCGGCCACCCTCACGGCCATCGCCGCCACCACCATCCTCACCGCCCCCCTTACCGCCCAGCCAACCCCCGACATCGCCGAGCCCTTCAAGGTCGGCACCTTCGAAATCGAGGGCGAAGCCCGCGTGGCTCTCGTACTACGCGACGCCCTCGTCGTCGACATCGGCGCGGCCAACCGGGCCCTCGAGCGCGACCCCGCCTACCCCCGCATCCCCATGCCCGCCGACATGCTCGACCTGATCGGCCGCTACGAGTACGGGGTCAAGCCGCGCCTCTACGAGATCGTCAACCACCTGGCCGCGCACGACATGATCGACGGCGGCACGCGGCCCGGCTACGTCCACGACCTGGCCGACGTCAGGACCCTTCCCCCGATCATGTACCCGGGCAAGATCCTGAACGCGGCGGTCAACTTCTACAGCCACGTCGAGGAGACCGGCACCCCCGAGCAGCGCGCCGAGGCGCGGCGGCAGCGGCGGGAGAACCGCGGCGTCCCCTATCTCTTCCTGAAACCCAGCCGCGGCGCGGTCATCGGCGACGACGACCGGGTGGTGATCCCCTGGGGCCGCGTCCGCACCGACTGGGAGGTCGAACTCGGCACGGTCATCGGCCGGGCCGCCAAGTACGTCTCCGCCGAGGACGCCGGGGACTACATCTTCGGGTACACGGTCACCATCGACATCTCGGATCGCGGGGGACGGCCGCCGGGGGGCAACCCGCTGCGGTCGGACTGGTTCGTCGGCAAGGGCCACGACACCTTCGCCCCCATGGGTCCGTGGATCGTGCCGAAGGAGTTCTACGGCGACCCGATGGAGAATCTGCACCAGACCCTGAGCGTGGGGGGCGAACAGATGCAGGAGGCGCGCGCCGGCGACATGATCCACACCCTCTACGAGCTCATCGAGTACGGCTCGTCGATCATCACGCTCTTTCCGGGCGACGTGATCAACAACGGGACATCGGGGGGAGTTGGGATGGGGACGGCGGTGCGCGGGGAGCAGCGCTTCCTGCAGCCGGGCGACCTGATCGAGGCGACCATCGAGGGGATCGGGACGCTCACGATTCCGGTGGTGGGCGAGGAGGAGCCGCCGGGGGGGACGGGTGCGCGGCTGCCGCCGGTGAGATCGTACCGGGGACGGTGAGGGGACCGGAGAGGGTCCGGCGGGGCCCGCAAGTGCCGGGGGCGGGACTCGAACCCGCATGGGAAAAGCTCCCGGGGGATTTTAAGTCCCCTGTGTATACCGATTTCACCACCCCGGCGGGGGATGAAAGCTAGCAGGGAAGGTGCCGGCGGGTGAGGGCGATGGGCGGGCGAGATGCTCGGCGGCCAGCCCGTTCCGCCGTTCCGCTACAGCTTCACCGGCCGCCTGTCGAGCCTCCGCAGTCCCAGCCAGGCCACCGCCGTCCACAGCACGAAGTGGTAGACGATCATCCCAGTCGCGCCCCAGTCCCACGCAACGCCGGACCCGAACCCGTCCACCAGGTTGCCGATTTCGTGTGTCGGGAAGATGAGGAACGGCACCGCGGCGGCCACGAACTCACCCACGGCCGTCGTCGGCGGCGGGACATCCCCCATCAATTCCCCCACAAAGCTCGAGCCCAGGTAGTACACGAATCCGAAAAACGCGGCGCGGCGGATTGCGAGCGCGGATATGCCGAAGCTCACCGCGCAGGCGAGGACCCCCTCCAGGAAGGTGCTCGGAACACCGCGCGCACCGGAGGCGCCGAAATCGGCAGGGAACGAGGCCAGGGAGGCCGTGAGGCCGATGATCAGCAGCGCGGCCACGGTGGCCACCTGTATGCCCGCGTATCGCTGCAGATAGAAGGAGGTCAGCGGCATCGGATGCTGCGCCCAAAGCATGATCGCGGTGCTCCTGCGCTCGTTCGCGACCACTCCGCCCGGCATGACGAAGGCGAGAAGTGTCGTTCCGAAGGTGAACAGGAATGCCAGCGCGCTGAAGAGAAACAGGAGTCCGGCGTTGCGGGCCACTTCCCGCACTTCCTCGTCGGACGGCGGCTCCGCTCCGCTTTCGATCGTTTCGCTGAGCTCTCCCACACGCTCCAACGCGTCCCCGACCTGGTAGACATTCGTCAGCACCACCAACCCCACGCCGCACAGGAACACCACCAGCGCGAACTTCCACTTCCGCCGCACCGCGTTTCGCAGACTCGCCTTGACGATGTTCATGAGACCGCCCCCTCCAGACCGAGGAACTCCCCTTCGAGAAACTCGCGCGTGAATCCGTCTTCCGGCTGCTCCACGATGCGCCCGCGCCCATCATCGATCAGCAGGACCCGGTCGCTCATCATGGCAAGTTCGCCCAGGTCGTGGCTGGCCACCAGAATCGTCATGTCGCCGCGGATCTCCTCGACCTGGCGGCGCAGACGGATGCGCTGCCCCGGATCCAGCCCCGATTCGGGCTCGTCCAGGAAGAGGAGTCCGGTCGGGCGCATGAGCGCCATCGCGAGCGCCAGCCGGCGCCGCATCCCCTTGGAGAGCTTGTCGACCAGGACATCCGTGTCGTAGTCCACCCCCGCCAGGCGGCAGGCCCGGTCGACGTCGGCTTCGGGGCCGGACGCGGAAGCGGCCATCGTGAGCAGGCCGTCGCAGCTCCACCCGGAGGGCAATGCCGTGTCCTCCGCCAGGTAGCCCACGCCGTGCCGCCGCCTGTAGTCCCCTGGAGCGACGCCGGAAACCGACGCCTCGCCCCCGACCGCCGCGAGCACGCCCAGGAGCGTGCGGAAGAGGGTGGTCTTGCCGGAGCCGTTGGGGCCGACCACCGCGAGAACCTCGCCGGGCACGACATCGAGTGAGAGACCGGCCAGCACCGGCCGGCCCTTCCGATAGCCGACGTCCAGGTCGATCAGTTTGAGTTCAGCAGGTCCGCCATTCAGCGTTGTGGCTGTCATGGATTCCTTTCGGTATGGGGTCAGAGGATGGTCTTTCCAAGTGCGGAGGCCACCAGGCCCACCGCCAGCGCGGCGGTGTGGTTGCGGTCGTCGAGGACGGGGTTGAGCTCCACGACCTCGAGACTGAGCAGCCGTCCCGAACGCGCAGCCTTCTCGCATACGAGGTGACCCTCGCGATACGTCAAACCGCCCTGGACCGGCGTCCCCACACCGGGCGCCACGCGCGGGTCGAGCGCGTCGAGATCCAGGGACAGGTGGAAGCCGGCGGTTCCGGCGCTGGCGCGCCGCAGCGCCTCGTCCATGCAGGTGGCGACTCCCCTTTCGTCGATCTCCGACATCGTGAACACCCGTACGCCGAGCTCGGAGATGAGCCGCTTCTCGCCCGCGTCCAGCTCGCGCGCGCCCAGCACGCTCGCGTTCTCCGGCCTGACGCTGGGGACCCGGTGGGTCAGACGGGGGTGGCCGCGCCCAAGCAGCACCGCCAGCGACATGCCGTGGATGTTGCCGCTCGGAGTGGTCTCGGGACGGTTCATGTCCGCGTGCGCATCCACCCAGATCACGCCGATGGAGCGGTCCTGTTGCCGGTAGTGTTCCGCCACCGCGGCCACGGAGCCGATGGAGAGCGAGTGGTCGCCGCCCAGCACGAGAGGAAAGCACCCGCCATCGAGGCCCGCCCTGACCGCTTCGCGCGTGTGCCCCACCACCTTGTCGATCTCGTCGAGGAAGCGCAGGGGGCTCTCGCCGGCCTCCGTCGTCTCCAACCCGCCGGCGGTAATGGTGCCGAATTCCTTCACGCGGTGTCCGATGGACTCCAGCTCCCGGGTGATCCCGGCGATCCGCAGTGCCGAGGGCCCCATGTCGACCCCGCGGCGGCCCGCTCCCAGGTCGATGGAGACGGAAACCAGGGCGATGTCGCGGGCGGTGGCTTCTTTGCTGGCAACTGTTCGCACTACTATACTCGTCGTTCGTCTTGAGGCTGGTTGCGGAATACTGCCGGAGGGGCGTTCCGGCAGCACCGCGGAAGATAGTCCCTTTCAAGATACGGAGTCGACGCATGCGCAACTTCAAGAGCGGCTCCTGGACGGCCGTGCTGCTCCTCCTCGCACCCCTGGCGCTCCAGGCGCAGGAGGAGGAGAGGCTGGACCCCGACCGGGGCCTTCCCCTCGAACCCGCCCGCTGGGCGCGCTTCACGACCAGCGAGGGCACCTGGATCTCGCTGGACGTGAGCCCCGACGGGCAGACGATCGTCTTCGACCTGGTGGGCGACCTCTATTCGATGCCGATCACCGGAGGCGAGGCCACCCGGCTGACCAGCGGCATGGGCTACGACATGCAGCCCCGCTTCAGCCCGGACGGGGAGCAGATCGTCTTCGTCTCGGACCGGAGCGGCGACAACAACGTCTGGCTGATGCCGTCCGCCGGGGGCGAGCCCCGGCAGCTGAGCAAGGGGGTGGGAAGCTACTTCCTGTCGCCCGACTGGATGCCGGACGGCAAGTACGTGATCGTGTCGAGGGCCGTCGGCCTGGGTCCGTTCGGGGGCCTCGAGAAGCTCTGGCTCTATCACATCGACGGCGGTACCGGACTGGAGATGGTGGGCGGGAGCGCCGGCCAGCGCATGCTCGGCGCGGCGGTCGACGCCGAGGGACGCTACATCTGGTACGCGCAGCGCATTGGCACCTGGCAGTACAACGCCATCTTCCCGCAGTACCAGATCTGGATGTACGACCGGAAGACCGGCACCCGGACGCCGATGACGAACCGGTACGGATCGGCGTTCCGGCCGGTGCTCTCGCCGGACGGGCAGCTCCTGGCCTACGGCAGCCGCGACGACGCCGACACCGGACTGCGGCTCCGCGAACTCGACTCGGGGAAGGAGCGGTGGCTCGCCTACCCGATCCAGCGCGACGACATGGAATCGACGGCGTCGATGGACGTGCTGCCCGGCTATTCGTTCACCCCCGATTCGGAGGCGCTGGTGATCTCCTACGGCGGGGGCATCTGGCGGGTGCCGGTGGACGGAAGTGATCCCGTCGAGATTCCCTTCACCGCGAACGCCGAGATCGCGATCGGCCCCGAGGTGGAGTTCGAGTACCCGATCGAGGACACGCCCACCTTCACGGTCAAGCAGATCCGCGACGCGCGCGCCTCCCCCGACGGAAGCACGATCGTCTTCACCGCACTGGACCGCTTGTACGTCGCGGACCATCCCGATGGTGAACCGCGCCGCCTCACAAGCGAAGAGGTCGGCGAATTCCAGCCGGTCTGGTCGCCCGACGGGCAGTACGTCGCCTACGTGACCTGGGACCAGGACGCCGGCGAGGGGCACATCCGGCGCGTCTCCGCCGGCGGCGGCTCCCCCACGAACCTGACGACCGTCCCGGCGTACTATCAGCAGCCGGCATGGTCGCCGGACGGCGAGCGAATCGTCGCGGTCCGCTCGACGGCTCGGACGGTGCGGGAGTCGCTCGGCACCAACGCCTCGGCCCAGGCGGCGGAGTTCATCTGGATTCCCGCGACGGGCGGCGACGAGACCCTGATCGGCCCCACCCTCGGCCGGCGCGCGCCGCACTTCACCCGGGACCCGGACCGCATCTACTACTACGGCAGTCTGCGCGCGGACCCGATCCCGGGGTCGCCACCCTCTCCCGGAGGCTTCGGCACCGGGCTCTCTTCGGCGCGCTGGGACGACACCGACAAGCGCGGACACCTGAGCGTGACGGCCCGCGCCAACATCTCCGCCGGCAGCTTCCGCAACGGGTCCAGGCGCTCCGAGACCTCCGATCTCGTTTTGCCACAGGAGGATTTCGACGAAAGGGAACCCAGCGAGATCGACTTCCGCCTGGGCGCGGGGCTGGTCCAGATGGCTCCACAGGGAGACTGGGCGCTCGCGGCGGTGGGCGATGACCTGTACGCGGTGCTGGTTCCCGACGTGGGACCGTCGGTGCCAACCATCGAGGTCGGGAAGCCGGACTCGGCCGCGGTCCCCGCCTACAAGCTCAACGACCTCGGCGTGGAATTCCCCAGCTGGGGCGCGGATGGGCGCACCGTTCACTGGTGGCTCGGCAACGCGCTCTTCACCTACGACCTGGACGCGGCCGCGGCGGACCCCGATTACGCGCCCTCCGAGCAGCAGATCGAGGTCGCCGCCGACCGTGACATCCCGCAGGGGACGGTCGTGCTGAGGGGAGCCCGCGCGATCACCATGAACGGTGACGAGATCGTCGAGAACGCCGATGTCGTGGTCACGGACAACCGGATCGTGTCGGTTGCGGCGGGTCCCGGGGAGGTGCCGGAAGGTGCGACCGTCATCGATGTCGCGGGGAAGACGATCGTCCCCGGCTTCGTGGACACGCACGCGCACATGTGGAACCTGTGGACCCTCCACTGGGCGCGGTCCTGGATCTACGAGGCCAACCTGGCCTACGGGGTGACCACGACCCGCGACCCCCAGACCGCCACCACCGACGTCCTCTCCTACGAGGACCTGGTGCGTGCGGGGCGGATGGTCGGGCCGCGCGTCTACTCCACCGGGCCGGGAGTCTTCTCCCAGGACTTCATCAGCAGCTACGACCACGCGCTGGACGTGCTGACCAAGTACAGCCGCTACTACGACACCAAGACCTTCAAGATGTACATGACCGGCAACCGCCGGCAGCGCCAGTGGCTGATCATGGCCTCGCGCGAGCTTGGGCTCATGCCCACCACCGAGGGCGGGCTCGAGTACCGCCTCAACCTGACCCACGCGATCGACGGCTACCCCGGCATCGAGCACTCGCTCCCGATCGTGCCGGCCTACAACGATGTGGTGGAACTCTTCGCGGAATCGGGGACGGTCAACTCGCCCACGCTGCTGGTCACCTACGGCGGCCCCTGGGTGGAGAACTACTTCTACACGCGCTGGGACATCTTCGGCGACGAAAAGCTGACTCACTTCACACCCCGCCGCGAACTGGACAACAAGGCGCGGCGCCTCCAGACCGAAGGGCCCGGAGCGGGCGCCTGGTTCATGGAGGACGAGTATGCGCACCCGAAGCACGCCGGCTGGCTGGCCGAGCTCGTCGAGGGCGGCGGCCGCACGGGCGTGGGCAGCCACGGACAGCTGCAGGGTCTGGGCTTCCACTGGGAGCTGTGGGCCATGCAGAGCGGCGGGATGAGCGAACACGACGCGCTCCGCGCCGCGACGCTGATGGGCGCCGAGGCGATCGGGCTGGGCGGCGACCTGGGTTCGATCGAGCCCGGGAAGCTGGCCGACCTGGTGATCCTCGACGCGAACCCGCTCGACGACATCCGCAACACGAACACGGTGCACCAGGTGATGATGAACGGACGGCTCTACGACGGCGACACCCTCGACGAGCTGTGGCCGCGGCAACGATCCGCGCCGCACGAAGCATGGAGGCACATCGCCCCGAACGTTCGCGCCGGGATGAAGGGAGGTGAACGATGAGCCCCCGCATGAAGTTTTTCGGACCGGCTGCGCTGGCGGCGCTCGCGCTCGCGGTCCTCTACGCGCCGGTGGAGGCCCAGCGGCCGGGAGGGCGGCAGAACCCGCTGCCACTGCGCAGCGCGCGGACGGCGGAGTTCACGGCCACGGAAGGGACCTGGATCTCGCTCGACGTCAGCCCCGACGGGCAGATGATCGTCTTCGACCTCCTGGGCGACCTCTACACCATGCCCATCACGGGCGGCGAAGCGTCACCCCTCCTCACCGGGATGGCCTACGAGGTGCAGCCGCGCTTCAGCCCGGACGGCGAGTCGGTGGTCTTCGTCTCCGACCGCAGCGGAGGGGACAACATCTGGACGATGCGGCTGGACCGCACCGACACCACCCAGGTGACGCGCGGCAACAACAACCTCTACCTGTCGCCCGAGTGGGAGCCGAGCGGTGACTACATCGTCGCGAGCCGCTCGGGGGGGCTGGGAGGCGCAGCCCAGCTCGTCATGCTCAACGCCGACCGGGGAGCCCCGGCGTCGCTTGGCGGTCTGGCCGGCGGCAAGTCCATCGGCGCCGCATTCAGCCCCGACGGTCGCTACCTCTGGTACGCCCGATCGTCCTCGGACTGGACCTACAACGCCACCTTCCCGATCTACCAGGTGTACCGCTACGACCGGGAGAGGGCGACGAGTTCGGTCATGACCAGCCGGTACGGTTCGGGCATGCGGCCTGCGATCTCGCCCGACGGACAGTGGCTGGTCTACGCCACGCGCTGGGGCGCCGAGACCGGACTGCGCAAGCGCGAACTCGCGACGGGCAACGAGGAATGGCTGGCGTATCCGGTCCAGCGTGACGAGAAGGAGTCGCGGGCCCCGCTGGACGTGATGCCGGGGTATTCCTTCACCCCCGACGGCGCGGCGATCGTGGTTTCGTACGGCGGCAAGATCTGGAAGGTGCCGATGGACGGGAGCGACCCGGCCGAGATCCCCTTCGAGGTCCAGGTCAAGCTGGGGATCGGCCCAAAGGTGGAGTTCGCCTACCAGATCGACACGACCGCGATGGTGACGGCCAGCCAGGTCCGCACGCCGGTGGCGTCGCCCACGGGGGACCGGATGGCCTTTGTCGCCTTCGACCGTCTCTGGGTGCAGGAGATGCCCGATGGGGAACCGATGCGCCTCACCGGGCGGGACGAGGGCGAGTTTCACCCGCAGTGGTCGCCCGCCGGACAGTGGATCGCCTACGTGAGCTGGGACGACGCCGAGGGCGGCCACATCATGAAGGTGGCGGCCAGCGGCGGAGTGCCCGTCCAGCTGTCGGCTACGCCGGCGGCCTACTCGAACGTGGCCTGGGCGCCCGGAGGCGACCGCGTCGTCGCGACACGGAGTGCAGCCGGCGACCTGCTGGCGGGATCCGGCCTTTTCGCCGGACCGCTCGGCGGCGCATTCGTCTGGGTGCCCTCGGAGGGGATCGAGCCCGCCGAGCCCGAGGTGATCTCGCCGACCGGCCTGCGGGACGTGATGCACTTCGCGGCCGACGAGCCCGACCGGATCTACGCCTACAGCCCGATCGAGGGCCTGGTGTCGTTCCGGTGGGACGGGACGGACGTCAAGAGCCACCTCCTGGTGCGGGGAATGGTGGGTGCGCCCGGAATCATCGACCCGCACCCGGACCAGTGGGAATACCTGCCCAGGCGTGTGTTCCCGTGGCGGAAAACCCCCGACCCTACCGACCCCGACCCCGAGCGCGATCCACCCGCAGAGCCCGGGTTCCCGCAGCCCGCGGGACTGGTGATCCTGTCGCCCCAGGGGGACCGGGCTTTCGCCCAGATCGGACGGGACATCTACGTGGTGGACATCCCGGACGCGGGTTCGCAACCGGCCACCGTCGTGACCACGCCGGGGACGTCGCGCAAGCTCACCGACGTCGGCGGGGAGTTCGCGTCGTGGGAGCCGGACGGCTCCTCCGTGCACTGGTCGCTGGGGAACGTGCTGTTCTCCTACGACCTGGATTTCGTCGAGGCGGAGGAGGCCGAGGAAGAGGAAATCCGGCACGCCAGGGCACTGATTCGCGCCCGGGCCGACGCCATATCCGATACGCTGAAGGAGAAGCGTGCGGAGGCGGACAGCGTGAAGAACGAGGACGGGGAGGTGCCCGACTCGCTCGAGGCGGAGATCGACCGGCTGACCGCCGACTCGGTGCAGGTGGTGGCCGATTCGCTGATGGCGCGTGCCGACTCGATCCGCGGGGCCGCGGAGGAGTTCGCCGAGAAGGCGGGCAGGATTCGCGAGGGCGACAAGGAGTTCCTGGAAGACTCGACCGAAACCTACGAAGCGAAGGAGCGGAAGATCGAGGCCAAACTGCCGCGGGATGTCCCGCGCGGCACGGTGGCGCTCACGGGAGGGCGCATCATCACGATGGCGGACCAGCCGGGTGACACCACCGGGGAGCCCGATGTGATCGAGAACGGGGTGGTGGTCGTCACCGACAACCGGATCGTGGAGGTCGGGATGGCCGACTCGGTCGAGATCCCGGACAGCGCGGTGGTGATCGATGTGGCCGGCAAGACGCTCGTTCCCGGGTTCATCGACACGCACTATCACGCCATGTGGCTCGTCCCCGAGGTCCACCCCGAGGAGGTGTGGCAGTACCTGTCGACGCTCTCCTACGGCGTCACGACCACGCGCGATCCGCAGACCGCGGTCACCGACATCCTGAGCTATACCGACCGGGTGCTCACGGGCGGCATGACGGGGCCGCGGATCTACTCGACCGGCCCGGGCGTCTTCAGCAGCGAGAACATCCGCGACGCCGACCACGCCAGGACCGTTCTTCGGCGGTATTCCCAATACTTCGACACGAAAACGCTCAAAATGTACATGAGCGGCAACCGCCAGCAGCGGCAGTGGATCATCCAGGCTGCGCGCGAACTGAGGCTGATGCCGACCACCGAGGGCGGACTCGACTACAAGATCGACATGACCCACGCGATCGACGGCTATCCCGGTATCGAGCACAACCTCCCGATCACGCCGATCTACTCGGATGTGGTGGAGCTCTTCGAGGAATCGGAGACCACGAACTCGCCGACCCTCCTGGTGTCGTACGGGGGTCCGTTCGGCGAGAACTACTACTACGTGACCGAAAACCCCCACGACGACGAGAAGCTCAACGTGTTCGCGCCCGCGGATTACCTGGATGCGCGGACGCGGCGGCGCGGCTCCGGCGCCGGGGGCAGCCCCGGCCCGGCCGGGTGGTTCCTGGAAGAGGAGCACGTCTTCCCCCGCCACGCCGAATTCGTGAAGAAGATGCTCGAGGCCGATGGCCGCGTGGGCGTCGGAAGCCACGGCCAGCTGCAGGGCGTCGGGTATCACTGGGAGATGTGGGCCATGGGGGCCGGCGGGGCGTCACCTTACGACATCCTGAGGGCGGCGACGATCCTGGGTGCCGAGGCGATCGGCTTCGGAGCCCAGCTCGGCAGCATCGAGAAGGACAAGTTCGCCGACATCGTGGTGCTGAACTCCAACCCGCTCGACGATCTGCGCAACACCGTCGACATCCGCTACGTGATGAAGGACGGGCGGCTGTACGACGGCATGACGCTCGACGAGGTGTATCCCGTGGAGCGCGCGATGGAGCGCAAGCGCCAGGCGGAACCGGACGCGAACGCTGCGGCGGCCGGGATAAGGAGGCGGTAAAGGAGAGACCGACCCGAATCTGGTCAGATTTTCTGGTCAGATTTCGGGTTGGGTGTCCACAAGTGGCCGCCCGGCAGGAAAGAGAGCGGCCCGCTCGGGAAACCTGTCCCGCGCGGGCCGCTCGCATTCGGGCCGCGATCCGCGTCGCGGCGCAGTGAGAGCTACCGCCTCAACGACGTGTCCAGATCACGATCACCCCACAGCTCGCCCCCGTCGAACTGTACTGTGCCGGCATGCCCGCGGTGGACGGGTAGATCTCGACGCCGGCAACCACGCCCGGTGTGAGCAGGTGGTCGATTCCGGCCGCTTCCTCCCCGCCCCGATGAATCAGGATGTCGTCGAGATAGACCCGCGGATAGCAGAAGTTGCCCTCCAGGTCCCCGATGCGGCCGCTGCGCAGAACGATGCTCTTGTCAATGCCCTCCGAGTGCACCAGCACTCCGGGAAGGCCCTGGAACATGTCCGTCATCTCCGCCGGCCCGCGCAGCTCGATGTCCTCACGATCGATGAATTCGCCGAACCCCTCCGACTGGCGCTCATAGAACCCCGTCTTCTGCAGGGCGACTTCGCGTCTCTCGACAACCACCTCCAGAGGCGAAAGCTGTACGGGATCCACCGAGAGCGAAGCCTGCACGTTGGTCACGCGGCCGGCGACCACCTCGATCGAGTCGGTCCGGGTCGCGTAGCCGAATTGCGAGAAACCGATGGTGTGCCAGCCCGGTGCCAGCTCCTCCATCATGAACCGGCCACGCCCATCCGTCAGCGTGCCGCCCAGACCTCCGTCGAGCTGCACCCGCGCACCGCCGAGGGGATCACCGGTACTTCGGTCCGTCAGCACGCCCATGATCCCGGTAATGAGTTCGTTGCCCACCTGGACGACGGGTGCCATCGCCGTTTCGAAGCCGCCGGCGCGCAACACATTGAAGTCACCGACCGCCGGGTTGTATTCCGGGTGGGTGAGTTGCAGCCGATACGAGCCGACCGCGATCCGCTCGACGACAAACTCGCCGCTGACGTTCGTTTCGAAGCGCAGGCCGAGCCCCTCCAGGACCACCGTCACCCCCGCGATCGGCTCTCTGGTCACGGCATCGACCACGCGGCCGGTGATGGAGACGAATTCCCGTGCGGGTGCCTGTGCCGCCGCCGTGCCGGCCCCCGCATGGAGAGCCGTGGCGAGGCACGCCGTCCAACCGAGGCTTCGCAAGATTCGCATGACTGTTACCTCCTCTGTCGTTCCCGCACGTCGGGGGGCTCCACCCTCCACCACCACTGGGTGGGGAGCGGCCTCCGGCGGGGCCAAACTTCAGTGAGTGTCGCCGCTTCATACATACGGCCATTCTTCATGACATATTCGATGTCGATCGTGTTGTGCAGGTTGTCCACGCCACCAGCGGCGCTATCGCGGCCCTCGACATTTTCACCACTGCGGATTCCTGCTCAGCGTCTCGTCCAGATCAGGATGGTCCCGCAGAAGGCGCCGTGCCCCTGGTATTCGGGCGGAAGTCCGGCCGTGGTCGCGTATACTTCGACCCCCGAGACCACCATCGGGTCCACGAAAGTGTCCAGCCGCGCGGGCTCGTCTCCCCCGCGGTGCACGATAAAGCCGTCGAGGTAGACGCGGGGAAAGCAGCGCTGATAGACATCACTGGCGGGCTCGGGCCCTTCGTCCCCCTCCGCGAGCGTCCTTGGTTGCATGGTCATGGTGCGGCCGCTACGGAGCACCACCCACTTCTCAAGCTGGTTGAGCGGATCGGTGTACAGGTCGACTCCCGCCATCCCGGTGAAGAGATCCGTCATCTCGGTCGGTGCCCGCAGCTCGATCTCCTCGCGGTCCAGGAACTTTCCGAAGCCTGTCCTCTGGCGGTGATAGAATCCCCTTCTCTGCAGGACGACTTCGCGCCTCTCGACGGAGACTTCGATGGGGTCGAGTTCGACGGGGTTGACGGACAGCGAAACCTGCGCGGTGGTGACGCGGCCGGGAACGACGCGGATGGTGTCCGCCCGCGGCGCGTATCCGATCATGGAGAACTCGACGACATGCTGGCCCCCGCCGAGCTGGTCGAGCACGAACTCCCCGCGCAGATCCGACATCACCCCCCTCTGCCCACCGCCCATCGTCACGTAAACGCCGGAGAGGAGAGCACCGCTCGAACGATCGGTGACCACCCCGATGATCCCCGTCATGAGTTCGTTGGACCCCGCCGACAGCGGCTGCATCGAGGTGACGAAGCCACCGGAGCGCATGACCGTGAACTCGCCTACCGCCGGGTTGTAGTCGAGGTGGCTCAGGTGGAGCCGGTACTCTCCCACGGCGATGTCAAACATCTCGAATTCCCCGGCGTCGTCCGTTACGACCTGGAGAGTGCCGCCGGGATCGGTTCCACCACGCACCACGACCTCGACGCCGGCGATGGGATCCCCGGTGAGCGCGTCCACCACGCGGCCCGTGATCGTGACGCGCTCGGCCGCCGTTTCCTGGGACATCGCTTCCTGCGGCGAGGTCAGGCACAATGCCGACAGTGCCAGGACCGCGGCCGTGACGATTGACCGCCCCGACATCCTGCCGGGCCGGGCTGCGCGGGTCGGAGCGAACCGTACCTTCGTGCTCACGCCGTTCACTTGGTTCTCCTCCCAACTAGGCTGAATCTGCGTCCTCGATTCCCCTGAAAGCCGTCTCGCCTCTTGCGAGCATTTCCGCGGAGCATTGGGGATTGCCCCGCCGGGTTGTCGGCGGTGCAATCGTCGGGCAATTCACCCCGGGACGCTTCCAAAAAAACTAGGCTTCGGAACGTCCTGTCGCCAGTCCCGGGGCGACACGCGAGGCGACCTGAGGTCTCGCGTCCCCGCTCCCGTCAGTGTGCGACGCCGACACACAATCCCTCGTACCCCCTTGATGCCCGCCGGGTTCCTTGCTATGAATGGGACACAGGTCTCTGCCAAATGGCGGGACCGAAGGGATCACACGGCGATTTGTGGCGTATTGCGGCCGGGAACAGCTAAAAAGCCACCCGCAGCGATGCGGGTCGTTCGCGGCCGCCGGTGCACGGCCTTCTCGCGACGCGACGCGTCACCTCTCGCCCGGTGGGAACCGGCAGGGCCGGATCCCGCACCGCCGGGGCTCCGGCGGAGGAGGCGTGGCACCAGTGAGATCGACGAACGCGGCTCGCCGGGAGGGCCCGATACACGGCGCGAAGCCTGACGGCACGACCGGCGCGGACCCCGGGACAATGGCCGCCGGCCCGGATCGCCTTCGGCAGGTCGGACGGCTGGCCGGCGAGCGCATCCTGGTCCTCGATGGCGCAATGGGGACCATGATCCAGGCGTACGACCTGGGCGAACCGGACTTCCGGGGCGACCTCTTCGTGTCCCACTCCACCCCGCTCCTCGGCAACAACGACCTCCTCTCGCTGACCCGTCCCGATGTGATCGGCGAGATTCACCGCGCCTACCTGGCCGCGGGCGCCGACATCATCGAGACCAACACCTTCAGCTCCACCCGGCTGCCGATGTCCGACTACGGCGTCGAGGACGCGGTGGCCGAGATCAACCTCGCAGCCGCGCGGATCGCGCGCGAGGCCGCTGACGAGTACACGATTCGCACTCCGGAGCGGCCCCGCTTCGTGGCCGGGATCCTCGGACCGATGAACCGCACGGCCTCGATCTCGGCCGACGTGAACGACCCGGGAGCCCGGCAGGTCACCTTCGAGGAACTCCGGACCGCGTACGGCGAGCAGGTCCGCGCCCTGATCGCGGGCGGTGTCGATCTCCTCATGGTCGAGACCGTCTTCGACACCCTGAACGCGAAGGCGGCGCTCTTCGCCATCATGGAAGTGCGCGACGAGACCGGGCTCGAAGTCCCCATCATGATCTCGGGGACGATCACCGACCAGAGCGGGCGCACCCTGACCGGGCAGACCCCGGAGGCATTCTACAATTCGCTCCGGCACGCCGAGCCGCTTTCGTTCGGGCTCAACTGCGCGCTGGGACCCGATGCGTTGCGCCCCTATCTGCAGGAGCTGTCGGCGGTTTGCGAGACCTGGATGAGCTGTCACCCGAACGCGGGTCTGCCCAACGAGTTCGGGGAGTACGACCTGTCTCCCGCAGAGATGGCGCGAACGATGGGCGAGTTCGCGCGGGCAGGGTTTCTCAACTTCGCGGGCGGGTGCTGCGGGACGACCCCGGACCACATCGCCGCGATCGCCGAGGCGGTGGAGGGCGTGCCTCCGAGGGAGCGGCCCGGTCATCCGGTCCGAACCCGGCTGGCGGGCCTCGAGCCAGTCACCATCGGGCCCGAGTCGCTCTTCGTGAATGTGGGCGAACGCACCAACGTGACCGGCTCCGCCCGCTTCGCCCGGCTGATCCGCGACGGGGACTACGAGACCGGGCTTGACGTGGCCCGCCAGCAGGTGCGGGGCGGCGCCCAAATCATCGACGTCAACATGGACGAGGGGCTGCTCGACGCCGAAGCGGCGATGGTCAGGTTCCTGAACCTGATGGCGGCCGAACCCGAGATCGCGCGCGTTCCCTTCATGATCGATTCCTCGAAGTGGGAGGTGATCGAGGCCGGGCTGAGGTGTGTGCAGGGGAAGGCGGTCGTGAATTCGATCAGCCTGAAGGACGGGGAGGACGCATTCCGGGAAAAGGCGCGGCTGGCGCGCCGCTACGGGGCGGCGGTCGTCGTGATGGCCTTCGACGAGAGCGGCCAGGCGGCCACCGCGGACCGCAAGGTGGAGATCTGCACGCGCGCCTACGACATCCTCGCGCGGCAGGAGGGCCTCCCGCCCGAGGATATCATCTTCGACCCCAACATCTTCGCGGTCGCGACGGGGATCGCCGAGCACAACGAGTACGCGGCCGCCTTCATCGATGCCACAGGGCGGATCAAGGGGTCGCTGCCCCACTGCCTCGTGAGCGGCGGGGTGAGCAACGTCTCCTTCTCCTTCCGCGGGAGCCACGGGGTGCGCGAGGCCATGCACTCGGCGTTCCTGTACCACGCGGGCTTGGCGGGGATGGACATGGGGATAGTAAATGCTGGTGCGATAGCGGTTTATGATGAAATACCAGATGAATTGCTTGAAGCGGTCGAGGACGTGCTCTTCGATCGGCGCGAGGACGCGACGGACCGCCTGACGGCGCTGGCGGGAAGCTACCGGGACGGGGCGGCACAGGCCGCAACGGACCTCTCCTGGCGCGACGCTCCGGTGGAGGCGCGTCTGAGCCACGCGCTGGTGCACGGGATCACGGACTACATCGAGGGGGACACCGAGGAGGCGCGGGTGGGAGCGGAGCTTGCGCTCGACGTCATCGAGGGGCCCCTGATGGCGGGGATGAACACCGTGGGCGACCTCTTCGGCTCGGGGAAGATGTTCCTCCCCCAGGTCGTCAAGAGCGCGCGCGTGATGAAGCGCGCGGTGGGGTACCTGGTGCCGTATCTGGAGCGTGAGAAGCCGGCCGGCAGCGAGTCCCGGTCGGCCGGGCGGATCGTGCTGGCCACCGTCAAGGGGGACGTCCACGACATCGGCAAGAACATCGTCGGCGTGGTGTTGCAGTGCAACAACTACGAGGTCTTCGACCTGGGGGTGATGGTGCCCGCCGAGGCCATCCTCGAGAAGGCACGCGAGGTGGACGCGGACATCGTGGGCCTCTCGGGGCTGATCACGCCCAGCCTCGACCAGATGGTGCACGTTGCCTCCGAGATGGAGCGCACCGGCATGGAGATTCCGCTGCTGATCGGGGGCGCCACCACGTCGCGGGTCCACACGGCAGTGAAGATCGAGGAGCGGTACTCGGGCGCCACCATTCACGTGCTCGATGCCTCGCGCTGCGCGGAAGTGGCGGGGAGGCTGCTCGATCCAGGGAGCCGCGTGGCCTACACGACCGGCATCCGCGAGGAGTACGCGGCCGTGCGGCGCAGGCGGGGAGCGGCTCGGCGCCGGGCTCCGCTGCTGTCGCTGGAAGACGCGCGCGCAAACCGGCTGCCGCTGGATTGGAGCGCGTATGCACCGGTCCGCCCGTCGTGGACCGGCAATCGCATCTTCCCTGCCCCCCGGGTCCATCGGGTGGCGGGCAGCCACGGCCCGCATACCGTCCCCGACCGCCTCGTCGCGGGCGGCCATGGCCCCTCGGCCGCTCCCTCGCAACCCGCGCACGCCTCCTACGACCTGGGCGAACTGGTCGACCGTATCGACTGGACACCCTTCTTCCAGGCCTGGGAGCTCCGCGGCAACTACCCCGACATTCTCTCCGATCCGGTTGTCGGGCCCGAAGCGGCCAGCCTGCACCGCGACGCGGTCGCCCTGCTGGAGCAGCTCCGCCATCAGGGCCGTCTCGTCGCACGCGGGATCGTGGGACTCTACCCGGCCAACGCCGTGGGGGACGACATCGTGCTCTTCGCGGACGAGTCCCGGTCCGTCCCGCTCGCCGCCCTGCCCTGCCTGCGCCAGCAATTCACGAAGAGGGCGGCGCGTCCCAACCTGTGCCTCGCGGACTTCGTGGCCCCGCTCGCCTCGGGCGTGGCCGACTATGCCGGCGCCTTCGTGGTGACGGCCGGAGAGGGCGTGGCCGAACTCGCCGCCGGGTTCGAGGCGGCCGGTGACGACTACCGCAGCATCCTCGTGAAGGCGCTCGCGGACCGGCTGGCCGAGGCCTTCGCCGAGCGCATGCACGAACGGGTGCGCCGGGAGTTCTGGGGCTATGCGCCCGGGGAATCGCTGACCAACCGGCAGCTGATCGCCGAGGAGTACGGCGGGATACGGCCGGCGCCGGGGTATCCCGCGTGTCCGGATCACTCGGTCAAGCGGACTCTCTTCAAGCTGCTGGACGCGGAGAGGATCGGCGTGACGCTGACCGAAAGCTGTGCCATGTTCCCGGCCGCCTCCGTTTCGGGGTTCTACATCGGGCACCCGGACGCCTTCTACTTCGGGGGCGGACGGGTGGGCCGCGACCAGGTGGAGGACTACGCCCGCCGCGCGGGGATGTCGGTGGAGGAGGCCGGACGGTGGCTGGCACAGAATGTGGCGGAGGGGGCGGGGGACGGGGGACGCGTCCGAGGCGCGAAGGTGGGTGCCGGCGCGGGCCGCAAAGGGGTACGAAGAGAGGGCGGCCGTGGCTGACCTGAGAGCGATGCTCGGCGCCGGGCGGGTTCTCGTGGCGGACGGGGCCATGGGTACGATGCTGTATGAACGGGGCGTGTTCGTGAACGTCTGCTACGACGAACTCAATGCGACGCACCCCGAGCTGGTGGGGGAGGTTCACGCGCAGTACGTCCGAGCCGGGGCGGAGATATTGGAGACCAACACCTTCGGCGCGAACCCGGTGAAGCTCTCATCGCACCGGCTTGAAGAACGCACCGAAGAGCTGAACCGTCTCGCCGCCGAGATTGCGGTTCGGGCGGGGGGTGGGCGGGCCGCGGTGGCTGGAGCGATCGGCCCGCTGGGGATTCGCGTCGAGCCGTTGGGTCCCACGTCACTGAAGGAGGCGCGGGAGTACTTCGGCCGCCAGGTGGACGGCCTGCTCGCCGGCGGCGTGGACGGGTTCATCCTGGAGACCTTTTCCGACCTCGGCGAGCTGGAGCAGGCGTTTCGCGCGGTGAAGAGCCGTTGTGATCTTCCCGTAGTCGTCCAGGTGACGGTGGACGGCGAAGACGGGAAGACCGCATCGGGGGCTTCCGTCGAGCAGGCCGCGCGCGCGGCCCCCGCCGGGGGGGGGGGTTTGGGGGGGTGGCGCGGGTGGGCCGGGGCCGCCCCCCGGGGTGAGGGGCAGGCGGGCCAGGAGCGGGGGCCCGACCAAGCCCACACCGACCCCC
>VXOC01000060.1:0-1365 GCA_009840215.1 Gemmatimonadota bacterium | reverse complement strand
CCCCCCCCCGCCCCGCGCCGGGCGCGGGGCCCCCCGGGGCGGCCCCCCCGGCGGCGCGGCCCCCGCCCGCGCGGCCCCCCCCCCCCCCCCACGACTGGGGCGCGGATGTCGTGGGCCTCAACTGCTCGGTCGGGCCGGCCGTCGTGCTTGAGGCGCTGGAGGGCATGGCGCGGGTCACCTCACTTCCCCTCGCGGCCCAGCCCAACGCGGGACTCCCGACAGCCGTGCGGGAGCGCAAGATGTACCTGACCCGGCCCGACTACATGGCGCGGTATGCGCGCCGCCTCATCGACGCGGGCGCGCGCATCGTGGGCGGTTGTTGCGGTACCACCCCGGAGCACATCCGCAGCATCAGCGAGGAGGTCGCCGCGAGCCGGCCGCGCACGGTGTCGGTTCGGGCTGCTCCGGAGACGGCCATCGACGCGGGCGGGAAGCCGACGCCTCCACTGGCGACGCGCTCCGGCCTGGGCCAGCGGCTGGCGCGGGGCGACTTCGTCACCTCGGTCCGTGTCCTTCCCCCCCGGGGATGGGATACCGCGGCGCTCGTCAGGGATTGTCGCTCGCTGGCCGCGGCCGGAGCCGACCTGATCGCCGTGCACGAGGATCGGGGGGCCGCCCGCCTCGGCGTCTTCGCCACAGCCTCACTGATCGCCGACTCGTGTCCCGGCATCGAATCGCTGGTCCACTACACCTGCCGCGACCGCAAGCTCTCCAGGATGCTGAGCGACCTCCTGGGTGCCGCAGCCACCGGTCTGCACAACGTCCTGCTCCTGACCGGCGATCCTCCCGGTCCCGCTCCCTACCCCGACTACCGGTCCGTGGTCGATGTCGACTCGATAGGGCTCACGAATGTCGTTGCGGGACTGAACGCCGGAGTGGACCCTTCCGGCAACGATCTGGGCGACCCGGCGGGTTTCGTGGTGGGGGTCGCCCTCAACCAGGCGGCCCGTGATCGCGCCCGGGAACTGGGCCGGTTCCGCTGGAAGGTGGACGCGGGCGCGGATTTTGCCGTGTCCCAGCCGGTCTTCGATGTGGGGCGGCTGAGGGAATTCCTCGCCGAAACGGAACAGAGAATCCCCTTGATTGCGGGGATTCTGCCTCTGGAGAGCGCGCGGCAGGCGGAGTTCCTGCAGAATGAAGTCCCGGGCGTGCATTTGCCGGACCGGGTGGTGGAGCGGATGCGCCGGGCGGAGGAGAGGGGTGCGGGTCGCGCCTCGGCCGAGGGGATGGCCATTGCTCGCGAGGTGGCCGGGGAGTTGCGGGGGGAGGTTGCCGGGTTCCAGATTTCGGCGGTCCGCGAGGGGGCGGAAGCCGTATTGGGGGTGGTGGAGGGGCTGGGGGGTTGAAGGAGCCTACCCCCCCGCC
>VXOC01000210.1 GCA_009840215.1 Gemmatimonadota bacterium | reverse complement strand
GTCGGGCGGGGGCTGGGCGGCGGCGGGTGGAGGCGTTGCGGTCGCCAGGACCGTGCACAGGAAAACGAGGGGACCGACAGATACGAGGTTCTTCATCTTTCCTACCGGTTCGTGCCGGAGCCGGGTGCCGGCAGCGGAGGTCCACTCCAATCTGGAGTCATATGACCGCTGTGACCAGCGGGGCGAACGGCCGGGGGGCGACTGACCCCGCACCGCATGGCGCATCACGTCATCACCGCATCACATCATCACCGCTCCCACTCCACCGCGTCCGGAAGCCCGCGGCTGAACAGGACCTCGAGCCCGGGCTCGGGCGCCAGGGCAACCGCATCCGCACGGGTACTGCCCGGCAGGAGACCGGTGAAGATCCCCCGGATCCGCCCGGTCAGTGGATCCCGGATGATCACCCCCGCGCTCTCACCGTCCGCGTCCAGCGAAACGGAGCCATCAGGACCCGTCAGCGTGATGCGCGCCAGCTCGCTTCCCCACGAGCGATCCCCCGGAACGGCGAACACGAAGGACGAGCCACCTTCTCCATCGGCCGTTTCCGACATGTCGAAGCTCAGGGAGAAGAGCTCGCGCCCGTCCGCCCCGGCGCCCGCCAGCCGATGCGGACCCGTCTCCCGCGGCAAGGTCACGGCACCATCCAGGACGAACGCCGGCTCGAGGAAGGGTGTGCCGTCCGGCCCCACACCACCCCAGACGAGCAGCGAAGGCCCCGCGGCGATCGAGGCCGGCGCGTCGTCCAGGTCACCCAACTCGAACCGGTACCTCAGCATGTTCGAGAAATAGTACTCGCTGACCCACACGTCGGGACCGCAGTACGACATGAAGTCCGGCTTGGTCGGCGGAACCAGCGCGCCGCCGGCCATCCGGTATCCCCACGCGCCAATCTTTCCGTTGGGATCGGGAAACATCGGGTCGGTGTTCGTCAGATTGGGGCCGCAATTGGCATGTAGCAGGCCCAGGTTGTGTCCGAGTTCGTGCACCATGACCCAGGCATCGGGAATGGAGAAGCTCGACCAGCCCGTGCCGATGGTGGAGACACCCGGGTAGTTCGCCTGGCTCGCCGGCAGGGTTCCCATGAAGTAACCCCGGCCGCTCTCCGCAACCCGGATCGCTTCCGTCCGATTCATCAGCGCGACCGGAGAGGTCGTGTTGGTGGAGACCGGCTCGTGTACCGCCAGGTCCAGCTTACGCACCGGCATCAGTGTCCGGATGCCCCACAACAGCGTGTCCTCCGCCGTCATTCCGTCGATGCGTTCCAGTAGCGAGGAGTCCGGGTCGGGGGCGTAGAGGAACGGCACCAGCGTAAGGGGGAGTACGGGCATCTCCCGCACGTCCAGGCCTGTCCGGCCCGTTTCGGGAATCCGCCTGGCCACGCCCAGTTCCGGATCCATCGTGCCGTCCGGGTCGATCTCGACCACCATCTCCAACCCGGGCTGAATCACAGACGCCCGGATGACCACGTTGGCCGAAGAAGCGAGTTCGTCTTCGCCCACCACATCGCGGATGAACGACGAGTCCGAGGTGATCTCCACGACCTCCGCTTCGGCTCCGTCCAGGTAGAAGGTCGCCCGAACCGGCGGGATCAGCTGTCCAGCCGCCCGGGGCGCAACCACGAAGACGCGCAGCAGCGCTTCCTCGTCCGCCACCAGTGGAACGGGAAACTCTCTCGACTGCACCTGCTGCACGAGATAGGCGGTGGACACGGCCTTCGGTCCCGTGCAGGGGGCAACCCGTTGTTTCTGCACGCCCCTCAGCCATTCCCGGAATCGCTCGTCGTCGGGGCCGCACAGTTCGGTTTCCCCCGTCAGGAGCGTATCCAGCCCTTCGATCCCGGTAAGGCCGAGCGGCAGGGTTCCCGACATGCCGGTCCCCGTCAGATTGAGACCGGTGAGCGTGGACAGTCGACCGATGTCCTCGGGCAATGCGCCCGTTATCCCGGCGTTGCGCAGGAGACTCAGATTGGCGAGGTGGGGCATCTCGACGATGCCGGGTGGAATCGTTCCGGAGAGCTGGGCAATTGCGAGGTTCAGGTTGCGCAGCTCGCGGTGATCCGCCAGTTCCGGAGGCAGGGAGCCCGACATGCCGCTCCCGTAGAGATTCAGCGTGCGCAAGCGGGGCAGTCGGAGGAAGTCGCCCAGCATCGTGGTTCTCATGTCCGTGTACGGGAGGATGAGTTCCGCGAGCATCGCCATACCGTACAACTCGGTGGGCAACGGTGCCGCCAGCTGGGGGTTGAAGCCGAGATCGAGCACCTCGAGCATGTCCATGAATCCGAGTTCGGGCGGCAGGTTGCCCTTCATGTTGTTCCACGAGAGTTCCAGCCCCGTAACTCGCCCCCGCTCATCGACCTGGACGCCATCCCATTCGCCAAGGGGCGCGTCGCTGAGCCAGTTCCCGCTCCGCAACCATTCTGATCCGCCGGCGGCGTGGTACAGCGACATCAGACCCGCCCGGTCCGGATTGAGCACCACCGTGATCGCCGACGTCGCCGAAACCGAATCCGCCGTCGCCCTGATCGTGGCTTCGCCCGCGCCGACGGCGCGCACGAAGCCCGATTCGCTCACCGTCGCCACCGCCGCGCTGCCGGTGGACCAGGAGACCGGAAATCCTGCGATCACCCGTCCATACTCGTCGCGGACCCGGGCTACCAGCAGGACGGTGTCGCCCACGCTGGTCAGCAACGCCGCTTCCGGGGTAATGGTCATCGAGGCCGGTGCCGGGAATTGGGGAAGCGTGGGTTCGTCATCGCACGCCGACGTCGCGGTCATCGAGAATGCAACCGCAAAGGCGATCGCCGGGAGCAGCTCCCGCGGGGTTTGGGGGGATCTCCGATTGACACCATGGGTCGGTCGCATGGCGCACTCTCCCTCGCCGCTGGTGTTCGACACCGGACCCTACCGCAACGACAACGCGGGCGGGTCAAGGCTTACATGTTATGGGCAGACTCGAGGGAACAGCTATGACACGTAGCGATCCAACAACGATCGCCGTGCGTTGCTTTCAGTGGGTATCTTTCAATAGCCCAACGTGTTGCGGCGAAATGCCGGGTCCGTGACCCGGAGCACTGCATCGCCACAGGGTCCTCCGCGCCGGGTTCGGGTGTCCTTTCACCCCCACCAGTCCGGCTCGTTCTCCGCACGCCACTTCACATTGCACCCGATGCTCGGAGTCTGCTCCTCCGACGGCCTCTGCCCGGCCAGCACGGCCTTCATCGCCGCCCGCAAATCCCGTCCCGTCACGATCTCCTTCGACCCCGGCCGCGTCGAATCGAACTGTCCGCGATACGCCAGGCGCCGGTCCGCGTCGAACAGGAAGAAGTCCGGCGTGCAAGCCGCGCGATAGGCCTTCGCCACCTCCTGCGTCTCGTCGAAGAGGTACGGGAAGGTGTAGCCGCGCCACTCCACCTCGCCCTTCATTCCGTCGGGGCTGTCGGCCGGGTGGGTGGTGACGTCGTTGGAGTTGATGCCTACGACCGCCGCGCCGTCCATCTGGAACCCGCCGGCCACCGCCGCGAAGTGGTCCGCGATGTGCTTGACGTACGGACAGTGGTTGCACAGAAAGGCGACGAGGAGCGCGGGGGCGCCGTCGAAGTCCGAGAGCGACACGGTCCGGCCCGTGTAGGGCTCGGGGAGCGAGAAGTCCGGGGCGGGAGTGCCCAGCGGAAGCATGGTTGACGGGACGAGGGCCACTTGCGGCGATCTCCTTTGATGACGGGATGGCGGTGTGCCGGCCGGCGGCGGACTACAGCCGTTCCAGCAGGAACTCCGGAGTGAAGCGGTTCAGCCACGCGGCCAGCATCACGAACGAGCCGGTGGCCAGCAGCAACCCGAGAGCGATCAGCAGCGCGCCCGCGACTTTCTGGATAGCCGGCAGGAAGCGGCGGTAACGCGTGAACGCGCGCAGGAAGGCCTCCAGCGCGAGCGCCGCCAGCATGAACGGGACCGCGAGCCCCATCGAATAGACGAAGAGGAGCAACATCCCGGTCGCGAGGTGCTCCTGCGACGCCGCCATCGTCATGATCGCACCCAGGATCGGGCCGATGCACGGTGTCCAACCCGCGCCGAAGGCTATGCCCACCATGACCGTTCCGGCGTATCCGACCGGTCTGTCCGCCAGGTGGACGCGCTTTTCGCTCAACAGGGGCATCAGCTGGAAGACCCCCATCAGGTGCAGCCCGAAGAGGATGATGATCACGCCGCCGA
>VXOC01000123.1 GCA_009840215.1 Gemmatimonadota bacterium | reverse complement strand
CCCCTCCCCCCGGCCGCCCCGACCCCCCGCACCCCGCGCCCGGCGCCGGGGGGGGTGAAGTGTAAAGACCGGCTTCGCACCGGACCGCCGATTCGGGCCGGCCGGACCGGCATCACACGGTCGCGCACGAATCTGATGGACGGTCGGAGGGACCGAAAGGTGGGCCCGGATAACGCACGTCCCCGATGACTCGAAGGCTTTCACCCCCTCATCAAGGAGTTGAACCCCCCTGGACCATCGCCTTCAAGCGAAGAATGGCCCTCCTCCGACTCTGCCTGATGGCCGCTCCGGTTGTTTCCAGTCGCTCGGCGATCTCCGCACCCCGCATCTGTTCCAACACCACCAGGCGAATGATCTCGCGCTGTCTCGATGGGAGGGAATCCGCGAGGGCCAGCACTTCGTCGCGACGGGAATCCGAGTCGGTTTCAAGCATCAGCCACGCTTCCACGTCCACCTGGCGTTTCTGGAGAAGACCTGCTCGACGAGCCCGTTTGCCAGCCCCGCGCCGACCGATTCTCCTGACGATGCCAATCAGCCAGCTCCTCGTCTTCCCGGCATCCTTGAGCTGCCCGGCCTCGCGATGGGCTATCCACAGGGCGTCCTGCACGATGTCTTCGGCGGTCACCGCATCGCCCGCCCAATTCCCGGCTTCCCTGAGCATCGCGTGCCGGTGCTCCCGGGCCCACTGGCCGATCAACCCGCTGTTGGGGCGGGCTGACGAATCCGACTGCTGATCTGGTGGTTGGCTCACCTCCGCCACTCCTTTCCCTCCCGGAGCCCTGTTCCGATTCAGATGAGAATGCGCCCCAAACCGCTCGACCGCAACCACCCGTGTGCTTCTTCGCTACTTCATGCTACCAGCGATCCCTTGAAGGGCGGCGCGGAATCCGTTGGCCCCGGGATACACGCCACGCACGGTGACGAAGGTCGGAGTGGATGAGATGCCCAGGTCGGCCGCCAGGCGCAGGTCGCCATCCACGCGTGCTTCGGCCTTCCCGCTCTCCAGACAATCAACGAAGCGCGCCAGTTCGCCGACACCTATCGCCTTTCCCAGGCCAATCCAGTCCTGTCGTGTAGTCCAGCTCCCATCGGCCAGCAACGCGTCATGCGCCCCGCGCAATAGGAGCAGAAAGAGGAGCGTCACGATGATCGCGACATTTGTGGCTTTCTCCAGCCCGCTGCCGCGTGCTCTACCAGTCCCCGATCGGCGAGATTCCGGTGCCTCCTCAGCCACTATCTCGCGATTCCCTTAATGACCAGGTAGTCCACGTCGAACTCGTCCCGGGCCCTTAGCAGCACGCGATCCCCGGTCGCGTCGAGAAACGCCTCGCCCTCCGGCAGGACGAGTGTGAACACCAGACGCGGCCCTCCGAGCTCCCACACCTGCCAGCGCTGCCCCGTTTCGCCGGGGCGAAACAACCGCAACCACAGGCGCCCATCCAGGTCGCCCTGCATACGATCGATGGGAGGCGCGGTTTCGTTGGCCGGGGTAGTGCGGATGTTGTCGCGCCGCTTGGCCCAGAGGCTCGCAATGTCGACGGGAAAGTCCTGTCCCTGCATTTGTTCTCTTATCTGCCGCGTCTGGTCCGCGTTCGTCGCCAGACGGCGCTCCCGTACAGCGTCGATGTCCTCTTGCGTGACTGCCGTGCCCGGTTCCAAAGGCACCTCTGCCATCACCCCTCCCGAGCGATCGAACACAAGCACCGACCCCAAATCCGTCTGCGACACCGCGACGAATTCGCCTACTTGTGTGTGCAGTAACGAGTGTCCGAAGATCACATCTTGAGTCGCAGACCCAGACCCTGCCGCCGAATTGAACAATTCCGAACCCAAACCCTCGAACAACAGCCGCAGCGGCTCGCCCGGCACTGCAAGCCAGTAGCTGAACGTGTTCCGGTAATGGCCTGGCTCACGAGTGTTTGGGCTGAACATGGGAGTGGATGGTAACTCCCGGCCCTCGTATACCACCGTGCCGTCTTCGTATCTGGCGATCGGCTCCGTCATGCCGATTCCGCGGCTTCTCAGTGCCGACTTGTCGACTCCCGGAACTTCACCGATCACTCCTTTGCCATTCACGATTCCGACCAGATTCATGCGATGACGAATCGGGTCCCAAACGGCGACGCTCCCATCGGCGGCCCGGGCAAGCAGCCGGACGCTCTTGAACTCCTGGGGTCCATCGCCCCTTCGCCCGGCTGACGCGACCGCGCCGCTGTCAGTATTCAGGAACACCAGCTGTTGCGACAAGCGATCAACAAAGACGACCTGATCGATCCCCAGGAACATCGCGCCCGACAGCGACCCGATCACCGATACCCGCTGGTCGGCGTGTCCCGCGGAATGGAACAGCGGAATCTCGGCCAAGCCAAGCTCCGGCGGGACCTGCTGGGTCCCATTGAGCGATCCCGGTGCGGTGGCGAAAGCAAGAATCGGTGTCAGCGCTGCCCGAGTGAGGCTACCTCCGGGTTTCACCGATATCTCCAGACGACAGGTCAAGCAGTCCGTTTCCGCAGGTCCTGGTTGCCACCACCACCGTCACTGCTCCTCGCACGTGTTCCACTGCGTGTCGCAATTGTAGCGCCTGATGTTGCCGTCGTCATCGAAGCCCCAGCCTTCCCCATCCGGGTCCGTATAGCAACAACACGCCGATCAGCAGGAGCAGTGCGAGCCGGATGGTCAGGTTTCTACCGTAGTTGCCCTCGGGTCGTGCGTCCATGGTGGTTCCTCTCCTGCGGAGTGTGGTGTACGCTGTCGCCTAACCGCAACAGTGGTGTTCTGTACCAGTTAGTGGCTGCAAGCGCGCAAAAACGTGACACCCCGGAGCGCCATCAATCGATACCGAAACCACGACGACGACGATCGTCGTGATCGCATCTCCCTCTCCCGCAAGTGCTTCGGTAACCATGGCCGGACTCTGACCGCCCCTAAGGGGCCTGTCGAGCCAACGCCTCCCTCGCCGACAAAGGCTCCTGCCGCAGAATCAGTGATCCAACGCACGAGTGCGCTCTGAACTGTGGGTTTCCTGTCTCCGATCTCCGAGACTGCGGCGTCTCCCCTTCAGTCTCCTACCTCGCGATCTCCCTGACCACCACGTAGTCCACGTCGAACTCGTCCCGGGTACGAAGCAGCACCCGGTCGCCGGCTGCATCGAGGAGATCTTCGCCACTGGCCAGAGTCACCTTGAAAACAAGCCGTGGCGCGGAGATGTCCCAGGCCAGCCACTCCTCGCTCACCAAGGCGTCATCGAGGTCCCCGTTGGCGGGGTCGAAGAGGCGCAGCCAGAGTCTCCCGTCCATGTCGCCCAGCATGCGGTCGATCGGAGGTGTGACCTCGTTGGCGGGGAGGGCGCCCATACGGTCGGCGCTGTCCTCGAGTCCCCTGATCCGCCCCACTTCCTCACCCCGTTCCTGGGCGATCCTGCCGGCCATTTCGGCGAAGCTGCCGGCCAGCCTTTCGGACGACCTGACGCGACGCTCGCGGGCGGCTTCGATCTGACTCTCCGACGCTCTCCTGCCGGGTGGCAACGGTATCTCCGCGACGACAGCCCCCGATCGGTCGAAGACCCGGACCGAACCCAGGTCGGTCTGCGCGACGGCGAGGTGCTCTCCCACCTGCCGCTGGAGCAGCTCATGCCCGAAGATCCACGGGCCGGTGTTCTGGCTTCCCCCGCGTGAAACCGAACTGAAGCTCTGCGTGCCGAGCATTTCCACCAGCGGGCGCGTCTCCCCGCCAGGAGCAGGGTGGATTTGGCCGGAGTGGGAGTGGTTGCGGTGATGGGCGGGGCCGTCGGCATGTGGGTCCTTTCACATCGATGGTGCTCGCGAACGCGGGGTGGGCGCTGGTGGCCGCGAGGTCATGGCAATGTCCGCGGCGCGGGAGTGGTCACGTGTTGGACAGGTTCACGACTGGGTTTGGTTGTATGGGCACGACGCCCGACATGGTCCGCGAATGCTGCAGAACTTCGGGCCAGTTCGCGCAACAACCGTACCCGCGGGTTTGCGAACCGCCATTCCGGTGTTCTATGGGAAACCATATGTGTATACCATATGTATGGCACATCGCCCGACTGGACCCCCGGCACCGGTTGGGACTATCCTCATCCACACCGTCATCACCCTTCCCGGAGGGTCCCCGCCCGCAGCGTATTCCAGATCCGGAGAAACACCATGAGAACCCGATTCCCTGACGCGGCCACCCTCCTCTTCGCCTTCCTCCTCCCCCGTCTCTTTGACA
>VXOC01000074.1 GCA_009840215.1 Gemmatimonadota bacterium | reverse complement strand
AAGTCCAATGATCGCAACAGATCCGAAAACGCAATCGGACGCTGGATCAGCGACTACCACTTCAACAAGGCGTTTACCCACAGGCTCGAAGGAGACGGCGGGGTTGTGCTTGACGCGGCGTCGGCGGCCGGGAGCGGAGCGCGGGGCGAAATGCTCGTGATATGGGGTACGGTACAGAACGGGCAGCTGACCCTCGACCCGGCGTTCGTGGTGCACGGTCCGGCTTCTCTGCCCGATTCCGACGGTCCCTATCGGGTGGCGGGGATCGGAGTGGATGGTCAGCCGGAGTTTGCGATATCGTTTACGCCGACCCCGGGGGAGTACGGTGCAGCCGGTTTCGTGTTCCTGGTTCCGTACGAGTCGGAATGGGCCGGGACCCTGGACCGGCTCGTGTTGACGGGACCGGAGGGGACCGACACCGTAACCCGCACCGGTTCGCCGGCGGTCGCCGTGGTGACCGATCCGGCTACGGGGAGGATCCGAGCCATCATCAGGGACTGGGATGGCGGCCCGCTCCCCGGCGAGGGTGACGCGCGGGTGACGATTACGAGAGGGGTGCCCACAGGTGTGTAGCGGCTTCCACTGAGCGGAGATGGAATCATGAGAATGTTGGTACGGAAGGTGTCCCTGGCACTGACGGTGGCGGTATTCGCGGCGTGCGGTGATTTCGCGCTGGAAGCGGATCGGATCCCGACCTCGATCGATATCTCGCCGCGGGGCGGATTCTACTTGGAGGGGGAGTCGGAGAAGCTGAGAGTCGAGGTGCGCGACCAGAACGGCGAGCTGATGTCGGTCCCCAGTTGGGCTCCCACCTGGAAGGTCTCGGACCCGACGATCGCGGAAGTCGCCCGCAATGGCCTCATGACCGCGGTTGGAGGTGGCGAGGTGGTGGTCGGCGTGGAGGTGGCCGGGATGGCGGCCGCCACCAGGTTCCGCATGAATCCGAGCGAGGTCCAGCTTTCCGCGGTGTTCTACCTGAACCAGGTCGCGCAGAACAGGCGCAGCACCGTCTCGCTGATTCCCGGACGACCGGCCCTCGCCCGCGTCTTCGTGGTCGGCGATCAGACCAGCTACTACCGCCCCAGCGTCCGGGTCAGGCTGTTCCAGGATGGCGAGGAGGTCTATAACGAGGTGTACCCGGCGCTGGGGGACTCCACCTCAAAGAACATCGTCGAGTCGAATCTTGAGGATTCACACAACGGGTTCGTTCCCGGACACCTGATCCAGCCGGGGGTCGGCATGGTGGTCGAACTCGATCCGGAGGGGGTGGTGCCGCTGGCTCCGGGGTCCCGGACCCGGTATCCCGAAACAGGCGCGATGGAACTCGATGTAGTGAGAATGCCCAGACTGCGTCAGATTTTCATCCCGACGATCGCTGCTCACACACCCGACCGGGGCGTCCACAACTGGACCAACGGGATCGGTCCCGATCACGGCCGCGTGCGGATGGCCCGCACGCTTCTGCCGGTCGAGAGCATGGAGGTGGAGGTCCGCGAGACCTACAACACGGGGGCGGATCTGAGGACGCCCGGCGGATGGGGGGAGTGGATTCAGGAAACACGCGTTCTCTACAACCAGGAGGGCCGCCGCGGCTACTACTACGGGGTCGCGAGGATAAACGGCCCCGCGTACGGCGGGCTGGGCTACATCGCTTTTCCGGTGAGTGTCGGGCTGACCAGCGGACCGATCTACGCGCACGAACTCGGACACAACATGAATCTGCTCCATGCCCCGTGCGGAGGGGCGGGTGGCCCGGACCTGAGCTATCCGCACAGCGGTGGTTCCATCGGCATCTGGGGGTTCGACGCCGTGGAGGACCGGCTGGTCGATCCGAATCGCTACAAGGACCTGATGGGGTATTGCAATCCGGACTGGGTCAGCGACTACCATTTCGACAAGGCAATGGCCCACAGGCTCGGGGGGGACGGCGGCGTCATGCTCGATGATGAGCCGGCGGCTTCCGGCGTCGCTGGCGAGATGCTCGTCGTGTGGGGCATGGTTCGGGATGGACAGGTGAGGCTCGATCCCGCATTCGTGGTGGACGGTCCGCCGGCGTTGCCCGACAACGACGGTCCATACCGGGTGGAAGGCTTAAGAGCGGATGGGGAGACTGCATTCTCGCTTTCATTCTCGCCGACGCCGCTGGAGTACGGAGGTGGAGGCTTCGTCTACCTGGTACCGTACAGGTCCGACTGGGCCGAGACCCTGGACCGACTCGTGCTGACCGGGCCGGAAGGGACTGACATAGTGACGCGCACCGGTTCGCGCCGGATGGCCGTGGTCACGGATCCGGTCACCGGGAACATCCGGGCCATCATCAGGGACTGGGACGGTGGCCCGCTCCCTGGCGAGGGCGATTCGCGGGTCGCGATCACTCGGGGGATTCCGACGGACCGGGGAAGATAGGAGCGGTCGGTTCGGCTTACGGAAGCCGAGCTTTCGGGGTGCGGGCCTTGCACCCGGGAGTCGCTTTCCGCGCAGGGGTCACCCGAATAGCGCGCTCCCGTCGTCACTCTGCACGAATTCGGCGAAGCCCCGTGTGTCATTCGCGGCCTCGGCCATCCGCGCCACCCCGCGCCGGATGTCCTCCATGCCGTTCGCGATCGACAGGCGCAGGAAGTCCTGCCCCTCGGCCCCGATCGTGCCGAACGAGGCCCGGTCCATCGTGGCCACGCCGTAGCGGTACAGCAGGAACATCTGCAGCATCCCCGCGGGGGTGGTCTGCGGGCCCCGGCCCCCCTTGTGAATCGTTTCACAAGCCTCGTACACACCCAGCCGTTCACATACCCCCGATACGTCCGGGAAGACGTAGAACGCCCCCTTCGGCTTCCGGCACCTCACGCCGGGGATCGCGTTGAGCGCAGGAACGATCCAGTTCCGCCGCCTCTCGAACGCGTCCACCATCCTGCGCACCTCCCGCGCCGAGGCCGGGTCCTCGTACGCCGCAACGCCCGCCTCCTGCAGAAACGGCGGGACGCACGACATGATGTTGATGTTGATCCGCTTGAAGATCGCGGCCTCCTCCTCGGTGGGCAGGACAGTCCAGCCGAGCCGCCAACCGGTCATGGCGAAGCCCTTCGAGTGGCCGCTGGCCAGCAACGTGCGCTCAGGCATTCCGGGGTGCGACACGATGCTTTCGTGTTCGAGGCCGTCGAAGAGGATCTGCTCGTAGATCTCGTCGGAGTAGATGCGGGCGTCGGGGCGGCACCGTTCGCGGACCAGTGCGGCGATCCCCGCGAGTTCGTCGCGCGACAGCACGCCGCCCGTCGGGTTCGAGGGTGAGCAGAGGATGATGAGCTTGGTTCGCTCGGTGATGAGCGCGGCCAGGTCGTCGGCGGTGAAGGCGAAGTTCCGGTCGGCCGAGAGGGACAGCGGCACCGGAACGGCCCCCACGAACCGCACCCAGGACTCGTAGATGGGGAAGCCGGGGGAGGGGTAGATGACCTCGTCGCCCTTGTCCACATAGGTCTGCACCGTGTAGCCGATGGGGGGCTTGGCACCGGGGGTGACGACGACGCGATCCGGGGTGACGTCAATGCCGCGGGTGCGCCGCACATGGTCGGCGATCGCCTGGCGGAAGGGGAAAATGCCGGCGGGATCGCAGTAGCCCGAGCGGCCGGCGTCGAGGGCCTTGCCGGCGACGCGGTTGAGGTGCGGTGCGCTGCGGAAGTCGGGGGCGCCCAGGTTGAAGCGGATGACATCCATGCCCCGGTCGACGCATCGCTGGATGTCGTCGCCGAGCTTGAAGGCGTTCTCGGTGCCCAGGCGGCTCATGCGGCTGGCGATCAGGGGCAAGGGGTCGATCTCCCTGGGGGACTGTTTGTGCGCGGTGACCTCGGCAATGACCGGTGGACGGGTGAGCAATGTATACTATACATGACATAATGTAATGTTGTCATGACATTTGTGACAACCGAGCCGTGATCCGGCGAGTCCGCGGGCGAATCGGGAGGCAGCGTCCGCCGCATGCCCGGAAGATCCTCCCGGCGGTTGCTCGCGCGCATTGAACGCACCGGGTCTTGCACAGACTCGGCGGTATCTCGGGCTGTGGGATTGGCCCGAACCACCGGCCGTCACCTATCATCAGCGCGAAGCCCAGTCAGCAAGGGCCCGTGGCAGGTCAGTCCCGGAGAGCGAACCATGAAACGACCATCCACCCGCCGCACCTTCCTCGCCGCGATGGCCGCGGGTGCCGCCTCCGCGCCGATCGCCCTGTCGGGTCTGCGGCCCGGCGGTGCCTCCGCACCCCCCCTCTCCCCCCGCACAACCC